>DGYN01000047.1:0-8267 GCA_002398405.1 Caulobacteraceae bacterium UBA5005
TTGGTCTGGAAGGCGATTTCGTCGATGACGCCGATGATCTGGCTGATCTGCTGGGCGGAGCGTTCGATCTCACTCATGGCGGCGACGGCGTCGCGGACCACCTGGCTGCTCTCCTCGGTCTCGGCGGTGGCGCCCAGGACAACCTGGCTGGCCTCGGTGGCGCCTTCGGCGGTCTTGCGCACGGTCGCGGTGATCTGGTCCAGGGCGGCGGCGGTTTGTTCGAGGCTGGCGGCCTGGTTTTCGGTGCGGCGCGACAGGTCCTCGGCCGACTGGCTGATTTCGTCGGTGGAGGCCCGGATGCCCATGGCCGACAGGGCCAGACGCTTCATGGCGTCCTGCAGCTTTTCCATGGCGTCGTTGAAGTCGATCTTGAGCTGCTGATAGCTCTCGGGGAAGTCCTCGGTGATGCGGTGCATCAGGTCGCCGTCGGCGGCCTTGGACAGTCCGGTGGCGAGGGCCTGGACGACCGTGGTCTGCTCAAGGTCCTTGCGAGCGATATTGTCTTCATGCACGGCCCTGGCCTCGTCGGAGACACGCGCCTGCTCAGTCTTGGCGGCCATCTCGTCGGCGCGCTCCTGCAGCCACTTGCGGCTGCCGGCGGCGCGGCGGGCGAGCTTGCCCAGGGGGCCCTTGAAGTCGAGGTAGGGGATCTCGTCCTGGAACTTCTCCTTCTGGTCCATCATCGTCTGGTGGAACCAGGCCCAATGGGAGAGGGGGTCGCCCACGGCCATCCCCAGTCGCCAGCCGCCAAGCCAGCCCACCACAGCGCTGCCGAACACTGACGTGATGAGGGCGATGGTGGCTCCACTGTTCAGACCGGGCGCCTGCTGCCCAACGACGGGGGCAAGCCAGATCTGGTATGCGGCAAGGGCCAGCAGGGCGGGCACGGGCGCGATCGCCGTGAACAACAGCGCCATCGCCTTGCGCATGTCGGCGACCTTGTGGAAGTACATGGAACGCCCTCTCCTCGAAGTTTTCTTCTATTGGAGGAAAGGGTTAGCCGCAGATGGTGTATTTGGCCTTAACTCTGACTTGCAGGCGTGACTACTTCCCCTTGGCCGGAACCAGCCGCAGAATCTCGCTCGGGGTCTCGTCGGTGATGACGTAGACGAAGCCATCCGGCCCCTGACGTACGTCCTTCACCCGCTTGCAGCGATCCATCAGCATCTTTTCCTCGGCCACGACCTTGCCGTTCTTCATTTCCAACCGAACCAGCTGCTTGCCGGACATGGCGCCGACGAAGACGTTGCCCTTCCACGCCGGGAAGGCCTTGCCGTCGTAGAAGGTCATGCCGGAGGGGGCGATGGACGCAGTCCAGTAGTAGGCCGGCTGTTCCAGGCCCGCCTGCACGGTCTTGCCGCCGTTGATCAGCGAGCCATTGTTTTCGCGGCCATAGCTGATGATCGGGAAGCCGTAGTTCTTTCCCTTTCGCATGATGTTGAGTTCATCGCCCCCCTTGGGGGTGTTCTCGGCCACCCAGAGCTCGCCCGTCTTGGGATGGATCACTGCGGAGTGGATGTCGCGATAGCCCAGGGCCCAGACGGCGTGGTTGGCCTCCATCATGGCGGTGTAGGGATTATCCTTCGGGATCGAGCCGTCAGCATTGATGCGCAGCACCTTGCCCAGCTGGTTCTTCAGGTCCTGGTGCATGGTCCCGGAATCCGAGACCCCGGCCGACAGGATCAGGATAGTCCCGTCCTTGGCCTGAACGATGCGGCGCGGCTGGATATCGGCGCCCTCCCGCAGGACCTTGAGGTCGATGAGGCTCTTTTCGTCGGCGGAAAGCTTGGCGCTGGCGACCCGGCCCTTGGCCTCGGCGTCGCCCTCCTGGCGGGTGTGATAGGAGAGATAAACCGTGCGATTGCGGGCGAAATCCTTGTCCAGGATGACGTCGTACATGCCGCTGCCCAGGCGCGCGCCGACGATCTGGGGCGTTCCGGCAAGCGGCGCGGAGACGACGCCCGCCTTATCGACGATGGCCAGGCCCCCTGCCCGGTAGCTGATGATCATCTTGCCATTGGGGAGGAAGGCGAGCGACCAGGGCCGGTCGACCTTGGCCACGCTCTCGACCGCATAGCCCTGGGTCCCCTTGAGGATCGGGGCCTTGGTCTGGCCGGGGAAGGCAGGCGTCGACTGGAAGCCGTCGGTGGCGTTGCGGTTGGCGCCGCACAGGGCGGCGATGCGGTCCATTTCGGCCTTGGAGCCGGCGACGCCGACGAAGTCCGGGCCGGGCGGAAACTGCGGAATGGCCTGTTTGGGCGCCGGAGCTTGCTGCGACCAGCCGCCGGTGGCGGTGGCCAGGACCAGAACGGCCGCGAGACCACCGCTGGCGATGGATCCTGCGCGCCTTTGAAACCCGATCATCGTGACCCCCCGGAGTTCTGATTTTGGTTGACGACAGATACGGCCCTGCGGGCGCGGCGGATCACCAACAGAAAAGAAAAAGGGCGGCGAAGCTTCCTGCCCCGCCGCCCTGATGTCTATCGAAACGATGTGGCGTTATTCGTCGTCGCCGCCGCCGACGAAGACCGGGCCGCTATCCTTGCCCTTTTCTTTGACGTCGCGGTCGACGAACTCGATCACGGCCATGGCGGCGTTGTCACCGTAGCGATAGCCGGCCTTGAGGACGCGGATGTAGCCGCCGTTGCGGCTAGCGTAGCGGGGACCCAGGGTGGCGAAGAGCTTGCCGACCTGTTCGACGTCGCGCACCTGGCTGATTGCCTGGCGGCGGGCGTGCAGATCGCCGCGCTTGGCGAGCGTCACCAGCTTTTCGACGAAGGGGCGAAGCTCCTTGGCCTTCGGCAGTGTGGTGATGATCTGTTCGTGCTTGATCAGGCTCGCGGACATGTTCGCGAACATCGCGGTCCGGTGGGCGCTGGTCCGGCCCAGCTTACGACGCGCATAACCGTGGCGCATTGGTCAGTCTCCTATTTCCGGCCGCGAGGCCCTGTTCAAACAAGCCGGCCCTTCTCCCAGGCCGGGTCATAACGAAGCGCCGGGACCCTCGGCCGCTATTGCGGCGTCTGTGGGCCCAGGACCGGCCAAAGGCTGGTCCCTGGTAGAGCGCGACAGTCCCTAGATCTGGTCTTCGAACTTCTTGGCCAGGTCTTCGATGTTTTCCGGCGGCCAGTTGGCCACGTCCATGCCCAGGTGCAGACCCATGCCGGCGAGCACTTCCTTGATCTCGTTCAAGGACTTGCGGCCGAAATTGGGGGTGCGGAGCATCTCGGCTTCGGTCTTTTGGATGAGGTCGCCGATGTAAACGATATTGTCGTTCTTCAAGCAGTTGGCCGAGCGGACCGACAGTTCGAGTTCGTCGACCTTCTTGAGCAGAGCCGGGTTGAACGGCAGGTCGGGCTTGGCCTCGCCTTCCGTTTTTTTCTTGGGCTCTTCGAAGGTGATGAAGATCTGCAGCTGGTCCTGCAGGATGCGGGCGGCGTAGGCCACCGCGTCCACCGGGCCAACGGCGCCGTTGGTTTCGATCTCAAGGATCAGCTTGTCGCGGTCGAGGCGCTGGCCCTCACGGGTCGGCTCGACGCGGTAGGCGACGCGCTTGACCGGCGAATAGAGGCTGTCGACGGCGATCAGGCCGATCGGCGCGTCTTCCGGACGGTTCTCTTCGGCCGGGACGTAGCCCTTGCCGTTGTTCACCGTAAATTCCATGCGGATCGAGGCGCCCTCGTCGAGGGTGCAGAGCACATGGTCGCCGTTGAGGATTTCGATGTCGGCCGGAGCGTCGATCTGGCTGGCGGTCACGGTGCCGGGGCCGTTGGCGCGAAGCGTCATACGCTTGGGGCCTTCGGCGTGCATGCGCAGGGCCAGCTGCTTGATGTTGAGGACGATGTCGACCACGTCCTCGCGCACACCCTCGATGGACGAGAATTCGTGCACCACGCCGTCGATCTGGACGGCGGTCACGGCGGCGCCTTGCAGCGACGAGAGCAGGACCCGGCGAAGGCTGTTGCCGAGCGTCACGCCAAAACCGCGCTCGAGAGGCTCAGCGACGATGCGAGCCTTGCGGGTCGCGTCGGCGCCGGTTTCGATCAGCGGCTTTTCGGGGCGGATGAGCTCGTTCCAATTTCTTTCGATCACGTGGCAAATTCCTCGGAACGCGGCCCGCCGGCGCTAAGGCAGCCGGCGTAAGATAAGTACAAAACGCGCTTAAACGCGGCGACGCTTGGGCGGCCGGCATCCGTTGTGCGGGATGGCGGTCACGTCGCGGATAGTGGTCACCGTCAGACCAGCGGCCTGCAGGGCCCGGAGGGCCGACTCGCGGCCCGAACCCGGACCCGCGATATTGACCTCGACGGTCTTGAGACCGTGCTCCATCGCCTTCTTGGCGGCGTCTTCGGCGGCCATCTGGGCGGCATAGGGGGTCGACTTGCGCGAACCCTTGAAGCCCATGGTCCCGGCGCTGGACCAGGAAATCGCGTTTCCCTGAGCGTCGGTGATGGTGATCATGGTGTTGTTGAAGCTGGCGTTCACATGCGCGACGCCGGAGGTGATATTCTTTCGCTCGCGCTTTTTGACGCGGCCTGGTTCGCGGGCCATCGGCTAATCCTTACTTCTTCTTGCCGGCGATCGGCTTGGCGGGGCCCTTGCGGGTGCGCGCATTGGTGTGGGTGCGCTGGCCACGGACCGGCAGGCCCTTACGGTGACGAAGCCCGCGATAGCAGGCCAGGTCCATCAGGCGCTTGATGTTGACGGCGGTGTCGCGGCGCAGGTCGCCCTCGACCGTGAAGTCGCGGTCGATGGTTTCACGAATCTGAAGCACTTCGGCGTCAGATAGTTGATTGACGCGACGGGCGTCTTCGATGCCGACCTTGTCGACGATCTGGCGGGCGTGCGCCTGGCCGATGCCGTGGATATATTGGAGCGCGATGACCACGCGCTTGTTCGTCGGAATATTGACGCCTGCGATACGGGCCACGCTTAGCCTCTCCAAAAACAAAACCGGACGCCAAAGGCGCGTCCGGCCCGGCCGAAACTCGACCGGGTCGACGCGCCTATTCGCGGAAGGGCGCACTTATAGGCAGGATTGGGAAATCGTCAACGTTTGGTTCGAACAAATGTGGCGATTTTTGAGTGTTCAAGCGAGCGCCTTGTCGATACCCGCCGCGACCTCGTCAATCGCGGCCATTCCGTCGAGCGCGGTGACCTTGCCCTGGGCCACATAATAGTCGAGCAGCGGGGCGGTCTGGGTGTTGTAGGCGTTCAGGCGGACCTTGAAGCTTTCGGGATTGTCGTCGGCGCGACCCTCGGCGGCGAAGCGGCCCTCGATGCGCTTGACCAGGGCGGCGTCGTCGACCCGCAGCTGGATGACGTGGTCGATCTGAGCGCCCCTGCCCTTCAGCATCTCATCAAGCGCCTGCGCCTGAGCGATGGTCCTGGGAAAGCCGTCGAAGATCGCGCCGCCGGCGGCCTCTGCCTCGGGAAGGCGCTCCTCGATCAAGGCGATGACGATCTCGTCGGTGACCAGTTCGCCCCGGTCCATGATGCCTGCAACCCGGTCGCCGAGCTCAGAGCCTGAGGCGCGGGCGGCGCGCAGCATGTCGCCGGTGGAGAGCTGCACCATGCCGCGGGTTTCCACCAGGCGCTTGGCCTGGGTGCCCTTACCGGCCGCGGGAGGTCCAAACAGGACGAGGTTCATTTGGGACCCCGGCCGCGCAGACGGGCCTTCTTGATCAGGCCCTCATACTGGTGACTGATCAGCTGCGACTGAATCTGGGCGACAGTGTCCATGGTCACGGAGACCACGATCAAGATCGAGGTGCCGCCGATGCCGTAGGCCAGGTTCTGCAGGGAGGAATTGAAGCTCATCCCAAACTCCGGCAGCAGGCAGACCAGGGTGATGTAGAGCGCGCCGATGGCGGTCAGCCTGTGCAGGACGTACTGCAGATATTCCGCCGTCCGCTTGCCGGGCCGGATGCCGGGCACGAAGCCGCCGTACTTGCGCAGGTTCTCCGCGGTGTCTTCCGGGTTGAACACCACCGAGGTGTAGAAGAAGCAGAAGAAGATGATCAGGGCCGCGTAGCTGACCATGTGGGTCGGGTGGCCCGGGGAGAGAGTCGCGGCCACGCCCGGCAGCCAGCTTAGATATTCCGGCAGATCGGCGGTGGCCAGGAACCCGGCGGCGGTGGCCGGCATCATCAGCAGCGAGGAAGCAAAGATCGGCGGGATGACGCCCGAGGTGTTGATCTTCAGCGGCAGGAACGAGGTCTCGCCCCCGAACATGCGGTTGCCGCGCTGCTGTTTGGGATATTGGATCAGAACCCGCCGCTGAGCGCGTTCGAAGAAAACGATGACGAACACCAGGCTGATGAGGATCAGGATGACGCCCATCAGGACGGGCAGGCTGATCGCCCCTTCACGGCTCTGCACGAACAGCTGACCGAACAGGGTCGGAAGACGCGCCACGATGCCGGCGAAGATGATCAGGGAAACGCCGTTGCCGACGCCCCGGGCGGTGATCTGCTCGCCCAGCCACATCAGGAACATGGTGCCGCCGGTGAGCGTCGCCACGGTCGAGATCATGAAGAAGGGACCGGGGTGGTAGACCAGGCCCGGGCTGCCTTGCAGGCCCATGCCGATGGAGAAAGACTGGAACAGGGCTAGAGCCACCGTCAGGTAGCGGGTGTACTGGTTGAGCTGCTTGCGCCCCGCCTCGCCGCCTTCCTTTTTCAGCTTTTCCCAGGGCGGATAGACCGATCCCAGGAGCTGCACGATGATCGAGGCCGAGATATAGGGCGCGACGTTGAGGGCGAAGATCGCCATCCGCTCTACCGCGCCGCCCGAGAACATGTTGAACATCCCCAGGATGCCCTGCGACTGGTTCGAAAAGGCGCTCTGGAAGGCGATCGGGTCGATCCCGGGGATCGGGATGAAGGTGCCCAGGCGATAGATGATCAGCGCGAAAAGCGTGAACCACAGGCGCTTGTGAAGCTCGGTCGCCTTCGAAAAGGCGCCGATGTTCATGTTGGCGGCTAATTGTTCTGCGGCCGAGGCCATCTAGATCCCCACGACAATGAGCAGGACAGATAGGTCACCCGGCGGGCGTTGTCACCGGCGCCGGGCAAATACCTGTTAAGCTTCCGGCGCTTCTTTGGCCGGAGCCTTGGGCTTGGCGGTCGTGGTGAGCTTGCCGCCGGCCTTTTCGACGGCCGCGACGGCCGACCGCGAAGCCGAATAGACGGTGATGTCGATCTTGGACTTCAGCTCGCCCTCGCCCAGAAGGCGCACGCCATCCTTCTCGCGACGGATGACGCCGGCGGCGATCAGGGCCGCCGCATCGATCGGCTTCTTGGGATCGAGCTTCTTGGCTTCGATCGCCTGTTCGATGCGCCAGAAGTTCACTTCCGCGAGCTTCTTGGCGAAGGGGTTGTTGAAGCCGCGCTTGGGCATGCGCATGTAGAGCGGCATCTGGCCGCCTTCGAAGCCGATCAGGGCGACGCCCGAACGGGACTTCTGACCCTTGACGCCGCGGCCAGCGGTCTTGCCCTTGCCCGAGCCCGGGCCACGGCCGACCCGCATGCGCTTCTTGTGTGCGCCTTCGTTGTCACGAATTTCGTTGAGCTTGATCATAGGGCCTTCTCCTTGGAGCTAGCGCCGGGAGCGATCCCGACTCGGCGTGATGTGTTGTCGGTAAGCGATGGGCTAGCCCACCACCTCCACCAGGTGCGCGACCTTGGCGACCATGCCGCGGACCGAGGGGGTGTCCTCGAGTTCACGGGTGCGGCCCAGGCGGTTGAGGCCCAGGCCCACGAGGGTGGCGCGCTGGTCGTTCTTGCGGCGGATCGGCGAACCGATCTGTTTGACTGTAATCTTTGCCATCTGACTGACCCTTAGGCTTCGGCGGTTTCAGCCGCGTCGGGAGCGGCTTCGCCCTGGGCGCCGTCGGAACGCCGTCCGACGATGTCGGCGACCTTCTTGCCGCGCTTGGACGCGATCTGGCGGGGCGAAGACTGGTGCTTCAGCGCGTCGAAGGTGGCGCGCACCATGTTATAGGGGTTGGACGAGCCGGTCGACTTGCCGACGACGTCATGGACGCCGAGGGTTTCGAGAACCGCGCGCATCGGGCCGCCGGCGATGATGCCGGTACCGGCCGGGGCGGCCCGCAGGATGACGCGGCCGGCACCGAAGTGGCCGAAGGCGTCATGATGCAGGGTACGACCCTCGCGCAGAGCGATCTTGATCATGTTGCGCTTGGCCTGTTCGGTGGCCTTGCGGATGGCTTCCGGAACTTCGCGGGCCTTGCCCGAACCGCAACC
>DGYN01000047.1:8325-8988 GCA_002398405.1 Caulobacteraceae bacterium UBA5005
GCGCATCGGGCCGCCGGCGATGACGCCAGTGCCGGCCGGAGCCGAGCGCAGGATCACCTTGCCCGCGCCGTGACGGCCAGCGCCGTCGTGGTGCAGGGTGCGGGACTCGCGCAGCGGGACGCGGATCATGGTCTTCTTGGCTTCCTCGGTGGCCTTGCGGATGGCCTCGGGAACTTCCCGCGCCTTGCCGTGACCAAAGCCGACGCGGCCCTTCTGGTCGCCGACCACCATCAAAGCCGCGAAGCTGAACCGGCGGCCGCCTTTGACGGTCGCGGCGACACGGTTGATGTGCACCAGCTTCTCGACGATATCGCTTTCCGGGCCGTCGGCCTGGGGCGCGTTGTTGTCACGGCGGCCACGGCGTTGTCCGCCTTCACCGCCGCCACGATCTTGAGGTCCACGAGCCATCTGGGGTTCCTTAGAAAGACAAGCCGGCTTCGCGCGCGGCGTCGGCCAGGGCTTTCACCCGGCCGTGATAGACGTAAGAGCCCCGGTCGAACACGACCTCCTTGACGCCGGCCTTGATCGCCGCTTCGGCGATCGCCTTGCCGACGGCGGCGGCGGCTTCGGTGTTCGAGCCCTTCTTGGCCTTGATCGAAGAGGCGGCGGCGACAGTCACGCCCTCCGCATCGTCGATGACCTGGGCGTAGATGTTCTTCGACG
>DGYN01000047.1:9199-13327 GCA_002398405.1 Caulobacteraceae bacterium UBA5005
ATGACCTGGGCGTAGATGTTCTTATCCGACCGGAACACGGTCAGGCGCGCGCGGCCGTTGCCGACGGCCTTGAGCCGGGTGCGGTTGCGCTGCTTGCGGCGCTTGGCGGTATCGCGAGGAGAAAGGGCCATGGCTTACTTCTTCTTGCCTTCCTTGCGGCGGACTTGTTCGCCCGCGTAGCGCACGCCCTTGCCCTTGTAGGGTTCCGGCGGGCGAATACGGCGGATTTTCGAGGCGATCTCGCCGACCACCTGCTTGTCGATGCCGCTGATCTTCACTTCGGTTTGCTTGCCCGACGAGAAGGTGATGCCGGGCGGCGGGGGAATGTCGACGTCGTGGGAGAAGCCGAGCTGCAGCGAAAGGACATTGCCCTTCATCGCGGCGCGGTAACCGACGCCCACCAGTTCCAGGCTCTTTTCAAAGCCTTTCGAGACGCCTTCGACCATGTTCGAGACGAGGGTGCGCGACAGGCCCCACATCGCCCGCGAGCGCTGGTTGTCCTCGCGCATGGCGAGGGAGAGTTCATTGCCTTCCTGGGTAATCGCGATCTCTTCGACCACGGTCCAGGCGAGCTGGCCCTTGGGGCCTTTGACGGTCACCGATTGGCCGTCGAGCGTGACGGTCACGCCGGCGGGGATTTCGATGGCCTTTTTGCCGATACGGGACATGGGCTTAGCTGACCCTCAACAGAACTTCGCCGCCCACGTTGGCGTCGCGCGCCGCGGTGTCGGACATGACGCCCTTGGACGTCGACAGGATCGAGATGCCAAGGCCGTTGCGCACGGGCTTGAGGTCGCCGATCGCGGAATAGACGCGGCGGCCCGGCTTTGAGACGCGCTTGATCTCGGCGATCACCGGCTCGCCATCGAAGTACTTGAGCTCGATTTCGAACTCAGGAAACTCGCCAGCCTTCTGCACCAGTTGGTAGCCGCGGATGTAGCCTTCGTCGGCCAGCACATCGAGGACGCGCTGGCGCATCTTCGAGGCGGGCGTCGAGACCTTGCCGCGCTTGCGGGACGTCGCGTTCTTGATCCGGGCGATCATGTCGCCGATGGGGTCGTTCACAGCCATTGCTTTCCCTCCCCTACCAGCTCGACTTCACGAGGCCTGGAATAAGGCCGTGTGAACCCAGTTGCCGAAGCGCGATCCGGCTCATTTTCAGCTTGCGATAATAGGCGCGCGGACGGCCCGTAATCTCGCAGCGGTTCCTGATGCGCACCGCCGCGCCGTTACGCGGCAGCTTGGCGAGCTTCAGGCGCGCTTCGAAGCGTTCTTCGAGCGGGCGCGACTCGTCATTGGCGATGGCCTTGAGGGCCTCACGCTTGGGAGCCTGGAGCTTTACGAGACGCTTGACCATCTCGTTGCGGTTTACGGCGCTTTTCTTAGCCATGGTGTCTTTCCCCCCGTCAGTTCTTGATGAACGGGAATTGGAATTCGGTGAGTAGGGCGCGAGCCTCGTCGTCCGTCTTGGCCGTGGTGCAGACGATGACGTCCATGCCCCACATCTGGTCGATCTGGTCGTAGTTGATCTCCGGGAACACGATGTGTTCCTTGAGGCCGAGGGCGTAGTTGCCGCGCCCGTCGAAGCTGGTGGGCTTGAGGCCGCGGAAGTCGCGGACCCGCGGCAGGGCGATGGTGATCAGGCGGTCGAGGAACTCGTACATGCGTTCCTTGCGCAGGGTGACCTTGGCGCCAATGACCATGCCTTCACGCAGCTTGAAGGTCGCGACCGAGAGGCGCGCCTTGGTCGGCAGCGGCTTTTGGCCGGTGATCAGGGCGAGATCCTTCATCGCCGCGCCGGCCTTCTTGGAATCGGCCACCGCTTCGCCGATGCCCATGTTCACGACGATCTTGTCGAGCTTGGGGATCTGCATCTCATTGGTGTAGCCGAACTGTTCCTTCAGCACCGCGCGGATACGCGATTGGTACTCGGCCTTCAGTCGGGGAGTATAAGCAGCTTCAGCCATTGATCACCTCGCCGGTCGTCTTGGCGAAACGCACCTTCTTGCCGGCTTCCTCGCGGAAGCCGACACGGGTCGCCTTCCCCTTGGAATCGACCAGAGACACGTTCGACACGTGGATCGGCAGTTCCTTGTTCTTGATACCGCCCTGGGGGTCGCCCTGGGTCGGACGGGTGTGGCGCTGGACCACGTTGATACCTTGCACCAGCACCTTGGAATCCTTGGGGAACACCTTGGTCACGGTGCCGGGCTTGCCCTTATCCTTGCCGGTCAGAACGACAACGCGGTCGCCCTTTTTGATCTTCGCGGCCATTACAGCACCTCGGGGGCGAGCGAGATGATCTTCATGTGGTTCTTGGCGCGCAGTTCGCGGGGAACCGGGCCAAAGATCCGCGTACCGATCGGCTCGTTTTGCTTGTTGACGATGACCGCCGCAGAGCGGTCGAAACGGATGACGGAACCGTCCTTGCGCTTCAGGTCCTGGGCGGTGCGAACGACGATGGCGCGAAGCACATCACCCTTCTTCACCCGGCCGCGCGGGATCGCTTCCTTGACGGACACAACGATGGTGTCGCCGACGTGGGCGTAACGACGCCCCGCGCCTCCGAGCACCTTGATGCACATGACCCGCTTGGCGCCGGAATTGTCGGCGACGTCGAGGTTAGTTTGCATCTGGATCATGGCTTACGACCTTCCAGACTAATTAAGCGCTGGCCTTGGGAAGGACTTCCCAGGTCTTCAGCTTGGATTTCGGCGGACACTCCTGGATCCGGACGACGTCACCGATCTTGTGGACGTTGCCCTCGTCGTGAGCGTGATACTTCTTGGACAGGCGCACGGTCTTCTTCATGACTGGGTGCAGGATGGTACGGTTGACCTTGACCACGATGGTCTTGTCGCCCTTGTCGGAGACGACCTCGCCCTCGAGAATTCGTTTCGGCATCTTCGTCTTCCTCTAGGCGGCCGGCTGCTTGGAGCGCAGCACGGTCTTAATGCGGGCGATGTCCTTGCGGATCTCGCCGACACGGTGGGTCTTTTCCATCTGCCCGGTGGCCTTCTGGAAGCGCAGATTGAACTGCTCCTTCTTGAGGTTGAGCAGAGTCTCGGAGAGCTGGTCGGGGGTGAGCCCGCGAACTTCGTCGATCTTCACAGCACCACCTCCATGGCCAGGCCCGCGTCGAGACGGGTGACGATCTTGGTCTTGATCGGCAGCTTGGCCGAGCCGAGTTCGAGCGCCAGGCGCGCGGTCTCGTCGTTGACGCCGTCGATTTCAAACATGATCCGGCCCGGCGCGACGCGCGCGGCCCAGTATTCCACCGCGCCCTTGCCCTTGCCCATGCGGACTTCGGCCGGCTTGTCGGTGACCGGAAGGTCCGGGAAGATGCGGATCCACACCCGGCCCTGGCGCTTCATCTGGCGGGTGATCGCCCGGCGAGCGGCTTCGATCTGACGCGCGGTGATGCGTTCCGGCTCCAGGGCCTTCAGCCCGTAGGAGCCGAAATTCAGCGATGTGTTGCCCTTCGAGGCGCCGTGGATGCGGCCCTTGAACTGCTTGCGGTACTTGGTTTTCTTCGGAGACAGCATGATCTAGCCCTTAAGCCCGTTCACGGCGTTCACGACGCTCGCCCCGGTCGGGACGGTCACCGCGCTCACGACCACCGCCTTCGCCGGCAGGGCCGCTCTCGCCGGCCAGGCGCTTGTCCTGGGCCATCGGATCGTGTTCCAGCACTTCGCCTTTGAAGACCCAGGTCTTCACGCCGATGATGCCGTAGGTGGTCTTGGCTTCCGCGAAGCCGTAGTCGATGTCGGCGCGCAGGGTGTGCAGCGGCACCCGGCCCTCGCGATACCATTCCATCCGCGCGATTTCGGCGCCGCCGAGGCGGCCCGAGACGTTGATCCGGATGCCCTTGGCGCCCAGGCGCATGGTCGACTGGATCGAGCGCTTCATGGCGCGGCGGAAGGCGATACGGCGCTCGAGCTGCTGGGCGATGTTCTCGGCCACCAGCTGGGCGTCGGTTTCCGGCTTGCGGATTTCAACGATGTTGAGGTGCACCTCACCGCCGCCGATGGCCGCGGCCACGTCGGAGCGCAGCTTTTCGATGTCCGCGCCCTTCTTGCCGATGATCACGCCGGGGCGCGCGGCATAGATGGTGATGCGGCACTTCTT
>DGYN01000015.1 GCA_002398405.1 Caulobacteraceae bacterium UBA5005
ACGCCCGGCGAGCGGTGCATCTGCGAGACGATCACCCGCTCGGTGCCGTTGACGATGAAGGTGCCCTTGTCCGTCATGAGCGGGATATCGCCCATGTAGACGTCCTGCTCCTTGATATCCTTGACGGAGCGGGCGCCGGTTTCTTCCTCGGTCTCGAACACGATCAGGCGAAGCTTGACCTTCAGCGGCGCGGCGAAGGTCATGTCGCGCTGGATGCATTCCTCGACGTCGTACTTGGGCTCCTCGAATTCGTAGGAGATGTACTCCAGGAGAGCGCGCTCGTTGAAATCCTTGATCGGGAAGACGGACTTAAAGACCGCCTCCACACCCTCTTCCTTGCGGTCCGCGACGCGCGTCTCGCGCTGCAGGAACTGCTCATAGGAAGAACGCTGAACCTCGATCAGGTTCGGCATTTGCACGGCTTCGGGGATGCGGCCGAAAGACTTGCGGATCCGCTTACGGCCGGTGAAAGATTGCGCCATCGATGTGTCCCTTGAGCGCGCGGAGGTGCCGCGCGCGGTCTTCTGTCAGGTCTTCCGTGCGTCCACCCTCTGCAGCCGAGGCCGCAGGACGCTTTGGAATGCTTCGCCCATAGCGAAGCGCGCCTTCGCTTCACCTAGGGCGTTGGTGAAGCCTCGGCGCTTAAAGAGCGCAACGAACGGGATTCGTGCGGGAGGGGATATATAGCGGCGAATGCGGCCAAGGGAAGGCCTTTTCCCCACAAATCTTCACCCCCCCGAAGTGGGGACAAAATCAGGTGGCGTGCGCGCCGCCAAGGTTGCTCAGCGACGCGCCCTCCCCACCCTATCTGCGGGCGGTTCTAAGCGCCACGGAGGGCGCCTCGAAGGTCCAGTCGTAGGTGGAGCGGACCGTGCCGTCGGCAAAGGTCACCCCAGAGCGGCTCTCCCAAAGGCCCGGCGCCTTTTCGAAATAGTCGTAGCCGAGGGCGACGATGCCGGCCTCCGCCAGCGTCTTGACCTCACCCCGGTCGCTGCGTCCGTTCTGATTGAGGTCGGTCCAGACGGAGAGCCCCGCCAGTTCAGTCCCCTCGACCTTGCCGTCGGCGTTGTTGTCCAGCACCGAGAGCGGGCGATAGCCGTTGTCCCAGTGGGCCACCCAGGTGACCGAGCCGAACAGCTGGAATCCAGAGGTGATTTTCTCCCGCTCCGCCGGATCCCAGACCAGCCAGGCCGCCGTGGGCTTCAGCCAGCCGGCCTTCATGGCGAGGCCCTGGCCGGTGAAGTCGAACTTCACGTTCGATCCAAGGTCGATGTGATCGGATGCCTCCAGGCCGTCGACCAGGGGCACCATGATCGGGGTGACCCGGCTGACGATGATGGTGCCAACGGTGACCGGAACCTGGTCGACCTCCTCCAGGACCCGGCGGTCCTCCCGCGTCTGCTGGATTTCCTCCAGGTGCTCGGTGACCTCGGTGAGCACAATGGCCGTCTCGGCGTCCAGGGGCTTGCCGCTGGCCTTGGCCTTGCGCGCGCGCTGCAGCCCCGACTGCGCCGCGAAGCGAAGTTCGGCCCGCGCCTCGGGCAAACGGCCGCTGCGGTCCAGGGCAAAGGCGAGGGCCGAGCGGGTGCGCAGGTTGGACGGCTCCAGGTCCCGCGCGGCGATGTAGGCCGCCACCGAGGCCTTGAGGTCGGCATCATCGGGCGCGCGCGGCGCCGAGCGGTTGGCTGAGCCGCGATAGAGGGCGTCGCGGTCGCTGACCGACAGGGGGCCGGGCTTGCGGATGTAGGCCAGCAAATGCATGCGCCCCTGGGCGCGGGCGTGTTCGGCCGCGCTCATGACCACCGGATTACTGATGAGGTTGGTCAGGGCCCGCTCAACCGGAGTCTCGCGAATCTTGCCGTCAAGCAGTTCGCCGTAACCGTCGCGGCTTTCTTCCGCAGCCGATACCGAACCGAAAGAGAGAGGGATTGCGATGAGCGCCGCGGCCGCAGCCGGGAGCGCGCGATGGAGGATCATGTCCGCCTCTGTAGTGCTCCCAACGAGGAGGCTAACGCCGCTTCTTGCCGGGGGTCAAGCGGGGTCGGCGTCGACCCTGATCCCTGCCCTCTTCAATGCCGCGATGAAGCCGTCCGCATCACGCAAACGCAGTTCGAGACAGCCGAAACTCTTGGGGCCGTTGCGGAACTGAAGGCGGACGTGCTTGCTCCAGAGCATGCCCCGCCGGACCTCAACGTCGCGGATGTCGGCGGCGGAGGGGTAGGCTTCCAAGCCCCACACCTCCGGCAGGAACCCGAGCGAGAAGGGAAAATGCGGGTGGACGATCACGCCGCCGCTGGGCCGCACCGCCACCATGAGCGCGTTGTGAGCCCCGCCAATGGCGCGCCAGGCGGGCGCCAGGCAGCGGCCAGAGGTCCAGCGCTCAACAAACAGGGCGTCCTTCGTCGGCCTGGCGAAGATCGGCTTCTTGCCCGACCGGCGAAGGATCGCCGAGATGGTGATCATCAGGACCAGCCAAGCGAAGGTGACTCCTCCCGACCACTCGGGATGGCGTTCAATCCAATCCATGAGCCTGACCTAGTGGTCGGAAGCCTTGGTCGCCCCAATGCCGGTCTCGGCGCGCACCCGCTGGTCGTCGAACCCGTCGCGGTCGAGCGCCGCGCGGGGGCTCTTGTCGGTGACGGAGAACAGCCAGATGCCGACGAAGGCCACCGCCATCGAGAACAGGGCCGGCGAGGTGTAGGGGAAGATCGGCGTCTCGTGCTTGAGGACCGCCACCCAGATCGAGGGTGAAAGGATCATCAGAACAAGCGCGGTCAAAACGCCCAGGAACCCGCCGATCACCGCGCCGCGGGTCGTACAGCCCTTCCAAAGCAGGCCCAGGATCAGGACCGGGAAGTTGCCGCTGGCGGCCAGGGCGAAGGCCAGGCTGACCATGAAGGCGACGTTCTGCTTTTCGAAGGCGATGCCAAGGACCACGGCGACCAGGCCGAGCACCAGGGTGGTGATCCGCGAGACCTGCAATTCCTTCCTGGAGTCGGCCGCGTTCTTGTTGATGACCATGGCGTAGAGGTCATGGGAGACGGCGCTGGCGCCCGAAAGGGTGAGGCCCGCCACCACCGCGAGGATGGTCGCGAAGGCCACCGCGCTGATGAAGCCAAGGAAGATGTCGCCGCCGACGGCGTTGGCCAGGTGCACCGCGGCCATGTTGCCGCCGCCCAGAAGGCCGCCCTTGTCGTCGAGGAATTCCGGGTTGGTGGCCACCAGGGTGATGGCCCCAAAGCCGATGATGAAGGTGAGCGCATAGAAATAGCCGATCCAGCCGGTGGCCCAGAGCACTGACTTTCGCGCCGCCTTGGCGTCGGGCACGGTGAAGAAGCGCATCAGGATGTGCGGCAGGCCGGCGGTCCCGAACATCAGGGCCATGCCGAAGGAAATGGCGCTGATCGGGTCCTTGATGAAGTTGCCGGGCCCCATGATCGAAAGACCCTTGGCGGCGGCTTCCTCGGCGCCCGCGCCCTTGGCGGCGGCGAGCTCTGTCTTGACCTTCACCGCCTCGGCGAAGAGGGCCTCCGGCGAGAATCCGAACTTGGCCATGACCATGACGGCCATGAAGGTCGCGCCGGAGAGCAGCAGGCCCGCCTTGATGATCTGCACCCAGGTGGTGGCGCGCATGCCGCCGAACAGGACGTACATGATCATCAGTATGCCGACGATGGCCACGGCCCAGCCGAAGGGCAAGCCGAAGAGCAGCTTGATCAGCTGACCCGCCCCGACCATCTGGGCGATGAGATAGAAGGCCACCACCACCAGGGTGGAGAAGGCCGCGAAGATGCGCACCGGGGTCTGGGCAAAGCGGAAGCTGGCCACATCGGCGAAGGTGTAGCGGCCGAGATTTCGCAGCTTCTCGGCCATCAGGAACATGATGATCGGCCAGCCGACGAGGAAGCCGATGGAATAGATCAGGCCGTCATAGCCATCGTTGAAGATCTGGGCCGAAATCCCCAGGAACGAGGCCGCCGACATATAGTCGCCAGCTATGGCCAGGCCGTTCTGGAAGCCGGTCACCCCGCCGCCCGCCACATAGAAGTCAGCGGTGGTCTTGGTGCGTTTCGAAGCCCAGCGGGTGATCCACAGCGTCAGGAGGATAAAGCCGCCGAACATGCCGATGGCCACCCAGTTGGTGGCCTGCTGCTCGGTCTGACCGACCGAGTCGGCGGCGTAGACGATGGCGGGAATGGCGATGGCGGCGAGGATCAGCAGAAGACGCGGGTTCACTTGGCGTCTCCGCGCTCAGCGTCCTCGACGATCTCACGGGTCAGGCGGTCAAACTCGCCGTTGGCCCGCATGACGTAGACGCCGGTCAGGACGACAGCCAGGACAATGACGCCAAAGCCGACGGGGATGCCCCAGCTCATCACGCCTGAGCCGATCGGCTTGGCCAGCATGGCCTTGTCGAAGGCGATCAGGGAGACATAGCCGTAGTAGGCGATGAGCATGATCGCGGTGAGGATCCAGCCGAACCTCGTCCGCTTGGCGATCAGCTCCTTGTATTTGGGATTTTCGGCCACCGCCGAAAGGGTCTTCTCCGCCACCTTACACTCCCCGACTTTTCTTGGTTTTGCCTATGGGGGGCTAATCGGCGGGACCTGTCAAACCCTTGTTCTAAACCTTTGCATTAGCGACCCGGTCGCGGCCCACCACCCTGGCCACATGCTCCGCCACCAGGGCGATCGCCTGGAAGTCGGCGGGTCTGGGATGGCGGGGTTCGCGGTAGTAGTTGGCGAAGGTGCCGAGCACCCGGCCGTCCGGGTCCTTGATCGGCGTGGACCAGCAGGCGCGAAGGCCGTGGGTCAGGGCCAGGTCCCGGAAATCGGCCCAGACCGGATCGTTTTTGATATCGTCGACGAACACCGGTTCGCCGTAATAGGCGGCGGTGCCGCAGCTGCCGACCGCCGGGCCAATCTCGGTGCCGTCGATGCTCTGGTTGTAGGCGGCCGGAAGACTGGGGGCCGCTCCATGGCGAAGGATGTTTCCGTCAAGCAGGAGGACAGAGCCCAGCATGGGGGTGTCCATGGCCTCCTCTACGCCCAGCAGGAGATCCTCAAGAACGGCGGTGAGCGGGGCGCCGGACAGAGCCGCCGCCTCGGCGCGCACGCCACAACTGCGGAACCGCTCAAGCCTAGCGTTGGAGATGACTGACCCGTCCATAAGCTTGAGCCTGAACTGAGCCAGTGAGGTCGTCAAACAATAAAGGCCCGGAACTCGCGTCCCGGGCCTTCATAACGTTGTTATACGTCGACTAGCCGACAGTTCTACTTGATTTGAACAGTCGCGCCGGCTTCTTCCAGCTTCTTCTTGGCGTCTTCGGCGGCTTGCTTGGAGACGTTCTCCAGGACGTTGGCCGGAGCGCCTTCGACGAGGTCCTTGGCTTCCTTCAGGCCGAGGTCCGGACGGACGCCGCGGACTTCCTTGATCACGTTGATCTTCTTGTCGCCACCGGCGGTCAGAACAACGGTGAACTCGGTTTGCTCTTCGGCGGCTTCGGCCGGAGCAGCGCCACCACCGGCGCCCGGAGCGGCGGCGGCCGCGACCGGAGCGGCGGCCGAGACGCCCCACTTTTCTTCGAGCAGCTTGGACAGCTCAGCGGCTTCCAGGACGGTCAGGGCCGACAGTTCGTCGACGATCTTATCAAGCTTGGACATGTGATTTCCTTGAGGTTCAGGTTTTCAGTTGAATTGCGAAGATGACCGTCAGGCGGCGTCCTTGGCGGCGTAAGCCGAGAAGACGCGCGCCAGCTGCGCGGCCGGAGCCTGGGCGATGCCAGCGATCTTGGTGGCCGGGGCCACCAGAAGGCCGACGATCTTGGCCCGGAGCTGGTCGAGGGAGGGCAGCGTCGCGAGCGAGGCCACACCCTTCTTGTCCAGCACGTCCGCCCCCATCAGGCCGCCGATAATTTCGAAATTATCGTTGTCCTTGGCGAAGGCGGTGGCGATCTTGGCGGCCGACACCGGGTCCGGCGCATAGGCGATGCCGACAGGGCCCTTGAAGAGGTCTGAGGCCCCCTCGCCGTCCATGCCCGCGAGCGCTTTTTGCACCAGGGTGTTCTTGACCACCTTGTACGCCGCGCCTTCCTTGCGGAGGCGAAGACGCAGATCAGTCATTTCCGCAACGGTGAGACCCTTGTTGTGGGTCACGACGACGGCGCCGGCCGATGCGAACACGTCTTTCAACATGCCGATCTGAGCCTGCTTTTGAGCGCGGTCCATTGCGGTCTCCAATACTTAGTTAGGCTGGCCGGGAAATCCGGCAGCCGAAAGCAGCGCGCACGGCTGAGAAACCCCAGCCGGGTTTGCCGTATTCGCCTGTCCGAAGATCGCTTAAGCGGCCTCGCCCATCAGCGACGGGAACGAGAGAACCTCTATCAGCGTCCCCGTCTCCCAGCGGTGCGGAACGGGCCCGTTCCGGATTAAGGCTTGGGTGACCCCCAAGCCCCGCAGTTCATGGACAGGATCCGAGGGGCCTTAGGTGAACCGGTCCCGCGGAAGCGGGCGCGTATAGAGGAAATGCCGTCAGAGCGCAATTCCCTGACGGGCGGCACGTTCACGTCGGGTTCACGACGGCCGCTTCACGGTTTGCGTCTAAGCTGCATAAGCTCCAGCCACAATATCCGGGGGGATTCCATGAAACACCTTGCCACCACGGCCGCCGTCGCCGCCGCCCTGCTCGCCACCACGGTTTTCGCTCAGGCCAATACCGGGGCGCCCTGGGGCGCGGGCCGGGGGCCGGCCACCTGCACGCCGCTGAAACAGCCCAAGGCGCCCTCCCCCGCCCAGGCGGCGCAGCTGCTGCGCTGCGCCAAGGAGAGGATCTATGACTCCAGCGGCGAGCTGTGGCTGCTGAAGTCGGTGAACGTCGAAGTCGGCGGGCCGACCGCGTTCCGCGCGCTCTACAACATCGTCACCATGCCGGAGGCCGACACCACCAAGCAGGTTCATCCGATCCGGGGCGATTTCACCTGGTCGGTCTGCACCTGGCTTCCCGACACCAAGAACCCGGGGAAGAATTGCGCCGAGTCCACCGTCTCCAACGCCACGGGCGCCTGCTGGCGGACGACGTTTGGGGATTGGAAATGCACCATGAACGGCACGACGGGGGCGAGGACGGCGGGCCTGCCGCCGGTGAAGTAGGGGGCCCTCAGGGTTTGCGTTCCTCTCCACCCGCGAGGGGGGGAGAGGTTAGGTGAGGGGGCAGCACCGGCCTCAGGCCGTAAAGAGCATCGTTTGCCGCGCAGACGCGCGGCCCCCTCACCTCGCCTCTCCCCCGCGTTGCAGGGGAGAGGAAGGGCTTTACCCGTCCCCTAGCGCATCCGCCTCCGCCGTCAGCCGGTCGCACGCCGCATACTCCCGCCGCCGATAGGCCGCCGCGGCGGCTTTGCGAAGGAGCATCTCCGCCGCCGCCGGCTGGCGGGCGCTGAGGCGGGCGGCCCAGGTCTGCGCCTCGTCGGCGGGAACGGCGATTTCGTCGGCGCGACTGGTGATCATGCGGGCGGCTTCGGGATAGGCGGGCCATTCGATGAGGAACTTTAGGCCCTTTTCGAAATCCGGGTGGCGGGCGGCATGGGCGAAGGCGCGTTCCTCGGCTTCCACATCGTCGAAATCGGCCAGACGTTTGGTGAAGGCGCGGGCGCGGTCGGCCGAGAGGGTGCGCTCGAAGGAGGTCCAGCGGGCGGCCTGGGCGGCGTCCTTTTCTCCGGCGGCTTCCAGATAGTCGATGAGGGCGGTCTCGTGGTCGAAGTCGGCCTGGCCGCCGCGGACGTCCTTGAGGATCTTGCCCGCCTGGGCGATGCGGCCCGCGGCCAGGAGGCGCTGCGCCGCCTGGGCCGCGATCTGCGGCTCGCGCAGGGCAGCGGCGGAGAAGGTGGCGAGGTAGGCGTCGACGTCCATGGCCGCGTCGGAGAGCTGGCGCAGGAGGCTGAACCAGCTGGGCGCCGCGCCCCGGCGTTCGCTCATCAGGCGCAGGGCCGCCTGGGCGAGATCCGGCGGGGCGCTTTGCTGCATCGCCGGCAGCCAGCGCGACCAGGCGCCAGGGGCCTTGATCATGGCCTCGACCAGGGGGGCCGCCAGGTCCGCATCGGCGGCAAGGGCGCCGAGATTGGCGGCGCCGGCGGCGAAGATGGCCTCAAGCTCGCCGTCCTTGTCCTTGACCCGCAGGATGAGGCCCGGCCATAGCTCCAGGAAGGCGAGCATGCGGGCGGCGGCGGCCTTGGCGTCGAGGGGCCCCAGCCGGTCGGCGATCAGTTCGCGCAGGACGGAAAGCTCGCCCACGAAGGTTGGGCGTTTGCGCCAGGAGACCTTGGCGCGGCTGGCCTCCACCGTGGCGATGCGCTTGTCGATCTCGAGCCAGAGATGCTCGGCGCCCTGCTCGGCGGCCAGTTCCATGCGCAGGCGGCGCTTCACCTCGGGGCGGGCGTCGCCCACGTCCATGAGGATTTCCGCCAGGCGGTCGAGGCCCAGACCCTTGAGGTTTTCGGTGTTGACGCGCTTCAGGCTGGCCGGGGTCGGACGCTTCATATCATTCCCATAACGAAAAAGGGCGGCGCCTGCGCGCCGCCCTCTCCCGAGATTATCAGTCCAGGGGCTAGCGGATGCCGAACAGGTAATCGAAGAGGTTCGGCGCCTGGCCGTAGCCGTAGGCGTATTGGTTCGCCTGGATCTGCTGACGGAAGGTCATCTGCAGGGTGTCCATGCGGCGGTCCAGGTCCGCCCGCTCGCGGTTGGAAAGGCCGTCGCGGCGATAGTCGCGTTCGATCCGGGCGATCTGGTCGAACTGGGCGCGCAGGTAGTCCGACTGGCGCTGGGTGATCCGGCGGTCATTGACCGCGCGGCGCAGGCGCTGACGGAATTCGGCCTGGCGCTGGTTGAGGTTCTCCCAGCGGCCGTTGCGGCGGTTGTCATAGCCGCCGCGGTTGTCGCCCCGGCCGTCGCGGCCGTTATAGCCACGGCCATCGCGGCCCTGGTAGTCCGCGCGCTCGGTGCGGATCTGGGCTGACAGGCGGTCGAAGCGGGCGTCGAGGTCGGCGACCTCGCGGTAGTCGAGGCCATTGACGCGATACTGCATTTCAATCCGCGCGATCTCGCGGAATTCGGCGCGCAGACGATCGGCTTCGGCGCGGGTCAGCTGGCCGTTGCGCACGCCAACATCGATGCGCTGGTCGAGCTGGGCCTGGCGTTCATTGATGTTCCAGGCGGCGGGGCTGTTGTCGCCGCGGCCACGGCCGTCGCCCCGGCCCTGGTTGTCGGCGCGCTCGACGCGGATCTGGGCCGACAGGCGGTCGAAGCGGGCGTCGAGATCGGCGACCTCGTTGCGGTCCAGGCCGTTAACCCGATACTGGGCTTCCAGATTTGCGATGGTGCGGAATTCAGCGCGCAGGCGGTCGGCCTCGGCGCGGGTCAGCTGGCCATTGCGCACGCCAACGTCAATGCGCTGGTCGAGCTGGGCCTGGCGTTCATTGATGTTCCAGGCGGCGGGGGTGTTGCCGCCCCGGCCGCGGCCGTCGCCCCGGCCCTGGTTGTCGGCGCGCTCGACGCGGATCTGCGCAGAGAGGCGGTCGAAGCGGGCGTCGAGGTCGGCGACTTCGTTGCGGTCCAGGCCGTTCATCCGGTACTGGGCTTCCAGGCGCGAGATGTCGCGGAATTCGCCGCGCAGGCGGTCGGCTTCGGCCCGGGTCAGCTGACCCGAGCGGATGCCGGCGTCGATACGGGCGTCGAGACTGTCCTGGCGTTCATTGACGTTCCAGGCGGCGGGTTGGGCCGAAGCGATGGCGGGGACGCCGGCGGCGAGGGTGCTCGCGGCCAGCAGGGTCAGAAATTTGCGTTTCATGGCGTAGTCCTTTTATTCGGCAGCGCTGGGGGGAGCGCGGCACCATGGTGTCACAGTGCTCGTTGCCGCTTGAAACGCGCCTGAACGGCTTTGGTTGTGCGCAGTTCATCGGCGGGACACGCCACGGCCTTGCCGATGAACGGCAGCCAACGCGTCCTGTTCAGGTCAGGGCCACCCTGCCCCTGCCATAGATCGATCACCGGCCGCACGGATCGCAGGCCGGGTATTCTCTGCAAAGTCCTGGACCCCGCCGGCTCCGTCCCTCCCGGCGGGGTCCTTTTTTGGCTTGCTTAGATCAGCGCCCGGCGCACGGCGTTCGCGCCGTTCTCCAGCTCGCCGGAAGAGGCATCGGAGAGCATCCCCTTGGCCTGCATGGCCTTGAGGCCAGCCATCCATCGGACCAGGTCGCGATCGGCCTTGGCCTTGTCGCCCTTGGCGATGGTCCGCACCACCCCGGCCAACTGGGCGGTCATGCGGTCGCTTTCCTTGGAAAGGCCCAGGTAGAAGTAGCTGGCGTCCAGCAGGTCCTGGGCCAGGTGGCAGGCCTGAGCGCAAGTCCCGCCCGATCCGTAGATCGATTGCGCCGCCCGGTCGCGGCTTTCCTTGGCGTCTGGGGGCAGGATGTAGCCCGCTTTCATGTTCGAAGCCGTCAAGGCATTGGCCGCTTTCACATAGGCGCCGTGCGTCGGGTAGAGCTGCGCCAGCTTGGCGTCGTTGAACGGCTCATAGCGGCCATAGAGGTTGCAGAACCGGCCGCCGGAGTTGACGCCGGTCTGGATCGCGGTCGGCGGATCGAACTCGGCCAGGCGGATGCCGCCCAGGCCGTTGCCGTTGGCGTCACGCTTCACCTGATTATTCTCGATCTCCATCTTGGGCGCTGCCGGCGGCAGGGTCCCCTTCTGGATCCAGGCGGTGAAGTGGTCGTAGAGGGCCGAGAGCACATAGTTCATCGGGATCCGCGGATAGGTCGGATACTGGCATTCGGGCGCAGCAGCGGCGACGCCGTCGCGCTTGGTCATCGGCCCGCGGTTCATCGAGGTGCGGCGCGAAGAGTGGCTGGCCCCGGCGACCTCCCAGTGGCGGAACTTGTTGGTGTCGGGCTGGCGCGAGCGAACCTGGCCCGGGACGTCGGTTTCCGAGAGGATCTTGAACACTGGCACGTTGAGGTCATCGCGAACGCGCGCCCCGCCGATCATCAGCAGGTAGCCGTCCACCGGCCCGCCGAGCGTCTTGTGCAGGGCGTTGATGTAGGTCCCAAGGCGGCCCGCCGATTGGGAAGCCCCCATGGCGATCAGGGTCTTGGGCGTGGCGCCGCCCAGGACATTCACGCCTTGCGGGCTCTTCAGCGCCTGCATGCCTTGGGCGTAGATGTCGTAGGACAGGCTGTCGTCGGTTATGGTTCCGCCGGCTGTGACGTCGAGCGATCCATAGCGGGTGGGGCTCCAATATTTGAGGCCGTTGGGCTCCTGCTGCACGCCGACCCGCTGGGGCGTGATGCCGACCCAGATATAGCCGGCGCGGACAATATGCTCGTAGGAACCGCCCCACATGGCGTCCAGGTCATAGCCGGCGGTAACGTTCTGCCATTCGGCCAGTACAACGCCGTTGAACTTCTTCATGTCCTTGGGCCGCCGGACAATCAGGCGGGTCTTGTATTTGTGGCCGCCGTCGCGGACCACGCCGTTCATC
Organism: Caulobacteraceae bacterium UBA5005; assembly: GCA_002398405.1. Classification (GTDB taxonomy): domain Bacteria; phylum Pseudomonadota; class Alphaproteobacteria; order Caulobacterales; family Caulobacteraceae; genus UBA5005. The sequence continues at coordinate 11,530 of DGYN01000015.1, forward strand.
GGGTCTGTCGTGTTAAACCGCCGCGCCGTCCCCTCGTAGAAGAACTCCTCCTCCACATAGCCCGCCGCCTCGATGGGGTGGATGGTCGTCATCCATGGATAGTCCTTTGAGGGATCGCCCGGCTTGGCCCTGGCGGGGACAGCGGTGATGCTCGTCGGATTGGGGACCTGCGCGACGGCAGGCAGGGCAAAGGCCAGCGCGACAAAGGCGCAGGCCGCGGCGATCAGGCGGCGGTAGGTCATGGACGTTTCCCAACTTCTCGTTTGGACGAGCTCTGGATGGCCGTCCTGAGGAACACTGTAGCGGCTGGTCAGCGCTGCTCAAGTAGCCAAGTTTCGTCTGCATGCCGGGTTTGCGCCTTAGAAAAGGCAACACCCCGCCTTGCGCGAACTTCAAGTCCTGTGGCGCTGTCCGCGCGGGGGCGTCTGGCATCCAGGCCGGGGGCGCCGGTCGGGTCACTTGGCAGGTAGAATGGGCGGGTCTTGCGAACAGGCCCTGCGCCGCGCATCCATTCGGGGCCCCTCCAGCGTATAAGAGTCGATGATGAAGTCAGCCCGCCCGCTCGCCGCCGCCGTCCTGGCCTTCTCGCTCCTAGCCCTGCCCGCCCAGGCCGCGGAGGCCGTCGGCCGCTGGCAGGGCCTTTTGCAGATTCCCGGAAGCCAACAGCCGATCCGCACGGTGATACGCATCGAGGAGCGCCGGCCCGGCGAACTTCTGTGTTTCGCCAACTTCATCGAGCGCGGGGCCGACCCTTTCCGCTGCACCGGCTTCACCGTCGAGGGCGACAAGGTCCGTTTCACCATCCCCCAGACCGGCGGCCGTTTTGAAGGGGACATCAAACCCGGCGGTGCGACGCTAGAGGGGACCTGGAGCGGGCGGCCGATCAGCTTTGCCCGCACCGCCCCCGCCGACGCCTGGCGCCTGGACGCCTCAACCCACCAGCCGAGCCTGATCCGCGCCGACGACGGGACCTTTATTGAGGTGCTGGATTTCGGCGGCAGCGGCCCGCCCCTGCTGTTCGTCGCGGGCCAGAACGCCACCGGCCACGTCTTCGACGCCTTCGCCGCACGTCTTACCGCCAAGCATCGCGTCTATGCCGTGACCCGCCGGGGCTTTGGCTATTCCGACCAGCCCCCGCCCTCGCCTGAGACCTATTCCGCCCGGCGGCTGGGGGACGACGTCCTTTCCGTCATGACCGCCCTGAAGCTCGACCGCCCGATTCTTGCCGCCTGGTCCATGGGCGGCAGCGAAGTGAGTTCCATCGCCAGCCGGTATCCTGAACGCATCGCCGCCGCCGTCTATCTCGATGCGGCCTACGCCTATGCCTATTACGCGCCTGGAAACCTCATCCCGGCCGGCGCCAATCCGGCCATTGCCGTCAACGCTCTGGCCGCCAAGATCCGCGCCTCGGACGGGGCCGGCATCCTGCCCGCGGAGACGGCAAAGCGGATAGACGACATTCTGCGCACCGACCTCCCGGCCCTGGAGGCCGAACTTCGCGCCAATCGCGAGATGCTGCTCAAGACCCCGGAACCCGCCGCGCCCGGCGGCGCAACGCCAGCCATCACCCTGCGGATCTTCGACGCCATGGGCGCGGGCCAGGAGGGATTTCCGGCCCTGAAGGTCCCGGTCCTGGCGATCTTCGCCATCCCCGCCCAGGGCGTGGTCTCGCAGACTAATGTCGATGCCCGCCGCGCCCAAATCGACCGTTACCGCGCCGGCAATCCCAATGCCCGCGTCGTCGAGATCAAGGACGCCGACCACGCGGTCTTCCGCTCACACCCGCAGGAGGTGGTGCGGGAGATGGAGGCGTTCCTGGACGCTCTGCCGCGGGACTAATTCTTGGCTTGTCATCCCGGCCAGGCGAAGCGCGGAACCGGGATGACAAGGATTTGGGCCTACCGTTCCGCGCGCCGCCCGCTCGCTGCGGCGGCAGCTTCCTTTTCCTCGGCGCGGGCCCCGGCCAGGATGTTTTCCAGACCGTAGTTGCCCTCGTGGCAGGCGAACTCATAGACGCCCGGTGTTGACGAGAACTCATGCTCACCGCCCCAGGGCTTGGCCCAGGTCTTGGGGTCCTCGACGGTAAAGGCATAGTGCAGGCGGGTAGGCGAGACGCGGGTGTATCGCTCGGTGATCTTCAGCTGATCGCTGGCGTTGTAGAAGTTCTGCTGCGGATGGAAGTGCATGGTCTCGACCACCAGGGTGTCGCCCTCGTAGTGGCCGACGGAGTCGCCGTACCAGGTCCGCACCCCGTCGGTGCGGTGCTTGCCGCCCAGGCGCACGACACGGATCTCGTGGATCATCTCGACGATGATCGCCACCGAATCCCGGCTTTGCTGGATCAGATAGTTGTTGTTGTAGAGGCCCGAACGCGGCACGGGCGAGCCCATGGTGATGCAGCGTTCCGACAGCGAACGGCCTTCGGGGTTGTTGTTGCGCCCGGGCGGGTCGCTACTGGCGGAGCCGGGCTGAGCGGTGCCCGCGCCACGGGCGGGACCTTCCTCGGCGTTGTCCGAGACGCGGCCCTGACGGCGGCCTTGAAGATTGGCCGGAACGCGCCCGTCGGGGGTGTTGACAATCGAGGTGCGCGGCTTGCCGGCCACGATCATCACGTGGGACCCTGGGTCGGTCCAGGCCGAGTTGTAGTTGCAGTTGGAGCCCCGCGCGGCGGAGCAGTCCGCCGGCAAATCCTTCACCGAAGCCTGCGCATCGGTCGGGCGCGAGGCGAGCTCATTGACGGCGGCGACGCGGCCCTCGGCCACGGCCACTTCCTCGGGGGTCATGGTCGTGCGCTCGCCGAAGCTTGCGGGGCGTTCGAAGGGGGTGATGGTGGCGTAGGTCCAGGCTCCCGTGAAGTCCGGCTGGCCCATGCTGTTCCTCGGCGCCTTGTAGCCGTTATAGGGAACCGGGTCCCCCGCCAGGGCCGAACCCGCGAGGCAAAAACCCGCGGCGCCTGCGACCAAGGCCGCCTTGAACATCACGCCCATCTCAACGTCTCTCCCTTAGGTTTGTTGTTTTTTGAAAGCTTACAGGAGGTTCGCGGGATGAAAACCCCCTGCGCCAAACCCTGTCAGCTCTGCCACGCGCCGGAAAAACCGGGGTAACATTCAACCGCGAGCTTGGCGGACATGGCCGGCGTCCTGATCGCAATGCTCTTGCTGACGTTCCAGGCGGCGGCGCCGGCCAGCGTCTGCGACGCCGCCGCCAGCAAGGCCAAGGCCTGCGCCGACGTGGACTATGACGCGCCGGTCCTGATCCAGGGCGCCGTTGATCATGTCGACTGGGTCGCGCCGAACGCAATTGTGTTCGTCAGGGCGGAAAAAATCATCGGGGACCAGCCTCCGGGCGGTCTCTGGCGCCTAAGAGGACCTTCCCCGAACGCCATGATTCGATCAGGGCTCACCCGCGACAGCCTGCGCGCCGGAGCCAAGGTCATCGTCAAGGCCTACCGCGTGAAGGACAGGGACTGCGATGGCGGATGCCGGGCCCAAATCCATGATCTGACCTTTCAGTGCCACGCATGGGTCGGGATGAGCTCCGGAACCGGACCCAAGCCGCCGACGTGCTCCGACATCGAACAGGCCCTTCCACGCGGATGGGCGTTTGAATAGTCCTACTGCGCAATGGCGATCGCCTGGCCAACCGTTGAGCCCTCATAGGTGAAAGCCTGCACGGCGTTGCCCGCCGGATCGAGAAGCTCGACGGTGTCGCGGTCGTTGTTCAGCGACATGGGCTGGCCGGCCCGGCGGATGGTTCGCGTCTCACCGGCCGCAAGGCTCGCATCACCCAGGGCCCAGCTGTTCTTGGCCAGGTCTCGAACCGTCCAGCCGCTCAGGCTGACCGCCGCGCCCGAGAGGTTGCGCACCACGATCTCTTCGTTCTCCGCATCAATCCCCGCCGGATCGGGTGTCACGCTGACCATGGCCAGGACGCGGGTGGCGGCCGGAGCGGCCGGGACCGCGGGGCCTCCCGCCGCGTACCAGATCGGCGCGGT
>DGYN01000125.1:0-197 GCA_002398405.1 Caulobacteraceae bacterium UBA5005
GCCCTGACCCAGTGGTGGTACGGGCACAATGCGGTGGGCTTCTTTCTGACCGCCGGATTCCTGGCGATGATGTATTATTTCATCCCCAAGCGGGCCGAGAGGCCGATCTACTCCTATCGCCTCAGCATCGTTCACTTCTGGTCGCTGATCTTCATCTACATCTGGGCGGGCCCACACCACCTGCACTACACGGCCCT
>DGYN01000125.1:431-34830 GCA_002398405.1 Caulobacteraceae bacterium UBA5005
CTGTGGATGCCGTCCTGGGGCGGGATGATCAACGGCCTGATGACGCTCTCGGGCGCCTGGGACAAGATCCGCACCGACCCGGTGATCCGGATGATGGTCACAGCGCTCGCCTTCTACGGCATGGCGACCTTCGAGGGTCCGCTGATGTCGATTCGGGCGGTGAATTCCCTGTCGCACTACACCGACTGGACCATCGGCCACGTCCACTCCGGCGCGCTGGGCTGGGTCGGCTTCATCAGCTTCGCGGCCATCTACTGCATGGTCCCGTGGCTGTGGAAGAAGGAACGCATCTACTCCAACCGCCTGATCGAGTGGCACTTCTGGATCGCGACGCTGGGCCTGCTGCTCTACATCGCGGCCATGTGGGTCTCCGGGATCATGGAGGGCCTTATGTGGCGGGCCTATACGCCCGACGGCTTCCTCGCCTGGACCTTCATCGAGACCGTCTCGGCCAAGCACGTCGAGAACGTGATCCGGACCCTGGGCGGCGCCCTGTTCCTCTCCGGCGCGGTGATCATGGCCTACAACCTGTGGCGCACGGTGCGCCTGCCCTCCACGACCGAGCAGCCGGCGCTGAACGCGCCCGTGCTCGCGGCCACAGCCTAAGGACCGCGCCCCATGCTGACCTGGAAATCCCACGGCAAGTTAGAGCGCAATTCGCTTCTGCTGGTCATCGGCATCATCTTCGTCGTCTCCATCGGCGGCCTGGTAGAGATCGCGCCCCTGTTCTGGATCGAGAGCACGGTGGAGAAGGTCGACGGCATGCGGCCCTACACGCCGCTCGAGCAGGCCGGCCGCGACATCTATGTGCGCGAGGGTTGCCACACCTGCCATTCGCAGATGATCCGGCCCCTGCGGGACGAGGTCGAACGCTATGGCCACTACAGCCTCGCCGCCGAGAGTATGTACGACCACCCCTTCCAGTGGGGCTCCAAGCGGACCGGTCCCGACCTCGCCCGGGTGGGCGGCAAATATTCCGACGCCTGGCAAAAGGAACACCTGACCGATCCGCGCGGCATGGTGCCGGAATCGGTGATGCCGCCCTACGCCTTCCTCAATGAGCGTGAGCTAAGCTTCAAGGACATCGAGGACCGGATGCGCGCCCTTCGCAGGGTCGGCGTCCCCTACACCGATGCGCAGATCGCCAACGCCAGGACCGACATCGCCGCCCAGGCGGACGAGTTCAGCTCGGACTCGGTCAACCTAAAGCGGCGCTATGGGACCAAGGTGGTCAACCGCGACTTCGATGGCGATCCCGACGTGATCACCGAGATGGACGCCCTGATCGCCTACCTGCAGATGCTCGGGACCCTGGTGGATCTCAAGACCTACCAGGCCGCCGCGCCCGGCAACGAACGATAGGGGCGCAGATCCAATGACCTACGACACCGTCGCCCGCTTCGCCCAACAGGCCGGCACCCTCTATTTCCTGATGATCTTCGCCGGCGGCGCCGCCTACGCGCTGTGGCCGAAGAATAAGGAAGGGTTCCGCCGCGCCGCCCGCCTCCCGCTCGAAGAGGAGGAGCTCTAGTGCCCCGCCCGGATAAAAAGACCTCAGACCAGGAGCAGGCCCCGTCCACAGGCCATGAGTGGGACGGGATCGTCGAGCTGGACAATCCCCTGCCCCGCTGGTGGCTGTGGGTGTTCTACGCCAGCATCGTCTTCGCCATCGGCTATTGGGTGGTCATGCCCGCATGGCCAGGGATTAGCGGCTACACCAAGGGCGTCCGCAACCATTCCGACCGCGTCAATGTGGCCAAGGCGCTGCAGGACCTCGACCAGGTGCGGGGCGCGAGGCTCGTGCAACTGCGCGACAAAACGCTTGAGGAGATTGAGGCCGATCCGGCCCTGCAGTCCTATGCCCTGACGGTCGGCCAATCGGTGTTCGGCGACAACTGCGCCACCTGCCACGGGCAAGGCGGCGTCGGGGGCAAGGGCTACGCCAACCTTAGGGACGATGTCTGGCTGTGGGGCGGGAGCCTTGGCGATATCCACCACACCATCAGCGTCGGCGTCCGCGCCGGCGGGACCGAGACCCGCAACTCCCGAATGCCCGCCTTCGGACGCGACGAGATGCTGAGCGAGGCGCAGCGCGCGGATCTGACCGAGTATGTAGTCGCCCTCTCCGGCCGAGCGGCGGACCCCGCCGCCGTGGCCCGCGCAGCGCCGCCGTTCGCCCAGCACTGCGCCTCCTGCCATGGTGCGCAGGGCAAGGGCGACATGACCAAGGGCGCGCCAGATCTTACCGATCGCGAGTGGCTGAACGGCTCGCGCCGCGAGGACATCGCAATGCAGCTGTTCACTGGGCGAGGCGGCGTCATGCCCGCCTGGCGGGACCGGTTCCGGCCCGAGGTGGTCAAGGCCCTGGCCGTCTATGTCCACGCGAACGCCGGCGGGTAAACCGATGAACACCCGTCCTGAGTTCAACGCGGCGCGACCGCTCTCGGCGGCCGATGAGGCGCGCCGGAACGCGATCTTCGGCGGCGGGCTCTACGCCAAGCGGACGACAATCCATCCCAAGCTGGTCCATGGCCGCTGGCGCAACATCAAGTGGGTCCTGCTGGCGGTGACCCTGGCCATCTATTACGGCGCGCCGTGGATCCGCTGGGCCCGTCCCGAGGGCATGCCGCAGCAGGCCATACTGGTCGATTTTTCGGCCGGCCGGTTCTACTTCTTCGGCCTGCATCTGTGGCCGCAGGAGATCTATTACGTCACCGGGCTTCTGGTCATCGCGGCCCTGGCCCTGTTCCTGGTCACCGCCCTGTTCGGGCGCCTGTGGTGCGGCTACACCTGTCCGCAGACCATCTGGACCGATCTCTACATCCTGGTGGAACGCGCCTTCGAAGGCGACCGCAACGCGCGGCTCAAGCTCGACGCCGCGCCCACGTCCTTCGACAAGGTCTGGCGCAAGGGCGGCAAGCACGCCGTGTGGCTGGCCATCGCGTTTTGGACCGGCGGCGCCTGGAACCTCTACTTCCATGACGCGCCGACCGTGGTGAGCGACTTCTGGACCGGATCGGCGGCGTTGACGGTCTACCTGTCCTTCGCCGCCCTGACGCTGACCACCTACAGCCTCGCCGGCCTGATGCGCGAGCAGGTGTGCACCTATATGTGCCCCTGGCCCCGGATCCAGGGCGCCATGATCGATCGCGACACCCTGCAGGTCACCTACCGGCACGACCGCGGCGAGCCGCGCGGGCCGCACAAGAAAGACCAGACCTGGGACGGCCGTGGCGACTGCATCGACTGCAACCAGTGCGCCGTGGTCTGCCCCATGGGCATCGATATCCGGAACGGGCCACAGTTCGAGTGCATCAATTGCGGCCTGTGCGCCGACGCCTGCGACGAGATCATGGTCAAGGTCGGCCGTCCCAAGGGGCTGATCGCCTACGACACCGACGCGGCCGTGCTGGCGCGCGCCGACAAGGTGAAGGCGAGCTACCGCCTGGTGCGTCCCCGGACCCTGTTCTACGTCATCCTCCTGGCAGGCGTGTCCGGACTGATGATCTGGGGCCTCAGCCATCGCGCCCCGACGGTGGTCAGCGTCAGCCGTGACCGCAATCCGACCCACGTCACCATGCGCGATGGCTCGGTCCGTGACGGCTACACCCTGCGCGTTTCGAACCGCACGCTCGAGGCCAAGGCCTATGTGGTCTCGGTCGAGGGTCTGCCAGGGGCCGTGATCCACGCGCCCGGAGAGAAGGGATCGGGTTCGACCTTCACCCTCAAGGCCCCGGCCGACGCCAGCCGAAGCGCCAAGTTGTTCGTAACCGCCCCCGAGAACGATGCGCGCCCGGCCTCGTTGCCGGTGACCTTCCTTATCCAAAGCGGGGACGACATCGTGCGCGAGAAATCCACCTTCATTTCCGGAGACGGCCGATGACCGCCGAAGCCGCGCCCTTCCGGCTGACCGGATTGCATGTCCTTGGCGGCATCATCGCCTTCTTTGCCCTGGTGATCGGGGCCGACGTATGGTTCGCGGTCCTGGCCTACCGCAGCTTCTCGGGCCAGGTGGCGGACAACCCCTATGAGGCCGGGATCCTCTACAATCGCACCATCGAGCAGCGGCGCGCGGAAGCCGCGCTGGGCTGGACGGCGCAGGCCGAGGTCGCCAACGACGCCGTCATCCTGACCTTCCAGGACCGGGAGGGCGCGCCGCTGGAGGGCCTCAAGGTCACCGCCGAACTCGTCCGCCCCGCCACCGAGGCCGGCAGGATCAGCCTGAGCCTCAAACCCGCCGGCGATGGCGCCTATCGCGCCGCCGCACCGGGGCTGAAGGGCGCGTGGGATGTCCGCGCACGGGCCGTGGCGCCTAGCGGCGAAACCTTCGAGATCGAGCGCCGGGTAACCCTCCATGACTGACGCCGCCCTGCCCTCTCCCGCCCTCGACGCCTTTATCCGGCGGGACGGAAAGACCGACCGCGTCGAGTTGCTGATCAAGGGCGCCCACTGCGCAAGCTGCATGACGCGCATCGAGCGGGCGGCCAAGGCGATGCCCGGCGTCGCCACCGCCCGCTTCAACCTGACCACCGGCAAGCTCTCGGTCGCCAGCGAGACAGGACGCGCCGATCCCGCGAGGCTGATCGAGGCGGTGACCGCGCTCGGCTTCACCGCCGTACCCTACGATCCCGCCGAGGCGCTGGCCGAGGATGACCGGACCGGCCGCGAGCTGGTGCTGGCCCTGGGCGTCGCGGGGTTTGGGGCGATGAACGTGATGATGTTCACCGTGCCCGTCTGGGCCGGTCTGTTCGGCCAGGAGCTGGGGCCTGAGACGCGCACCGTGCTGCTTTGGCTGGCCGCCCTGGTGGCCGCGCCCTGCGCCCTGTTCGCCGGGATGCCGTTCTTCCGCTCGGCCTTCGCCTCGTTGCGGAAGGGCAAGGCCAATATGGACGTGCCGATCTCAATCGGCGTCTTGCTCACCCTGGCGGTGAGCTTTTCGGAAACGGCGCTTGGCGGACCACACGCCTATTTCGACGCCGCCGTCATGCTGCTCTTCCTGCTGCTCATCGGCCGCTACCTGGATCACCGGCTGCGGAGGAACGCGAGGTCCGCCGCGCGCCACCTCCTGGCCCTGCAGGTCCCCATGGCGGTTCGGCTGGACGGACGCGGTGTGCGCCACGGCGTTCCGGTGGCCGAGGTCATGCCGGGTGACCTGTTGGCGGTCCCGGCCGGCGAGCGTGCGCCGGTGGACGGGCTGGTGGAGCGAGGATCCTCGGAGGTCGACAACAGTCTGATCAGCGGCGAATGCCTGCCCGTTTCCGTCGGTCCGGGCGCCAAGCTCTATGCCGGCGCGCTCAACCAATCGGGCGAGCTGATCCTTCGCGCCCTCGCCGCCTCCCAGGACTCGGCGATCGCGGCCATCGCCCGGCTGATGGAGGCTGGAACTCAGAGCCGGTCGGCCTATGTCCGTCTCGCCGACAAGGCGGCGGCGATCTATGTGCCCGTCGTCCACTCGGTCGCGCTCATGACCTTCGCGGGCGGTTGGCTGCTGGGGCTTGGACCGCGCGAAGCGCTGCTGCGCGCCGCGGCCGTGCTGATCGTCACCTGCCCCTGCGCCCTGGGCCTCGCCGTGCCGGCGGTGCAGGTCGCGGCGAGCGGGAGACTGTTCCGCAAGGGCGTCCTGGTGAAATCCGGCGCCGCCTTCGAGCGGTTGTCAGAAGTCGACTCCATCTTTTTCGACAAGACCGGCGTCCTCACGCAAGGCCGGCCTCAACTAATCGGCGCCGACCCGGCGCTGGTGGCGCTGGCCGCGCCCCTTGCGCGAGGTTCGCATCACCCGCTCGCGAAAGCCCTGGCCGACGCCGCCGGCCCGGGCATGGCGGCGAACAACATCGTCGAGACCGCAGGATCAGGCGTCGAGGGCATCGTCAAAGGCCGCAGGGCAAGGCTAGGCCGGGCCGAATTCGTTGGCGCGGTCAGCGAGGGGTCGGCGACCGAACTGTGGTTCGCTCTGGGAGCCGAAGAGCCGATCCGCTTCGCCTTTCACGACGCGCTGCGGCCCGAAGCCGTTTCGGTCCTGCAAGAGCTTCGGCGCATGGGCTATAGGCTGGCGCTCCTATCCGGTGATGTGCCCGCGGCGGCCAGATCCGCAGCCGAGGCGCTCGGCCTGGATGAATGGCACGGCGCGATGACGCCGGCCGGCAAGGCCGCCATGATCGACCGGGCGAAAGCCGCGGGACACAAGGTCCTGATGGTGGGTGACGGGCTGAACGACGCCGCCGCGCTGGCCAAGGCGCACGCCTCCATGGCGCCGGGCGCGGCTATCGAAGCCAGCCAGAACGCCGCCGACTGCGTCTATGCGGGCGGCAATCTCTCAGCCATTCCGCTGACTCTGACGATCGCCCGTCAGACGCGCAAACGGGCCGTGGAGAATTTCACCTTCGCCGCGCTCTATAATGCAGTGGCTACCCCGGCGGCGATGATCGGCCTGGTCAATCCGTTCATCGCGGCCCTGGCTATGTCAGGATCGTCGCTGGTGGTGACCCTGAACGCCTTGAGGATCAGCTTCGCCGGGAGGCGCGCATGAACCTGCTTCTGTTCCTGGGGCCGTTTTCCGTCGGCCTGGGGCTTCTCGGCCTTGGCGCCTTCGCTTGGAGCCTGCGCGACGGACAATACGATGATCCCAAGGGAGACGCGGGGAGAATCCTCGATGATCATCTCAGCCAAGGTCCCGCTGACTGAGCTACCCCCGGCCTTCGACGAAGCGCAGGGCTTCCTCGCGGTCCTCTGGTTTGAACACCCGGTAGGTGACGTGGGGCAACAGGGCGCTCTCCACCCGGGCGGCGCCTCTGATCCACGCCTCGTCGGCGACGATCGCGACCCTGCCAAAGCGGTTGAGCTGCCCGAGCAGAGGAAGGACGCGCTGGATGTGAGCCCCAAGGCCCGTCAGCTGAATTCCGTCGAGCGAATGGCACTCCGCGAAGACGTGGACAGTCCCGTGCAGCCGCATGGCCTGCTCGAGGTGGTCCGTGGCGGCCTGAAGGTCGGCGCCGGTGACCTCATGGCTGACCCTGACCGCAATGACATCGCTCTCGCTGTCGAGGAATTCGATCATCCCGGCCTCCTAGGTTCGCGCCGTGCAGCGGTTGGCGGGCCTGGCGAACTTGACGCCCTTGATGAAGGCGCGATCGGTCAGGGTGTCGAGAAAGAGTGAGAGATCGGCCGCGTCGCTGTCGCTGAGCGCGGGGGCAGGACCGCCGTCCTTGTCACGGGTGTGGGCCCGGATCGAGCCCGACAGGCTGGCGATCGATCCATCATGCATGAATGGACCGGTCTCGCCGACATTGCGAAGGGAGGGCGTGCGGAACAGGTTGGCGTCCCGCCGCCGGCCCGTCTTGCTCTCCAGGCCCGTATCGCGCGCGGCGGGCGGCAGGCCGATGTCATGGAAGGCGTAGTCGGTGAAGTTCTGGCCGCTGTGGCAGGTCACGCAACCCTTTTCCTTGAACAGCGCCTCGCCCCGATTCGCCTGCTCGCTGACCGCCACCGCCTCACCCCGCCTCCGGCGGTCGTAAGGGGAGTCAAAGGAAAGCAGGGTGCGCTGGAAGGAGGCGAGCGCCTTGGCGATGGTCTTGACGCTGATGGCGCCGTTCTCTTCGGGGAAGGCGGCCGCGAACTGGCGGCGATAGCATTCGTCCTTGTTGAGCCGCCGGATCAGTTCAGCCTCCATCCCGGCCATGCCCATCTCCACGGGATGCGCGCCAAAGATCGGATTGGGCGCCTGGGCTTCGAGACTGACGGCGGTGGGATCGGCCCAGGTCAGGGGGGAAGCGTAGGCGATGTTGGCGAGGCCGGGCGCGTTCCGCTTGCCCATGGAGCCGTCGACGCCCCGATGGGTTGTCAGGAGTTCAGAGAAGCCCCTGTGCTGCTGATGGCAGGTGCCGCAGTTCATGGAAAAATTGCGCGACAGGGCCGGCTCGTAGAACAGGCGATGCCCAAGATCGACCTTGGCCTGGGACATGGGATTGTCGGCCGGCACAGGGGGAGGCGCGACGCCCGCCGGCAGGCGCCAGTCGAAGTCCGGCGCAGCGGCGGCCGCGGAGAGGAAGGCGGCGCCGGCAAGACCCCCGGCCAGGGCAAGAATGGCTTTCATCTTGGCGTCCCGATGGTTCGGGCCGAAGATCGCCACGCGAACCCGGCGAGCAACAGCCAGCCCAGTTTGAGCCCTTCAGCCACGATGTAGATGCTGTGAAGGTTGGACCCGGGGGCGGCGTCACCCGAGATCACGGCAAGAGTCCGCACATCCAGGGCGGGGAGCAGCCAAAACGCCTGAAAGAGAATGACGGCGGCCGGGCCGCTCAAGGCCAGGGCGGCGCGGCGGCTGGCCCCCGCCGCGGCCAGCAGGGCGCAAATCCCGAGCAGAACGAGATCCAGCCAGTTGTAGACCTGGAAGGTGCGCCGGCCGACGTCGAGCGCCACGGGGAGGCTGAGAGAGGACGCCAGGAACTTCGCCGGCGTCGCGACGAACGCCACGCCAAGCCCAACACCGGCCCAGAGGATCAAGAGGCGCGGCAGGATCAAAGACAGACGGCCGGTGGATACCAGGGGGGCGCGAGCGTTGAAGGGGCTCGCCTCTAGAGAGCTCATGGGTCTGCGCCTTGCAAGGGTAAGCAACACCCTTGGAGTTGATCGCGTTGGCCGATGAGCGCTTTGACCCAGGTCAAGTCGTGACGCGGAGGCAAGCAGCAGCCGGTTTGATCCAGATCACGGCAGGCCCCCCGGTCCAGCGCGATCAAGGCCCGTCAACCAGGATCGACTGCATGCTAGCCGCTTCCACCCCGCCCCGCGGACGCGCCCAGTTCCACAGATATCTCGCCAAGTACGACGGCCGCGCGCCGCGCTACACGAGCTATCCGCCGGCAACGGAATTCACCCCGGAGGTCGGCCCTGAGACCTACCGCCAATGGCTGGCGGAATTGGACCCGGGCGAGGCTATCTCCCTCTACCTCCACATTCCGTTCTGCAAGCGGCTTTGCTGGTACTGCGGCTGCAATACTAAGGTGGTGAACAACCAGGCCCTGATCAGCCGCTATGTCGAGAGCCTGCGTGAGGAAATGGTGCTGCTGGACGATGCGTTGCCCGGCCGTCTGCCGGTCAAGTTCATCCACTTCGGCGGCGGCACCCCGAACCTCCTCTCGCGAGACGACCTCACCACCCTTTTTGGGGCCATCCGCCATGTGTTCGCCGTCGCGCCCGGCGCCGAGATTTCGGTAGAGGCGGACCCCAGCGTGCTGACCCCCCAATGGTCCACCGCCGCCGCTCATCACGGGGTGTCGCGGGTGAGCCTGGGCGTCCAGGACTTGAACCCGGCGGTGCAATCGGCCGTGAACCGCCTTGAGACCTTTGAGCAGTTGAAGGCGGCGGTCGACAGCCTCCGCGCCGCCGGGATCGCTGCGATCAACTTTGACCTGATGTACGGCCTGCCCAAACAGACCGTCGCGGGCCTGATCCACACCATCGACCGCGCGCTCACCCTTGCGCCCAACCGCATCGCCCTGTTCGGCTATGCGCACGTCCCTTGGGCGGCGCCCCATCAAAGGCTGATCCAGGCCACGGATCTCCCCGACACGGACGGGCGCATGGACCTGGCTGACGCGGCCGCCGAACGGCTGATGGCGGCGGGCTATGTGCGGATCGGGATGGACCATTTCGCGCTTCAGGAGGATCCCCTGGCCAAGGCCGCCCACAGCCGGGCCCTGCGCAGGAACTTCCAGGGCTATACGACCGACCCCTGCCCGACCTTGATCGGCCTGGGCGTCTCAAGCATCGGCCGCTTGCCGCAAGGCTATGTACAGAACGCATCTTCGGAGATCGCATGGCGCACCGCCCTCGACCAGGGGCGCCTGCCCATCCACAGGGGCATCGCCATCGACGCCGAGGACCGGTTCCGGGGCGACATCATCGAAACCCTGCTCTGCCATCTGGGCGTCGATCTTGAGGCCGTCTGCGGCCGTCATGACCGCACCCTGGACCATCTGATCCCCGAGCGCGTGGCGCTGGCGGACCTGGTTCACGACGGCTTGCTCGCCCGGCGGGGAGAAACCTACCACGTCACCGAAGATGGCCGGCCGTTCCTGCGGACCGTCTGCGCGGTGTTCGACACATACCGGCCGGAGAGCGCCCAGCAGTACTCGCGGATTGTCTGAACGCGCTCGCCGGAAAGCGGCGAGACGATGCTTAGTCGCCAGAGGGAAAGGGGAAGGCCTTCTCGATACGGCTTTGCAGCTTTTCGGCCAAGCGCTGCGCCTTCTGGCGCGCCTTGATCTCGCGGCTTTTCAGAAACAGGCCAAGGCCCGACGGCGACCGGTGCAGCTCCGCCTCGTCGATGATTTCCTGAGACTTCAGATGCTCGTCCTCGGCCATGGGCTCCTCGCGGGATGAGCGCTCCGGGGATACGGGAGGGGGGGCCCGGAGCGCTCGCCAGTCCGTCGCCTGGGCTTAGAGCGTTCGACGACCTTCAGATCAGACGACTGATCTGGAACATCGGCCTTGATCCGTATCAACCAGCGGCCGGAATTCCCAAGAGGCCGCGATTGGCTGCTCTTGAGGCAAGTCAACGCGCGCCCGCCAGGGACCTCTAAACCAGATCAGGTTTGGAGGACGCCTTTTCGATGACCATGACACTTCAATGCCTCGGCGCCGCCGGGACCGTAACGGGCTCGCGCCACCTGCTGGAATCTGAAGGCCGGCGCATGCTGATCGATTGCGGCCTGTTCCAAGGCCTCAAGACTTTGCGCGAGCGCAACTGGGAGGACTTTCCGGTCGAGCCCGGTGAAATCGACAGCGTGGTTCTGACCCATGCGCACCTCGACCACTCAGGCAATCTGCCCAAACTGGTCCGCGACGGATACCGCGGCGACATCGTCTGTACGCCCGCCACCGCGGACCTGTGCGACATCCTGCTGAAGGACGCAGCCCATCTGCAGGAGCGGGAGGCGGAGCAGGCCAACCGCTATGGCTATTCGAAACACAAGCCCGCCCGGCCGCTCTATACCGTGCACGAAGCCGAGCGCGCCCTCAAACACCTTGCCCCCCAGCCGTTCGACGTCGACGGGGAATTGCCGGCTCGCGCCTTGCTGAAGTTCCGCCGCGCCGGCCATATCCTCGGCGCGGCTACCGCCGAGATCCGCTGGCGCGGCCGCACCATCGTCTTTTCCGGCGACCTTGGCCGCTACGATGACGCCATCATGCCCGATCCGGAGCCGGTCAAGCGCGCGGACTATCTGATCGTCGAGTCCACCTATGGGGATCGCCTGCACGAGCCGGTCGATCCGGCGGAGGCCCTGCTGGAGGTGATCCAGAGAACGGTGCGCCGGGGCGGCACGGTGGTCATTCCCTCCTTCGCGGTTGGACGCGCGCAGCTCCTGCTGCATCACCTCTGGCGGTTGAGACAGTCCGGGCGCCTGGGGCTCGTGCCTATCTATCTCGACAGCCCGATGGCGATCGACGCCACCGATCTGATGTCCCGGCACGGCGAGGACCACCGCCTCTCGCCGGAGGTCTGCCGCCAGTCCTGCCACGTCGCCGAGTATGTCCGCGACGTCGAGGAGTCGAAGGCGCTTAGCACCAACACCATGCCAAAGGTGATCATCTCGGCCAGCGGCATGGCGACGGGCGGCCGGGTGCTGCACCACCTCAAGGCCTTCGGCGGCGATCGCCGCAACACTATCCTGTTCTCCGGCTATCAGGCCGTGGGCACGCGGGGCGCCAAGCTGGTGGCTGGGGCCCGCGAGACCAAGATGTTTGGCCATTGGATTCCGATCCGCGCCGAGATTGAAAACCTGCCGATGCTGTCGGCCCACGCCGACGCCGACGAGATCATGCGCTGGCTGGGCGGCTTCGAGGCGCCGCCGAAGCATACCTACATCGTCCACGGTGAACCGGCGGCGTCCGAGGCCTTGCGCGAGCGCATCGGCCGGGATCTCGAGTGGCCCTGTTCGGTTGCTGAACCCATGCGCCGGTACCGGCTAGCTTAAAGCGAGGTCTGGTCACGCGCACGGCGTCTGACCTGGATCAAACCGGCCAATTCAGTTCCGCGGCATCCTCGGCTCCAACAAGGAGAACCGTCGTGGCCATCACCAGATCATTGACTGTCGCACTCTGTGCCGGCGCGGCCGGCGGGGTCGCCTCCGCCCAGCCGCCGCAGGTGGTGACCGGCCCCGTCGCCGACTATTGGGTCAGCGCCCAGACATCCACGGGCTTTGGGATTCCTGGCGCTGGCGGACCGGGCGGGTTTTCGCTGGAAGCCCTGATGGGCGCGCAGGGTGGCGCCCAGCACCTGCTCACGCTGCAGCTCGGCTCCCAGCGCCGCGCTAGCGACCCCAATGCTGACCACCTGCCGCCCGCGGGCCTCCAGGCGGGACCGGCGTTGCCCTTGGTCACCCCGCGGGCTGAGCCCAACCCACGGCCTGAAGGGGAACCGCGCCTTCCGGGCGAAATGGAGCGTCCTAACGGGCGCATGCTGATATTCTGGGGCTGCGGCGAACATGCCCCCGCCGGACAGCCGGTGGTCATCGATTTCGCCCAACTGTCCGCCGGCCGAGGCGGAGCCAATCCCTTCGGCCGCGGCGTCGAAATCCAGGCCATGCAGCCGCCTTCGCCGTCCCGCAGCGCCACCTACGGCGAGTGGCCCAACGCCCGCGCCCGCACCTCCGTGCCCCCCAGAGGCTCGCTGGCTGGCGCCCATGTGGTGCGAGGCAACTATTCGCCGGAGATCCGTTTCGACCTGTCCGGCGACCAGGACTTCCTGGCCCCTCTGTCGCTGACCACGAACGCCAAAACGCCGGGAGGTTCGGTCAGTCTCGCCTGGAACGCAGTCCCAAGGGCGCAGGGCTATTTCGCCCAGGCCATGGGCGGCGATGGGACCACGATGGTCCTTTGGTCGTCCAGCGCGGTCCAGGTCCAGTCCTTCGCCCTGCCGGACTATATCGCTCCGCCCGAACTGACCCGACTCCTCAACATGCGTGTCCTGTTGACGCCGCAGACGACGACCTGCGCCGTGCCCAAGGAGGTGGCCGACGCCGCGCCCCAGGCCATGCTGCAGCTGGCCGCCTATGGTCCCGAGGCCAACTTCAGCTATCCGCCCCGTCCGGAGAACCGCGCGACGCCGTGGAACATCGAATGGACGGCCAAGGTTCGCTATCGTTCAGCAACCGGAGGCATGCTGGGCATGACCATGGATATGCCGGCCGACGAAGGCGACCAGCCCCCGCGAGAGCAAAGGCAGCCCGCCCAGCCGGCGCCAGCCCCAAGGCGCCCCGCCGTGGGCGATATCCTTCGCGGCCTGGGCTTGCCCCGCGTTCGCTGAACTGGCGCACGGCGACGAGGGCCGAGGTTCAACACCCGCGTCCGCAGCGGGGGAGGACATGACAGAACAAGCTGCGCTTTGACTCCGCCCAGCGGCCAAAAGCCCAAAGCTTTGACGCGCGTCAAACGCTGAAGACACAGCAGCGGGTAGGGGTAGTGCCGCCAGAAGGAGAGCCGCCATGGTCAAGTCCGCGAACCCGCCGAAGGCAAACAGGGCCAAGCCGATGCTCGACAGACATGCGGCGGAGATCCGCGCATGACGGCAAACGCGACCTCGTTCCGCAACCGGCGCCAAGCGGGGCTGCTGCTGAGCGAACGGCTGCGCGGCCTAAAGATGGATGATCCGGTCGTCTATGGCCTTCCTCGGGGCGGCGTTCCAATCGCCTATGAGGTCGCCAAAGGCCTGCATTGCCCACTCGACCTAGTGTTCGTGCACAAGATCGGCGCGCCTGGCGCCACTGAGGTTGCGGCGGCGGCGGTCGCCGAGGGGTCGCCTCCAATCGTCGTGCGGAACGAGGACGCTATCCGGATGACACGGACAACCGAGGACTACATCGAGCGCGAGACGGGTCGCGCTCTCGCCGAAATCGGCCGGCAGCGACAGCTATATCTGAACGGGCGTCAGCCGGTCAGTCCGAGGGGCCGCACCGCTGTGGTCGTCGATGATGGGCTCGCCACGGGCGCCACCGCTATCGCCGCGGTCCGGGGCCTGCGGGCCCGCGGCGCAAAGCAGGTCGTCCTGGCCGCACCGGTCGGCTCCCCCGGCGCCCTGGACCGGCTGGCATGGGAAGCCGACGCCGTCATCTGTCCTATCCAGCCCCAGAACTTCCGCAGCGTCGGGGAGGTCTATGCCGACTTCCACCAGGTCGACGACGCCGAAGTGATGGCGCTGCTGGGCGAATTCTACGACGCCGCGGCCGCCCCGCAGTTTCAGCTTCCATAGTGGCGGCATCGGTGGTCCCGACTACGCTGAAGGCGCGACGCCTCGGCCTGATGACCCAGGACGAAGCGGTGGCGCTGGTGCGCGCCGACTCCCACGTCAGCCACGCGGAGGGCTTGGCGCCGCGGTCCCAGGTGCTGATCAAGTCCAATGGCCACGAGGTTCTGGCGACCCTGTTCCAGACGGGTCCAAAGATGCTGCGCGCCTTCGAGATCGGCCTTTCGGAAAGCGCCTGGCGCCGGCTTGGGGTCGAAGAAGGGTCGAGCGTGACGGTGCGCCACCCGCCGCCGCTTGAGTCCCTGGCGCGGGTTCGGCGCCGCATCTACGGCCAGAGGCTGGGCGACGCGGACTTTTCGGCGATTATTGGAGATGTGTCGGCCGGGCGATACGCCGATGCGCATCTAGCCTCCTTCGTAACCGCCTGCTCGGCCTTCCCGCTCGATGTCGCTGAAACCATCAGTTTGACGCGGGCGATGGTGGACGCGGGGGAACGGCTGACCTGGCCTCACCCCGTGGTGCTGGACAAGCATTGTGTCGGCGGACTTCCGGGGAACCGAACGACGCCGATCGTGGTCGCCATCTGCGCGGCGCTCGGCGTGATCATGCCCAAGACCTCGTCGCGGGCGATCACCTCGCCGGCGGGAACGGCGGACTGCATGGAGACTCTCGCCCCGGTCGATCTCGACCTTCCCGCCATGCGCATGGCGGTGGAGCGCGAAGGCGGCTGCATCGTCTGGGGGGGCAACATGTCGCTCAGCCCCGCCGACGAGACACTCGCCCGAATGGGGCGGGAGCTCGATATGGACGCCGAGGGCCAGCTCGTCGCCTCGATCCTCTCCAAAAAAGCCGCCGCGGGCTCCACCCACGCGGTAATCGATATCCCCGTTGGACCGACCGCGAAAATTCGAACGCCAGAGGCCGCCCACGCCTTGATAGACCGCCTTACGCGCGTCGGGCGGGCGTTCAATATAGAGATCCAGTGTCTCATTACCGACGGGTCGCAGCCGGTGGGCCACGGGATCGGGCCAGCCCTGGAAGCGCGGGATGTGCTCGCGGTGCTGAAGCGGGCCAAGCACGCGCCAACGGACTTGCGGGATCGGGCTGTCATCATTGCCGGCGCGGTCCTGGAACTGGCCGGAAAGGCGGTTGCGGGCGCGGGAGAAAGCGCCGCGCGGGCAGCCCTCGACGATGGCCGGGCGTGGGCCAAGTTCCAAGGCATCTGCGAGGTCCAGGGCGGGATGCGCACGCCGCCAAGGGCGCCTTTGCGGCGCGACTGGCTAGCGCCCCACTCCGGCTGCGTCGTGCATATAAACAATCGAAAGCTGGCCAAGGTCGCCAAGCTCGCGGGCGCGCCGGACGCCAAGTCGGCCGGCGTGGTGACGCATGTGAAACTGGGCGCCGTGGTGACCGCGGGCGAGCCCCTGATGACCATTCACAGCGAGGCGGCCGGTGAGCTCGACTACGCTCTCGACTACGCCGCCGCCAATGTCGATGTCTTTGGAGTGGAGCTATGACCGTCTTTGTCGGGCTTACGGGCAATGAGTCGCTCGCCCGCGCATTGGCCCGGGAAACGGGCGGCCGGATCGCCGAGCTTGAGACGAGGCGATTCCCCGACGGGGAATCCTATGTCCGCATCCTGGACAGCGTCGCCGGTGAGAGGGTGATGGTCGTCTGCACCCTGGCCGACCCCGATCCCCATTTCCTGAGGCTGGTCTTCGTCGCGGGCGCGGCCCGGGAGGCCGGAGCACGCAGCGTGGAGCTGATCGCGCCCTACCTCGCCTACATGCGTCAGGATCGCGCGTTCGCCGACGGCGAAGCGGTGAGCGCGCGTCATTTCGCGGCCCTGCTGTCCCAGACCTTTGACCGGGTTACGACCATCGACCCGCACCTGCACCGGATCGCCGATCTGGCCGAGGTCTTCACCGTGCCGACCCGTGTGGTTCACGCCGCGCCCTTGCTCGCAGATTGGATCATCGGCAACGTCGAGGAGGCCTTCGTGATCGGACCGGATTCGGAAAGCCGCCAGTGGGTCGAACAGGTCGCCGGGACGGCGCAGGTCCCCCACGCGGTGCTGCACAAGGTCCGCCGGGGGGATCAGAATGTCGAGATTCACCTTCCGGACCTGGGCTTCGCCAAGGGCCGGCAGCCGGTGCTGGTCGACGATATCGTCTCCTCCGGAGCGACCATGCTGGAAGTGGCGGGAAAGCTTCGGTCTCAAGGCTTTCCACCGCCGATCTGCCTGGCGGTGCACGGGCTTTTCTCCGACGAGTCCTATGCGCTGCTGCAATCGGTCTGCAAGACGGTGGCGACGACGCAGTCGGTCCCGCATCCATCCAATGCAATCCCCATCGTCCCGCTCCTGCGCGAGGCGATCTGGTTGCATTGATCATCGCGCGGGAGCGACAATAGAGTCATGACCGACGGCCGGGCGAGCGCCCATCTTTATTGGCCCAAACTCCTGACGGCCTTCCAGGAGGGATACGGCGTGGGCCGGCTGCGGAAGGACGCCATGGCGGGCCTGACGGTCGCTGTCGTGGCGCTGCCGCTCTCCATGGCGATCGCGGTCGCATCGGGCGTTGGGCCTGAGCGCGGCCTGGTGACGGCGATCATCGGCGGGTTCGTGGTCTCGGCCCTGGGGGGCAGCCGTTTCCAGATTGGAGGACCGGCGGGCGCCTTCATCGTCCTGGTGGCGGGAACCGTCGCGCAGCATGGACTGGACGGTCTGATCCTGGCGGTTCTGCTGTCCGGCGTGATGCTGGCCGTTGCGGGCCTCTGCCGCCTGGGGGCTCTGATCCGGCACGTCCCTCATGCCGTAACGGTGGGATTCACCGGTGCGATCGCGGTCACCATCCTGGCGAGCCAGTTGAAGGACTTCGCGGGCCTCAGGCTCGCCGGTCCAGAGCCCGGCGCCCTCATCCCAAAGCTCATCGCCCTGGGCCAGGCGGCGGCGACCCTGAACTGGGCGGCGCTTGGCCTTGGGACGGCCGTCGTGGTCATCATCCTGGTGCTGCGCAGGGCGCGACCGGCCTGGCCGGGAATGCTCATCGCCATGGCGGCGGCATCCGCAGCGGTCGCCATCTTCGGTGCGCCGGTGGAGACGATCGGCTCGCGGTTCGGTGAATTGCCCCGGGGCCTTCCGGCGCCCGTTCTTCCGCACTTCGACTGGGTTTTGCTGCGGGAGGTCCTTCCCGCGGCGCTGGCCTTCACCCTGCTCGGCGCCATCGAGAGCCTGCTTTCCGCCAAGGTCGCCGACGCCATGGGCGGCAGGAAACACCGGTCGAACATGGAGCTTGTCGCCCAAGGCCTGGCCAACGTGGCGTCGGCCATCTTTGGAGGAATCTGCGTCACCGGCACCATAGCCCGCACCGCCGCCAACGTCCGCGCCGGGGCGACCAGCCCGGTGGCCGGCGTCCTGCATTCAGTCTTTCTGTTCGCCTTTGTGGCCGTGGCGGCGCCGCTGGCCCGCCACATTCCTCTGTCGGCCCTGGCCGGCGTGCTCGTGGTTGTCGCCTGGAACATGGCGGAGAAGGCGGAGTTTGCCCGCCTGCTTCGCAACTGGCGGACGGCGGCGGTGCTGCTGGCGACCTTCGGCGTCACGGTGGCGCACGACCTGACGGCCGGCATCGTGGCCGGATGCGTCGTGGCCGCCCTGCTGGCGGGGATGGATCGTCTGGCGCGGCGCAGGCTGGGCGGCGGCTAGAATTCACTGACCGCCGTAATGCGGAAGGGATGCTAGCCGGCCTGCAACGGTTCGCCGGAGAGCGCCATGCGGGAGTTCACTGGAAATCCGCCAGGACCGCCATGCGCACCAGTTCCGAAAGACTCGCCGCGCCTGTCTTGGTCATCACATTGGCGCGGTAAATCTCGACCGTGCGCGGGCTGATGCCAAGGTCATAGGCAATGACCTTGTTGGCCTTACCAGCGATCAAGCCCGCCAATACGTCCCGCTCGCGGGCGGAGAGCCTGTTGATTGCCGCCTTGATGCGATCGGACTCGGCACGCTGACCGCTCTCCAAATCGCCCTGCTTCAGGGCCTTGTGAATCGCCGCCAGCAGGAGCTCGTCATCGAAGGGCTTTTCCAGAAAATCCAGCACGCCTTCGCGCATCGCTTCGACGGCCAGGGGAATGTCGCCGTGACCAGTGATGACGACGACCGGATGAGGAACGCCCTCGGCCTTCAACTGGCGGACCAGATCAAGGCCGTTCATCTCCGGCATGCGGATGTCCGTGACGATGCAGCCTGGAGCCAGCGTGGCCGCCGCCCGGAGCAGGAGCGGACCGGACTCGTAGGTGCGAACCTTAAGACCGGCGCTCTCGATCAGAAAGGCCAGCGAATCCCGCATGGCCTGTTCGTCGTCGACGACGTGGACGATCTGGTCAGGCATCGGCGCTCAGGTCCTCCGTGGCTACCCGTTTCAAGGTGAAGCGGAAGGTCGCCCCGCCGCTCGCATTGGTTTCGACGGTGATTCGGCCGCCGTGCGCTTCCACGATCGTCCGGCAAATGGAGAGGCCAACGCCCATCCCCTGAGACTTGGTGGTCACGAACGGCCGAAACAGGCGCTCGGCGATATCGGGGCTTATGCCCGGGCCGGTATCAACGATGGTGACCTCGGCCATTTCAGCGTCAATCGCCCGCGCGCCCACGACCAGTTCTCGTACGTCAGCGCGTTCCATCGCCTCCACGGCGTTGCGCAGCAGATTCAGCATGACCTGCTGAATCTGGACCCTGTCGGCCAGGACCAGGTCCACCTTCCGGTCGATGTCGAAACGGACCTTCACCCCGATCTGCCGGGCCCCGATCAGAGCCAGGGCCGCAGCCTCCTCGATAAGCTTGGGCAGGCTCTCGATACGCAGCTCGGTCTCGCCCTTGGATACGAAATCGCGAAGCCGCCGGATGATTTCGCCCGCCTGGAGGGCTTGGGCGCCGGCCGCGCCGAGAGCGTCCTTGATCTTCTGGACGTCGGGCGCGGGCGCATCCAGCATCCGCGCCGAGCCCTTTACATAGTTGGTGATGGCGGACAGCGGCTGATTAAGCTCGTGCGCCAGGGTCGAGGCCATCTCGCCCATGGCCGTCAGCCGGGACATGTGCACGAGTTCGGACTGGAGTTCGTGCAACCGCTGTTCCGTGGCCTGGCGTTCGGAAAGATCACGAACAAAGCCGGTGAAATAGCGGCGATCCCCCGAGCGCATCTCGCCAACGGAGAGTTCCATTGGAAAGGTCGATCCATCCTTCCGCTCACCGACCACGATCCTTCCGGTGCCGATGATTCGCTTTTCGCCGGTCGTCATGTAGCGATCCAGATAGCCGTCGTGTGCTTCCCGGTAGGGATTGGGCATCAGCATACTGACATTCTTGCCGATCACCTCCGCCGCCTTCCAACCGAACTGCCGCTCGGCCGTGCTGCTGAAGGACTGCATCAGGCCGTGCTCGTCGATCACCACCATGGCGTCTGGAACCGTGGCCAGGATCAAGTTCAGATGCGCCTCGCGCGCCTTGAGATCATCGATGGCGCCGCGCCAGCTGGCGCTGACCGTGAACATGCGGCGTGAACTGACGGCCATCAGAGCGCCTATTGCGGCGAGCAAGACGACGGAGATCCATGAGATCGGCAATTCCCAGGACCCCTCCGGGGCCAGACCAATGCTCAGCGCGACACTCGCGAGGGTGGCCAGGATCGTCGGGCCCATCCCGGCAAACAGGGCTGTCACAAGGATCGCCGGGACAAAGAGAATAGAGAATGGGTAGGTGTCGACGATGCCGTCGAGGGCGAGCCTGACGAAGGCCGTCATGGCCACCAAGGCCACGGCCAATCCGTACCCGATCAGCTCACGCCTCGCGGTCGTGCCTGGGGTTTGAGGCGTCGTGGTGTCGGCCAAGTGCTCGTCTCTCCGGGCTG
The DNA here is from genome assembly GCA_002398405.1 of Caulobacteraceae bacterium UBA5005. Lineage (GTDB taxonomy): Bacteria > Pseudomonadota > Alphaproteobacteria > Caulobacterales > Caulobacteraceae > UBA5005. The sequence continues at coordinate 20,571 of DGYN01000125.1, forward strand.
CGGCATATCACGATGCTGAGCTTGACCATATGCGATTGGTGGTCGCGGTTGCGGCAGATCAAAGCGCTCGGGCATGCGCCTGACAAACTCTTCTTCATCAAAGGAGGCCGTCATGCCGCTCGCACACCAACTCATCCTCGGCGTCATCGTCGCCGGACTTATCACCCTCCCCGTATTGCTGTTCTGGGCCTGGATATTCACCAAGGGGTGGGAGTACGGCCCGCTTCAAGGACCCCAAGTCCAGCCATCCGACCAGCCCAAGCTTGATCCGGGTCAAGGGGAGGATGCTCGCAAAGCCGCCTAGCGGGCTCGGGAAACGGAGAACACCATGAGCAAGACTGTCGTCAAACTGACCGAACGGGCCAAGCAAGAGCCGATCGCCGTCCTTGAGGAAGTGCTTGAGCTGTTGAAGAAAGCTTCGGACGAAGTCGGCGAGACGGCTGATGACGCCCTCGAAGACGCCGTCAGAGCCATCACCCGGGCCGCCCGCCATTTGGCCGAAGACGTCCAGGATGAAAGCGCCCGCCTGGTCAAGAAGGCCGGCAAGGCGATCAAGGCCCGCCCACTGACAACCGCCGCAGTCGCGGCAACCGCCGTCGCCCTGGCGGGCGTCATGCTCGCCAGGAAGGCACGGGCCCATAACGCTCGCTAGTCCCTGCGTTAGTGTCCGTATCGCCCCGTAGCCCCCCGCTACGGGGCGAAGTGCGCTCGCCTCTGAAGGAGAAGTCCCATGACATCAGCGCCGCCGGCGTCAGAGCAGCTCTCACAACAGCTTCTCGGCGCGCCCTACGAAACCCTCACCCCCGTGCAGCGCAGCGTCATAGACCTGATCGCCATTGAGTCGCCGAGCATCCTGGATCCCCGGCTCATTCCCGACGAGCGCACCTTCGGGCAACGCCTGGCGGACCAGGTGGCGAAGGTAGGCGGTTCCTGGGGATTCATAATCGCATTCGGAGCGACGCTCGCCGTCTGGATGGGGATGAACCGGCTGCTCGCCGGAGCCGCCTTCGACCCCTATCCCTTCATATTCCTCAATCTGCTGTTGTCGATGCTGGCGGCGGTCCAGGCGCCGCTGATCATGATGAGCCAGAACCGCCAGGCGGCGAAGGACCGAAAGGCAGCCGAGTACGACTATGTCGTCAACCTGCGCGCCGAGCTTGAAATCATGCACCTGCACGACAAGCTCGACGAAATCCGCGCCGCCATGAAACTGAAGACGAAGGATTAGTGGCTGAGCAGAACGAAGCGCTCGGTCTGGTCGAGGAGAGACTTGGTCACGCCGCCGAAGGCCCACTCACCGAGACGGCTGCGGCCGTAGCCTCCAGAAACCACGAGGTCGGCGCCGAAGGTCGAAGCGCGGTCCAGGAGAATGGTGGCGGTCCGCCGCTCATCTTTGATGAGGCCTTCGCCCTGGGCTGACACACCATGACGGCGGAGAGATTCGGCGACCTCATCAGCCCTCTTGCAGGCGCCGCTCAACTCACCAGGCGGGGCGACCTCCGCGACCAGCACCCCCTTCGCCTTCAAAAGGAAGGGGAGCGCATCGGCCACGGCGCGGCGGGATTCTCGAGAGTCCTTCCAGCAGACCAGCACATAGTTGCCGTGCAGATAGTCTTGGCCGGGCGGCGTCACGAGGACGGGACGGCCGGTGATGACCACCAAGAGGCCGGGATCCTCATTGCGGGTGGGGTCTTCCTGCCCCTTGGGAGGGCGGCTGGTGACGATGAGGTCGGCCGCGCGGGCCGCCATGTTCAGCGCCTCATCCGGCATCGAGCGCTCGCCAACCCAGCGCCTATCGCGGTTTCCGGCGATGCGCTCGAAGATCACTTGAGACTGGGCCAGGTGGTCATCGACTCGTTCCACCAGTTCGGTCATCAGCTCGCCGTCTGTGAGCGCCATCGGATCATAGACGGGCATCGGGATCATTTCGCTGCCGCAGCCGATGATGCAAGCGCCGAAGCGGTCGGCGAGGTCCGCGGCGCATCGCACCCGGGGCTCAGCCTCGCGCGTGGTTTCGACGTGAACCAAGATGCTCTTGTAGTCCATCGCCGCTTCTCCCTCGCTATTGGCTGAGCCGCTCAAGCGCCGCGCGATTGCGGACCATGAATTGGCGGCAGGTGGGGAATTCCACGATGGCGGCGGTCTGCAGCTGGGTGACCATCCGCGAGACCGTTTCGATGGTAAGGCCCAGATAGTCGGCCATGTCCTGGCGGCCCATCGGCAATTCGGCCAGACTTTGTTTGGTGCGATCAGCGACCTCCAGAAGGAAGCTCGCCACCTTCTCGCAGGCGGTCTTGCGGCCGAGCAGGAGAAGATGATCCTGCATGCGGTCGAGTTCGCGGGCGGTGGCGGTGGCAATGAACCGCTCAAGCGCTTCGCGGCCGGCGGCCAGGACCACGGCGTTCCTCTTGGCGACCAGGACCACCGTGTCGCAAAGCGCCTCGGCGGAGAACCGATGTTCTTCGCCCTTCTCGATCCCGAAGACGTCGCCCGGGTAGTAGAAGGCGCCGATCTGGCGGCGGCCGTCGCTCATCAGCCGGGTTGTGCGAACCGCGCCGCTGACCACCTGATAGATGAGGTCGGCCTCTTCCTCTTGAGCATAAATCTCTTCGTCCCGGGCGTAGTCCATGCGCAGGCCGAATTGGGCCATCAGGCCTGGCGCTTCGGTCGAGGGCCGGAAGGCGGTAGCTTGTTCAATCGCGAATGTGGTGCCGGTGGTCATCGCCGCCTCCGTCGTTGTCGATGACCAAGGGGTACGCGGTGAAGGCAAGGCGGAAAATTCGGGTCTTCCGCTTAAGGGGTATTACGTAGGCTCAGGCGATTTCCCTTGAAAAATAGAGTTTTACCGCCGCGCGGATATTGTTTTTCGCCTCGTTCACCACGGCGAGCGGCAAGTCGGGGATGACCTCGCCCACGTGATAATGCGCGATAATCGACAGACCGCACATGGCGGCCAGGTGCTTGTCGAAGAGCGTTTCAAGCGCGTCCAGCACGCCCGTCCCGCGCACCCAATGTTCCGGAGCGCCGGAGGTCGTGAAGCTGATCAGATGCCTGCCCTCAAGCATTGGGACCTGCGCGCTGCCGTGGGGCTCGAACCCAAATCCCATGCCGAAGACGCGGTCGACATAGCCCTTCATCATGGCCGGCGGCGCGTTGAACCAGAGCGGATAGAAGAAGGCGAAGACATCCACATCGGCCAGGACCTTGCGCTCATTGGCCACGTCGGCCGGCAGCCTGTAGCCCTCGGACCTGGGCAATTCCCCGATGTGGAGCCTAGGGTCGAAATTCATCGCATAGAGGTCGCGGATGACGGCCGTGTCGCCTTGCGCGCGAACCGCCGCGGCATAGGTGCGGGCCATGGTGGCCGTGTAGCTCTCAGGGTCCGGATGAACGATTATGACAGCGTGCTTGCGGCTCATGACGCGGCCCTCCCGAGGCGTGCGACCTTCTCGAGAATTTCCTCCCGCTGGCGGCCGGTCAGGCCCTCGATTCCACCGACAAGGGTTCGGCCGATAGGCCCGATTCCCGAGATGCTGAGGATGCCGCGCTCGATCGCGCGCACGCCGAAGGCGCCAAAGACCAGCCGGTAGACCGGCGACGGCATGCCCATGGTGACGATGACTCGCGCGGTTCGTCCCTTGAGCAGACCCATGCCCTGGTCCGAACCGGGCTTGCCCAGGGCGAAGCCGTAGCGGAACACCTGCTCGAGAAAGCCCTTGAGTAAAGCTGGCGGTCCGCCCAGCCAGAGGGGGTGAACCAGGACGATGTGATCGGCCCACTTGATATCCGCCTGCGCTCGCTTGATGTCAGCCGGCACTGCGCCCTTCTCGAACTCCGCGCGGCTGGCGATCAGGGGAAACTCCAGGCCGGCCACCTTGATGCGCCGGACCTCGTGACAGAGGGCGCTCGCCCCATCCGCGTAAGCGTCGGCCAGGGCCGCGCAAAACCGCTCGGGACTTCCGTCAGGATGGCCATTGATCACCAGAATCTTCTTCATCGCGTCCTCCATCGAACGCCGCCTTCCTCATCCCTAAGCGGGACTGACGCATTGATCGGGCTCAATCACAGCGGCGGGTAGACTTGATCCCGCGCAAAGCCGAGCCTGCAGATGCCGCGTGTCGTCGCGCGTCTCGCGTGAACGGTTAGACCCTTTGGACCGCCGCCACCCGGTAGGGATGCTCCCCGTCATCCCGGATTATGGCGACGTATTCGCCCTCCCGCATGACTTCATCTCCCAAACGAAAGCCCCGTTCCGGCGTCGCCTGGCCCGAAATGTCGTACTCGAAGCGCCAGACCCCTCGCGGTCCATGTACCAGATGACCCACCGCTGTTTCACCCTCATGGTCACGCACCACCCTGCAAGCGTCCCGATAGTCGCGAGCCAGGTTCCCGTCGATGCGTCCGTCGTCCTGCAACGGGGCGATCAGGATGTAGCGCTCGTCCGGATCGCCGGCGGGATGGCCGGGCTCGCGCGCGAGCTGCAGATGGATGCGGCGGAAGGCTCCCGGAAGTTTGGTCGTGACCTCTGACATGGTGATCTCCTGTTTGGCCCAGTGAACCGCCTCGCGCGCCCTGTCTCATTGATCCTCGTCAAGCGGTGCGGGGCGCGCCGAACGGACTGCCTCCACTGGGGTGATCTCCCCTGGGGCGATCGACTTGATCTTGCGCAAAGCGGACCCCTTCTCCCCGTGCTCGAATGGTCACAAGGAAACGGGAGGCCGCCATGGGCTACGCCAACATCATTGCTGTCCTGTCGGGAGGGCTGGACGATCGCGAGACGCTTGTCGCGGCCGCCAGGCTGGCAAAAGACGCCAAGGGATTGGTGCGGGTTCTCGTCTCTCTGCCGGTCGAGGCCGCCAGCGTGTGGGCGGACACCTTCGGCGGAACCTACTTCGCGCCTCAGGTTGTGGAAGCGGTCGCCGAGGCCAATGCCGAAATCCGTCACCGATCAGATGCTTTGGCGCGAGACGTAGCTGGCGAGATCGGCCTGGAATACGGCCGAGGCTCCACCGGCGGTCGGATCGAGTTTGCCAACCAGCGGGAAACCGCCTGGCTTGCCCTGATCCGTGAAGCCCCTTTGGCCGACCTTATCGTCATGGGTGAGTCCGTCGTCCAGGTGGATGGTTTCTGGAGCGGCATCGCGGCTGAAGCCCTGATGTTCGCCCGCGCTCCGGTTCTGATCGTGCGCTCCGGCGCCCCCCTGACCGGCGAAATCGCCGCGATCGCCTGGGATGGAAGTCTTGCCGCCGGCAGGGCCGTGCGCGCCGCCATGCCCCTGCTGAAAGCGGCGGCGAGCGTCATCATTCTCCAGGACCCATCGGGCCTCAGCGCCGCCGAACGCGACGCCGGAGCGCCGGAGGCGCTCAAGGCCGAATTGCTCAGGCGAGGGGTTACGGCCGTTACCATCGCCGAAGTCGAAGGCGGGCGTGAAGGGCCCCGCCTCATCAAGGCGGCCAAATCCGCCAACGCGGGCCTGATCATCTCCGGCGCTTACGGCCATTCCCGGTTGGGTGAGGCGATATTCGGCGGGGCGACCCGCGCTTTCGTCCAGGCCCAGACCGACGCCCATCATTTCCTGGCTCACTGACATGAAGCCGGGTCTGACCCTCGCAGTCCTCCTCGCCTGCGCCGCCCCGGCGGCCGCGCAGGAGCGGACCGGGCGTGATATCGCCCGCGCTGATTGTGGCGCCTGCCATGCGGTGGGACGGTTTGACCGCAGCAAACAGCGCGCGGCGCCGCCGTTTCGCGCCCTGGGCGAACGCTACGACGTCGAGGGCCTCGCCGAGGCCCTGGCCGAGGGTATCTCCGTCGGCCACCCGCAAATGCCCGAATTCGCCTATCCCCCCGACCAGATCGACAAACTGATCGCCTATCTGAAAAGCCTTCAGCCCCTGCGCCCGGTCGTCAAATCCCAGCAAAGGCCATCCTGATGCGCGCCGCGATCAACGTCATCGCCATAGCACTCGCCAGCTTCTCCACGGCCGGGTGCCTTACCGTCGCCGACTGGGTCAGCGACCAGGATCTCAGCGCACCGGGCAGAGGGCGCGACTTTGCCCGGACCGAATGCAGCGGATGCCACGCCATCGGCGCGACTGGTGTTAGCCCGCGGGCCGGCGCCCCGAACTTTGGAACAATTCGCATGCGGCACAACGAGCTCAGTCTGGAACGCGAGTTACAAGCGATCGAGGAGGTCGGCCACTACAGCATGCCGCCGATGCCGATTTCCCGCAGCGGCCGCGAAGACCTCAAAGCCTATATCGAAAGCCTCGGACAATGAGCCGCCGCATCGTCCTTCTCTCCGGCGCTGGCGCCGCCCTGGCGGCCCTGGCGGCGGTCATCAGCCTCCATGCCGCGCCGGTCCCGGCGCCTGACCCGCAGGCCGGGTTGGTGGCCTATGGCCGCGCCATCGCGGCGCGCTATTGCGCGGAATGCCATTCCCTGGAGGCGGGCAAGCCCAGCCCCCTGGCCGACGCCCCTTCGATCCCCGAGTTGTATCGCCAGTTCCCGGTCGAACGGATGGCTGAAGCCATGGAGTTCGGGATGTTCGCCGACCACCCAAGGATGCCGGCCTTTGATCTGGACGCCAACGAGCGGCAGGCTCTGACAGCCTACCTGTCGAGCTTCGCGCCGAAGAGGCGCGGGGCGCCGTTGCGACGGCGTCCCTTGCGTGACCGCACCGTCCTGCCGCCCGGGGAGATCGAGCGCACCGAAAGCCCCGGGACATGAGCCGGCGTGTCGCGATCGTCCTGACCTTCGCCGGTGAGATCGCGCTGATCGCCGGGCTCATCTTCGCCTGCGTGCGCGCCGCCAACGCTCAAACCGCGGACGCCGATACGGTGCGGTATGGCCGAAGCGTCGCCATCCGCTTCTGCGGCGAGTGCCACGCGGTGGGCCCCGCCGGGCCAAGCCCCCTCGCCGACGCGCCGCCTCTCCGCGACCTCTATCGCCAGTTCCCGGTTGAGCGAATGGATGAGGCGCTCGAACTGGGCATGATGGACGACCACCCGCGGATGCCTGACTTCAAGCTTGAGATCGACCAGCGCCAGGCCCTGACCGCTTTTCTCTCCAGCTTCGCGCCGAAGCCCCGGCCTAAGAGCCCGCCCGCGCAGCGAATGGATCCGCCGCCGGTGAGGCGGCCGGGCGTCATCGCGGCGCCCTCAAGCGGCCCGCCCTTCGCCGCCGCAGGCCAGCCCAGCCTGTAAGGCAGGCGTTACCGCCCGACGAACGCCGGCGCGCGCTTTTCGACGAAGGCCCTGGCGGCTTCCTTGTGGTCTTCGGTCTGGCCGCAGTGGACGTGGTGGGTGGCTTCCAAGTCGAGGCATTCGTCGACGCCGCCGGCCATGGCCCTGTTGAGGTTTTCCTTCATGTAGCGGTAGGCGACCGTGGGACCGGCGGCGAGGCGGCGGGCGATTTCAGCCGCCTTGGCCGGGAGTTCGGCGGGGTCGACCACCCAATTGGCGAGGCCAAGGCGCAGGGCCTCGTCGGCAGTGACGCGCTCGGATAGGAAGTAGAGCTCGCGGGCCTTGGCGGCGCCGACCAGCTGGGTCAGGAAATAGGTCCCGCCGTAGTCGCCGGCGAAGCCGACTTTGGCGAAGGCGGTGGTCAGGAAGGCGGTGGACGCCATCACCCGCAGGTCGCAGGCCATGGCCAGCGAAAATCCCGCCCCGGCCGCCGGGCCCGGCAGGGCGGCGAGCGTCGGCTTGGGCATTTTGAACAGGCGCCCGGCGGTGGCGCGCTGGTTGACCCGCTGGCGGTGGATGGCTTCGTCGATGGTGATCTGCCGCTCGCCGGCGTTGCGGGCCGCCATGCCTTTGACATCGCCCCCGGCGCAGAACCCCTGCCCGGCGCCGGTCAGGACGATGCATTTGACCTCCGGCTCCAGCTCGGCCCAGGCGAGGCGATCGGCCAGGCCTGAGTTCATCGCGGCGCTCATGGCGTTGCGGGCGTCGGGGCGGTTCAGGGTGAGGGTCAGGACGCCCTCGGTGAGGGTGGCGAGAAGGTCGCCGGTTCCGGTGTCGATCTTGGTCATTTTGGATGCTCCCTTGCGCTTGTCGTAGCCCCGTCGTCTGCTGGCCGATAGAGCCACCGCTGAAGGAAATTTTAGATGCGCCTTCGTCAGATCGCCCTGGTGGGCGCCGACCTCGCCAAGGTCAGCGCGGACATCGTCGAGGTGCTGGGGCTTGGGCCCGCCTATGCCGATCCGGCGGTCGAGAAGTACGGGCTCATCAACCAGGTCTGGCCGGTGGGGGACACTTTTCTGGAGGTGGTCTCGCCAGCCGTGCCAGGGACCACCGCCGGCCGGCTCTTGGAAAAACGGGGAGGCGACGGCGGCTATATGACGATCTTCCAGGTGGAGGATATCGCGGCCGACCGCCGGCGGGTGGAGGAGCTCGGGATCCGGGTGGTCAGCCAGGCCGATCGCGACGGAGTCGCCATGACCCATCTGCATCCCAAGGATACGGGCGGGGCGATCATCAGCCTCGACGCCATGGAGCCGCCCGAGCGCTGGGAATGGGGCGGGCCGGACTGGCGGGCCCAAGTGCGGACCGATGAGACGCTGCTGATCGTGGGCGCCGAACTGCAGGGGGACGATCCCGACGCCCTGTCGGCGCGCTGGGCGGAGGTTTTGGGTCTGCCCCGCGAGCGCCGGGGGCTGGCCTGGAGGATCGCGCTGAGCGGCGGGGAACTTCGGTTCATGGAGGCGGCCGACGGGCGCGGCGAGGGGCTGGGGGCCTTTGACGTCGCGGTGCGTGACGCCCAGGCCGTCCGCGTCCGGGCAGAGGCGCTGGGGGCCGTGGACGCCGACGGCCGGGTGGTGCTGTGCGGGACGCGGGTCCTGCTGCAACAGGCCTAGATAAAGGCGTCGGCGAGGTCCGAGGAGGGCCCAAGGACGTTGCCGGGGATGGCGTAGAGATTGCTGGCCAGCGCGATCGAGAGACCGAGCGCCGGATAGACGACCAGGCCGCAACGGTTGCCTTCGTCCGCGCCGGCGTGATGCCAGCGCAGACGGCCCTTGGCGTCGTTGTCGATACGCCAGGCGAGGCCAAGCGGCGGCATTTGCTGCGTCTTTTCGGCCATGGGAGTGAAGAGGAGCGCCCGCTGGGCAGGCGTGATGGCCGAGCTGGGCGCATCCAGGTGCGCGGCGCCAAATTTGGCCATGTCCGAGGGAGTCATGATCAGGCCGCCCGCCGCCCATTTGTAGGCGGGGTTGTCCTGCCGGGAATTGACCAGGCCCTCCCTGGCCATGGGGTAGCCGAGGCTTTTGTACATGCTGGCTGGGGTATAGCCCCTCACCCGCCCTGCTCTGATGTTGAAGGGATTGTCTCCTTCCAGGCTGGCAAGGCCGAAAGGCTCACCGACTTCGGTTTTCAAGAGGTCGAGGAAGGGCTGCCTGGCCGCGGTCTCCATGACGATGGAGGCCAGGGAGTAGCCGTAGGAGGAATAGAAGCTTTGCGCGCCGGGCGGTCCCACCAGGGGATCGTTGATGAAGATGTCGAGGATGTCCTTGTTGGAGGGATAGGCCCGCTGGCCGATCGGTCCGCCGGGGGCCTTGGCGCCCAGATCGCGGGGCATGTCGTAATGACGGACGCCCGCGCGGTGGGTGAACAGCTGGCGAAGCGTCGTCGCTCGGTGCTGGGCAGGGAGATCCGGGAGCCAGCGGACGATCGGGGCGTCGAGGTCGATGACGCCCCGGGTTACCAGGCGGGCGGCGGCGGCGGCGGTGACCACCTTGCTGACTGAACCGAGGCCAAACCGGTGGGCAGGCGTTGTGGCGACATCCAGTTCGAGGTCGGCCTTACCGAAGGCCTTGGCCCAGACAACGCCGCTGGCTTTCGCGACGGCGAAGGAGAGGGCCGGGGTCGGCTGGGCGGCGTGGAGCGCGGAGGCGACGGCGTCCGCCTTTGCATTGTGGCCGGGCGCCTGAGCGGCTGCGGGGGCGGCGGCAACGGCGGCCAGGGCTGGTGCGGCAAGGAGCAGTTCGCGGCGGCTGGCCATTGGCGGTCTCCAGAGGTGAGGGCGCGCGCCATCGCTCAAGGAGACTTGAGGTCTCCCCGTCGGGCAGGCGGGCGTTGAGGGGTTTGTGCGGGTTAGGCGGGTTTCAGGTCAGGGGCGCGGCGGCTGAGCCACCAGACCAGGGCGAGGGCGATGATGGGGATCAGCCAGCCCGTCGACATGGCCAGCGGCCAGTCTGAGCCGCCGGCCCGGCTAAGGTCGAGGACGGCGAGGAGCACGGCGATGGCCGCGCCTGACGCTAGCAGGGTCAGCGCCGAACGCTTGCGGCGCACCAGCTGGATCGCGCCCATCACCAGGAGTCCGGCGATCGGGACAAAGACCGCGAGTTGCCAGGCCGGATAAGCCTGGATGAAGCTCAGGGACTCCGTGGTTCCGGGGTCAGTGCCGAGGTCTTCAGGCTTGATTTGCGGCGTCGCCTTGATGGCGCCCAGCAGGGCCGTGGCCAGGAGATAGGCGCCGGCGCAGAAGAGGGCGTAGGCGGCCAGAACCCAACGGGTGATGAGGGCGAAGATCATCATGTCGCGGATCCTTTGCAGGTAGCTCGCCTGGACGCAGCCAAGGGCGAAGGCGATAGCCGCCAGGGGGTTTTTGATGTGAGCGAATTCGCCGTGCATGGCGTTGAGCCAGGTCTGGCGGGGGCCCGGCATGACGCGGGCGGCGTGGTCGAGGAGGCGGGCGCAGAGGCTGTTGATCATGCGGGTTGCTCGCTGATCTGGGAGGCGGCGGGACGCGGAAGCGCGCTGGCGATAGCCATGCCGTGGGCGGTCAGGCGATAGGCGTGGCGTGGGGGACGGCCGGCGAGGACGGACGGGCGCCACTCGGACTCCAGCAATCCCTGATCGGAGAGACGGATCAGCAAGGGATAGAGGGCGCCGGATTTGAGGCCCGTCTCGCCCATGAGATCATAGCCGTAGCGCCAGGCCTGCGGCTGGGCGGCCAGGGCCAGCAGCACGGCGCAGGTCTGGGGCGAGGGAGCTCGGTTACGGGCCATTCCTTAACTCTACATATGTATAGTTAGGAGTCAAGCGGGCCTTCAGGCGCGCCCGTAGGTGTTCCAGTTGCTGGCGTCCCAGGTGAACAGAGGCGCCGGGATCGGCGGCGGGGTGAAGATGGCGCTGCGGCCCAGAGACGGCGTTGTGGCGGCGATCTCTCCCGCTATCGCCTGCAGGGCCGGAACCGAGGTATCGCCCCAGGCGCCGGTGTCCAGCCGCCGGATCAGGAGCCTGAAGGCCACGGCGCGGTCGATCGGCGTCTGGCCACCGTGGCCGGCCCCGTCCACCCAGATCTGGCGAAAAAGGCCCTCGGTCCCGGCTTTGCGCAGGGTGTCGCGGTAGGCGAGCTTGTAGGAGGCGGCGTCGACCGGATCGTCATTGTCGACGTTGACCACTGGGCCTTTGATCTTGCCGGTGTAGCCCACCAGCTTCTCGGCCTTGGAGACGGCGGCCGGATCGGCGGCGATGCGCGGGGCCTTGGCCAGGGTGGCAAGGTCGTCAGCGAGGCTCGCGCCGGCCTTGCGGTAGAGGGCTTCGACCATGGGAGCCCGGCCCGAGCGGCGCAAGAGGGCGGCGTAGTCGATCCCCGTGTTCCAGGAGACATTGCCGCCGGCGACCTTCTCGACCCCGGCGCGGACGGTCGGCGGATTGCCGAACACCCAGGCCTCGGCGATCTGATCGAGTTGGCCGTCGTAGTCCGTGGGCGCGGGCTTGGGCTTGGTGCGCGAGGTCCAGGTGGCGAACTGCTCGAAGGCGGCGGCGAGCGACAGGCGCGCGCGGCCGTGCGGGGTGGCCATAGCCTTGGCCAGGAGGGCCGTGAGGGCCGCGTTCTCAGCGTTGGCGTCCTTGACGTTGACGATGGTCAGGGGCGCGGCCGGATCGACCAGGGTCTTTAGGGTGAAAACCGCGTTCAGCCGGTCGTGCAGGCCGGCGATCAGGCCGCCGCCGCCCCCGGCGCTGACCAGGGCGCCGGCGAAGATGTCAGGGCGATACTCCATCGCCTTGCGCGCCACGAAGGCGCCGCGGGAGCCGCCGACAGCTAGGGTGCGTTTAGGCTCGCTCCATTTGGCGGTGAAGAGCTCGCGGACCTCCACGAGGTTATCGACCGCCTTGTCGAAGGCGTAGCCGATGGGTTCGCGGGTGGTGCCGCCCATGGCGAAGCCTTGGCCGAGCAGCCAGTCCTGCCAGGGGGATGAGGCCGGGGGCGCGGCCGGGCGACCGCCGCCCGGCGCTCCGGCAGGCGGGGGTCCGGCGAAGCCGGCGCCATCGAGATCAAGCAGCAGAGTTCCGTTCCAGGGGTTGGGCTTGGTCGCCGACCAGCGGGTGCCGTCGGCGAAGGTCCCGGAAATCCGCTCGGGCGCGCCCTGGGCGAGGGAGGCGCGGCCGAAACCGACGGTTCCGAAGGCTGCGAGCGCGAACAGCGCCTGGCGGCGAACAAGGCCCATCTCAGAAGTCTCCCTAGGCATTCCCCAATATTCCCGGCCCGATCTGGTCGATCCGCGTCACGCCGCACAGGGCCATGGCGACCCGCATCTCAGCGGCGATGAGATCCAGGACGTGCGACACGCCCGCCTCCCCTCGCCCGGCGAGCGCATAGGCCCAGGCCCGGCCTATCAGGACGCCGTCGGCGCCGAGCGCCAGCATCCGCACGACATCCAGACCCGACCGCACGCCGCCGTCGGCGAGCACGGTCATCTCCTTGCCCACCGCCTTGGCGATTTCAGGGAGGGCCGCGCAGGTCGAGGAGGCGCCGTCGAGCTGACGGCCGCCGTGGTTGGAGACCACCAGGCCATCGAGTTGCACTTTTGCGGCGAGGCGGGCGTCCTCGACGTCCAGGACGCCCTTGAGGATGAGCTCGCCCGGCCAGCGGTCGCGGATCCAGTCGAGGTCCTTCCACACGAGGCTCTGATCGAAGCTGTTGCGCATCCAGGCGAAGAAATCCTCCAGGCCCGTGTTGTCCCCCAGCACCGGGGCGACGTTGCCAAGGCCGTGTGGCCGCCCCAGGAGGCCGACGTCCCACGCCCAGGCGGGGCGCAGCATGGCCTGGAAGGTGCGCCGGATATCGCCCTTGAGACCCGCCGCGCCGGCGAGGCCGGAGCGGACGTCGCGATAGCGCGAGCCCGGATAGGGCATGTCGACGGTGAACAGCAGGCGCTTGCAGCCGGCGTCCCTGGCCTGGGCCAGGAGTTCCTCCATGAAGCCGCGGTCGCGGATCATGTAGAGCTGCATCCAGACGGGCGTCTCGACCTTGGCGCTGACCTCCTTGAGGGAGCAGGCTGAGACGGTCGAGAGGCAGAAGGGAACGCCCGCCTTTTCCGCCGCCCTCGCCGCCTGGACCTCGCCCCGGCGGGCGTTCATGCCCGCAAGGCCGATGGGGCCAAGGCCCAGCGGCATGGCCATGGCCTGGCCGAACAGGGTGGTCGTCAGATCGATCTTGGAGACGTCGACCAGGACCCGCTGGCGCAGGGCGACCTCGCGCAGGTCCTCGACGTTGCGGCGCAGGGTCACCTGGTCGTAGGAGCCGCCGTCTATGTACTCGAACAGGAACTTCGGCAGGCGGCGGCGCGCGAGCTCGCGGTAGTCCCCGACAGATGCTGGTTTCATGAGCCCCCCAGATGCAAGCGCCACATCTGGCGCCGGTTCGCCAGGGATAAGTCAAGGGGCGAACCCCAAGCGAATCACCCTTGCCTCCCGCCGTTCTTCTAGTCAAGACTGACTACCAATAGAAAACGAGGCGGCTGAACGGCCTCGAAAAGGTGGGAGAAAACAATCATGCGCATCGTCGCAATCCTTATGGCTACGGGTGCGGTCGCCCTGGCCGCAACGCCCGTCATCGCGCTGGCTCAAAGCCTGCCGCGGGCGCAACCCGTCAAGAGCGGCTGGGTCGAGAAGACCTGGAAGGGGCCGGACGGCACCACCTTCCATTACGCCGAACAGGGCAAGGGCCCGGTGGTGATCCTGATCCACGGCTCGGGCGGCAGCGCGCTCGGCAACTGGTTCACCAATGGTTTCGCGGCCAGCCTTTCCAAGACCAACCGCGTCATCGGCATCGACATGCGCGGCCACGGCCTGACCACCAATCCCAAGGGTGAGCGCGGCGACCGCACCGGCGACATGGCCAAGGACGTGCTGGACTTCATGGACGCGCAGGGGATCAAGAAGGCGCACATCGGCGGCTATTCCATGGGCGGCGCGATCACCGCCCGCCTGATGGCCCGGGCGCCGGAGCGTTTCATCACCGCCCACTTCGGCGG
>DGYN01000125.1:35092-35319 GCA_002398405.1 Caulobacteraceae bacterium UBA5005
CCACTTCGGCGGCTCGGGCGTCACCGAGACCCCGGAATGGACCGCCAAGCTGCCGCCGGACAAGACCGGCGCCGCCCCGGAAGAGGCCCTGGCCAGCGCCGCCTATCAGCGCATCCAGGCCGAGCGGCGCAACGCCGCCAACTCGATCGGCAACGCGGCCCTGACCCGCCCCGCAGGCGCACCTTCAGCCGCCGCCGCTGCCACTCCGGCTTCGGCCGCCGCCTCGG
>DGYN01000123.1 GCA_002398405.1 Caulobacteraceae bacterium UBA5005
AGCGGGGGCGCCGGGGAGCGGCGGGGCGGCGGGGATGGCGGCGCGGACATCTTCGCGCTTGGAGCCGAGGCGCCCGCCCGAGAGGCTGACCCAGCCGGTGAGGCGGTCGCGATAGAAGGGCTGGACGAGGAGGCGGTTGGAGGTCTGGCCGCCGAGGGAATGGCCGGCGAGCCAGAAGGCTTTGACGTTCTGGGCGCCGACCTGCCCATACACAAGGTCAACCACGTTGCGGAGATACTCATCATCCAGTTGAGAATTCCAGCCGTTGTTGCTGCCGCTGGGAGTAGCAATGACGAGGCGGTACTTCTCTTTTAGGTCCATAATGGGGAAGTAATGGCGTTGCCAGTTGCCAATAGAGCCACCGCCATGCAGGGATAATACTACGGTAACTTTCTCACCGGGCTTCAGATCGCAGGGATAGTCCAGGTAGAAATTGCGTCCGGTCTTTGGCTCGACTGCGTTTCCCAGGTTCTGGATGAGTTCAGAGGGACAACCGGCGTCCGGACAATGCAGCGGCGGCGGGCTGGAGCAGGCGACGCCGGCGAGGGTGCGCGGGGCCTGGGCCATGGAGGCGCCGCCGATCGCGGCGCAGGCGGCCGCAAGGCCAGCCATTGCTAGGAGTTTCATCTGGTTGCGTCCCCTGTGTTTTTCCCTACCCTAGCAGCGTTAGGGGGCGTGGCAAGACTTGACAGCGAACCAGCCGCATGGGGGCTTTCCGGCCAAGAACATAACCTTGGAGGGACCCCATGAACCGCATCATCCGCGCCAGCGCCGCAGCCATCGCCCTGGCGGGTCTCGCCGCCGCCGGCGCCGCCCTGGGCCAGCCGGCCTGGCACAAATCCAAATATGGGGAGCAGGACACGCTGGGCGCGGTCAACAACCTCTCGGCCGAGGGGGTGAAGCGGGCCGCGCGCCTGATCAAGACCGGCAAGACCTATTCCCTGGCCATCCCCACCGGGCCCGACAGCCCGGCCTATGGCGCACGGCGCTATGAGGTGACCATCACCCCGGCCCCCGGCGGCGACACCCGGCCCAACGGATCCGAACGCGTGACCTCGCACGATGAGCGGGTGACGACCTCCATGGGGATCGGCACCCAGCTGGACGGCCTGGGGCACCTGGGGGTCGACCATCACTACTACAACGGCTTCACCGGGGCGGACTTGAACACCGCCCAGGGCTTCAAGAAACTGGAGCTGAGCAACATCCCCCCCATCGTCACCCGGGGGGTGCTCATCGACATGACCAAGCACTTCAAGCGCGACCTCGTGGTAGGCGACGTCTTCAACCGCGCCGAGATCGAGGCCGCCGCCAAGGCCCAGGGGATCAAGATCGGCAAGGGGGACGTCGTTCTATTCCACACCGGCTGGATGCGGATGATCGCCACGGACAAGGCGCTCTACAATCGCTCCGAGCCCGGCCTGGGCGTCGAGGGGGCGCAGCACCTGGCGGACCTGGGTGTGGTGGCCATCGGGGCCGACACCATCGCCCTGGAGGCCCTGCCCGCGCCGCAAGGCCAGGGGACCTTCGCCGTGCACCAGACCCTGCTCGCCAAGAACGGGGTGCACATTCTGGAGAACGTCAACACCGGACCGCTCGCCGCCGACGGGGTGAAGGCGTTCCTGTTTGTGCTGGGCCAGCCGCGCTTTGTCGGCACGGTGCAGGTGGTGGTGAACCCGATTGCGATCCGGTAGGGCGCGATCTTCTAGGCGCGCTCAGCCACGATCGGATTGCAAAGCAGGCCGACGCCAGAGATTTCCACCTCAGCCACGTCGCCGTCCTTCATCCAGAGCGGCGGCTCCCGCTTGGCGCCGACGCCGCCGGGGGTGCCGGTGGAGATGATGTCGCCGGGGCTAAGGGTGGTGAACTGGCTGATGTAGGCGATCAGGGTTGCGACGCCGAAGACCATGTCGCCGGTGGAGGCCTCTTGCACGGTCGCCCCGTTGAGGCGGGTGGTCAGGGTCAGGCCTTGCGGATCGGCGATCTCGTCGGCGGTGACCATCCAGGGGCCGAAGCCGCCGGTGCCGGGGAAGTTCTTTCCGGGGGTGAACTGGCTGGTGAAGTTCTGCCAGTCGCGGATCGAGCCGTCGTTGAAGCAGGCGTAGCCGGCGACGTGGGAAAGGGCGTCGGCTTCGGCTATCCGCCGTCCGCCCTTGCCGATGATGACGGCGAGTTCGCCCTCATAGTCAAAGCGTTCGGAGGCCATGGGCAGGATCATGGGCTCACCGTGCGGGACCAGGGTGTCGGCCCAGCGGGTGAAGATGGTCGGATGGTCGAGCTTGGCGCGGCCGGTCTCGATGCGGTGGTCGTCGTAGTTGACGCCGATGCAGAGGATTTTGCCGGGGTCGGGGATCGGCGGCAGGAGCTTGACGTCGGCCAGGGGATAGCGCGCGCCGCTGGGGATCGACGGGATGGCGCCCAAAGCCAAGGCCTGTTTGAGGGTCGAGGCGTGAGCCCCGGCGAGGTCGATTACCTCGTCTGCTTCGAGGGCGCCGAAGCTTGCCCGTCCTTCGCGCTCGAAGCTGATCAGTTTCACCGGGCGGCGACCTTTCGCTTGGGCCGGAAGGCCAGGAGCACATTGCCGGGCGGCTGGCCGAAGCGGGCGTAGCCGGACTGGACGAAGAGGGTTCCGTCGGCGGCGACATAGGGGTGGCTGTCGATCGCCCCGCCGCGGCCTTCGACGCCGTTGACGGTGTTCGGGTAGGGCTTGTTGGTCTGGTACTCGAACAGGACCTTGCCGGTTTCGCCATCGAAGATGCGCAGCATGCCGCCGTTGGTGCCGGTGACCACCGCGCCGTCGACGACCATGGCCGCCGCCGCCATGCCGACCCGGCAAGGTCCTGTTCGAGTACCAGACCAACAAGCCCTA
>DGYN01000140.1:0-10832 GCA_002398405.1 Caulobacteraceae bacterium UBA5005
CTTGCCGCCCGCCCCCTCCACCCTGCTTCGCTGCGCTACGCACGGTCCCCCTCCCGCCGTTCCCGTCGGTCACGGGGGAGGTAGGGTCGCCGCCGCCTCGGCCTGCAACTGTTTCGACAGATCCACCGTCAGATAGCCGTCCGCGGTGAGGCCCTTGGCCTTCTGCCAGCCGCGCAGGGCCGCGCGGGTGTTGACGCCGATGATGCCGTCGGCGGCTCCGGCGTTGTAGCCGAGCCTGTTGAGGGCCTCCTGCGCCCCCTTGCGGTCGGCGGTGGCCAGGCCCTCTTCCACCGGCCAGGCGCGGATCAGCGGCGCATGTCCCGCGATCCGGTCGGCCAGCAGGCCCACCCCCAGCGCATAGGAGGTCGAATTGTTGTAACGCCGGATGACGAAGTGGTTGGCGAAGACCAGGAAGGCGGGTCCCGCCGCGCCCGCCGGCGTGATCAGCTGCGCCTCGGCCTGGCTATCGGCCGCGCTCCAGGGCCCGCCGTCCGCCGTCCTGACCCCCTGCTGGGCCCAGGCCGAGGGTAGGAGCCGGGGGCCCTCGACAACGCTGTAGTCGAACCCTTCCGGCACGGTGACTTCCCGCTGCCAGCTTTCCCCCCGCCGCCAGTTGGCTTTGGAAAGCAGATTGGCCGCCGAGGCCAGGGCGTCGTGGGTCGAGCCCCAGATATCCCGCCGCCCGTCGCCATCGCCGTCGACGGCGGTGATGCGGTAGTCGGCCGGCATGAATTGGGTCTGGCCCATGGCCCCGGCCCAGGAGCCCTTGAGCTGGGCGCGGGTCGCCTCCCCCGCGTCGATGATCTTGAGCGCGGCCAGGAGGTTTTCCTCGAACAGCGCGCGACGCCGGCCATCGGCCGCCAGGCTGGCCACCGAGCGGACCACGTCGAAATCGCCCTGCACGGCGCCGAAGGCCGATTCCATGCCCCAGATGGAGATCAGGACTTCTGAGGGCACGCCAAACCTTTGCTCGAGCGAGGGGAGGAAGGTCAGCTCTTCCCGCTTGCGTATTCCCGTGGCGATGCGATCGGCGCTGACCGCGCCCCTGATATAGTCCCCCGCCGGACGGGCGATCTCCGGCTGCTGGTTATCCAGCGCCACCACGCGGGCGTTGGGGGAAAGGTCGGCGAGTTCCCGGTCGAGCAAGGCCTTGGACATGCCGCCGGTCAGGGCCCGGTTGTAGAAGTCGTCCAGCCACAGATCGAACTTCACATCCCCCGAGGCGGCGATCCTGGGCGGGGCGAGCACCGTCTGGCAGACCCCCGGCGCGGCGGTGGCCAGAATGATCGAGGCGAGGAAGAGGCGGCGCTGCATGGGGTGAATCTTCCCGCCCTTTTGCGGCGCTTTCAAGCCAGGCCATGGGGTGTGCTAGGAAACGGCCATGAACCTGCCCCGCCCGCCTACCATGCCGCACCCGGACGAGTGCTGCGGCCGGCACTGCGAGCCCTGCATCATGGACTATTACGACAACGCCCTGGAGCGCTGGAAGGAGCGGGTCCGGGCGCTGGGGGCGGACCCCGAGGCGATCCTTGAGGGGAAGGATTAGGGCTTAGTCCGTTCGGGTCCGAGCCGTTCGCCAAGCCTTCGCAGGGGTTCGCCGGACGCAGCCCTGGTCTGCACCTGCGATACGTCCTTCCAGTCGGTCCCGAACAGGCGATCGAGCCACGGCGTGATCAGGCCGTAGTTCTTCACGTACCGCGCGTGATGCAGGGCATGGTAGGAGGGCGTATTGAACACCTTGCCCATGAAGCGGTCGTAGTAGCCGGGTTTGCGGAACTCGAAATTGGCGTGGCCAAGGGTGTTGGTCACGAAATACAGCACATAGTAGGCGAACACCCCCAGAGCCGAGAGGGGGATCAGCAGCGACACCAGGGCCAGCCCCCCCAGGATACCCAGCGAAAAGACGAACTTTTCCAACAGCGAAAAGGAGACCGAAGTCCAGGGGGCCGTTAGGTGAGAAAGGTGATGCTCGCGGTGCATGAAGTGCAGCGGCCTCGTATGCATGGCGACGTGCGAGGCGTAGTGCCAGATCTCGGTCCACAGGAAGGCGAGTAAGAAGGAGCCAACTGCCCGCAGGACCGTCTCGGGCCCCGTCCGTAGAAGTCCCAACCCAATGAACGCCAGGAAGAGCACGGCGTGGATGGGGGTGGTGACCCAGGCGTTCCGCATCTCCCGCGCCCTTTGCCCAGGCGGCTCGACGACCGCGTAGATGGGCTTCACCACCCGGCGCCGCACATGGCGTTCGACCAGCAGCACGACCGGATAATTGATCAGGGCGAGGATCAGCGAATAGACGACGACGGCGGCGGACATCCCCTAGGTCTCCACCGGCAGGCCGACTTCCCAGACGTCCTGGTAGGCAGGATCTAGGAATATCCGCTCATATCCGCGGGGTTTCAGCAGCGGAGTGCGCTCCAGAACCGGGCCGATGTTCTCGTTAAAATCGCAGGCCATCAAGAACATGGGACAAAGCAGGCCCGGATAAAGCCGTCCCTCAGAGGCCCGCCTCACGCGTATGACCCGCTGATAGAAGGGCACATGGTTGCGCCTGACCGCGGCGACCGCCCAGTCCGCCTTCTGGTCCGCGACCACCATGTGGTAACGCAGCAACATCAGCACCAACTGGGAGCTCATCGAACCAAGGTCTGGATCGGTGACCAGACGATTGCCGGAAAGGAGCCGCGCGTGTTTGGGCGCCACCTTGGCGATATCGTCCGAATAGGCGGCTTGCTCGGGTATTGTATGGGGGCTGGCCGGATCAAACCAAGTGGTGCGGATGCTGCCAACAACTTTTTCCTCAAGGGTCAAGGCCCAGAGTATTTGATTGGGCTGGTGATCGTACCGGTCCTCGAACATCTCAGACGGATCGGCCAAGATCGCCTCTTCCTTGCGATAGGCGCGGTAACGCAGCGCGTAGACTTCGTCTCGCAGAAGCGCCGTATGGGCTCGTTTGATGCGGATCACCGGCCGAAGGTCCCCAACCTTTGCCCAGCCGTAGCGGAGCCTGACGCGGCGCTCTGCTACCAATTGGTAGTGATTTCGGGGTGCGATTGACTTCTCAGGCGGGGAAAACTATAGGACCGCCTCCGTTTTGAACCCCTTGCATAGAAGCCGTCCGATGAAAGTCCGCAGCTCCCTCAAGTCCCTGAAGGGCCGCCACCGCGACTGCAAGCTCGTGCGCCGCAAGGGCAAGGTCTATGTGATCAACAAGACCGACCCGCGTTTTAAAGCCAAGCAAGGCTAAGCTGGGGACTGTTTAAGGCGGCGCAGCCGGCTGAAACTGTCCCCGACACCCGTTTTCAACTCAGAACTGCGGTAACCCGCGCGCACCGCGCCGGGGACAGTTAGAATTTGCGCGGCAAATTCAAACAGTCCCCTAGCCGTTCCTGACCAATTCAAAAAATTCCTGCCGCGTCCTCGGGTCGTCACGCACCTCGCCGAGCAGATGGCTCGTGGTCAGGCGCGTTCCAGGCGTATTTACCCCGCGCATGGTCATACAGCTGTGCTCTGAGACGATGACGACTCCGACGCCCTTGGGTTTGAGGATGTCCTGGATCGCCTCGGCGACCTGGGCGGTGAGTTTTTCCTGGATCTGCAGGCGGCGGGCGAAACCCTGGACGACACGGGCGAGCTTGGAGATGCCGACCACCCGGTGGCGCGGCAGATAGCCGACGTGGGCCCGGCCGATGAAGGGCAGCATGTGGTGCTCGCAGAAGCTGGTGACGGGTATGTCGCGCAGGATGATCAGCTCGTCATAGCCGCCGACCTCGTCGAAGGTCCGCTCCAGATACTCGCGGGGATCGGCGTCGTAGCCGGCGAAAAGCTCGCGATAGGCCTTGGCGACGCGGCGGGGCGTTTCGGCCAGCCCCTCGCGGGAAGGGTCATCCCCCGCCCATTCGATAAGGGTGCGGATCGCGTCCTCGACTTTTTTAATGGTGGGTCTGTCCTTGGCCATGTTCGTGAACGGGCGAGGCGCCCCGCAGGTTCATGGCCTTATCCACAGGATTGGCCGCGTGCGCGCTTTTTCACCGCTCGCCCCCTCGCTAGGGTCGCCTCGCCCTTTTGAGTGAGACTTGACCCATGGCCGACGACGCCTCCTCCATCGACGTGCTTTCCAGCACCGCCCAGAGCCAGCTCAAGGCCATCGTCGAGCGCATCGAGCGGCTGGAGGAGGACAAGGCGGCGGTGATGGCCGATCTCAAGGAGGTGTTCTCCGAGGCCAAGGGCAACGGCTATGACGTCAAGATCCTGCGCAAGGTGATCCGCATCCGCAAGCAGGACCGCGCCAAGCGGCAGGAGGAGGAGGCGATCCTCGACCTCTACCTCAACGCCATCGGTGAAATCTAAAACCCCCGACCGGGAAAAAGCCAAACGCGCGGCCCTTTCCGCGCTGAAGCGGGCGCGTCGCGCCGCGGAAGCCGCGGGCGTTCCCCTCTCCGAATGGGAAGGCGAGTTCCTGGGCTCGGTGGAAGAGCGCGTCGACAAGTTCGGCCGCGCGTTCGGCGATCCGGAAAAGGGCGCGGCGGGAGCGGCGCTTTCTACCCTGCAGGGGGTGAAGCTGAAGGAGATCGTCGCCAAGGCCAGGGGCAAGGACCGCAAACCCATGAATCGCGGCGCCGGGTTCAAGCGGAAGTAGTCTGTGACGGCTTGACCTGCCTTCCTCCGTGGTTAGGTTGCCGGCCAATTCAAACGATCGTTCGAGGCAAGTATTATGGGTGAGTTGTTCGACCTGACCGGCAAGGTGGCCATCGTCACGGGGTCTTCCCGCGGCATCGGCCGGGCGATCGCCGAGCGGCTCGCCGAACATGGGGCCAAGGTGGTGATCTCGTCCCGCAAGGCCGACGCCTGCCAGGAGGTCGCCGACGGCATCAACGCCAAGTACGGGGCGGGCAAGGCCATCGTGGTCGCGGCCAATATCTCGTCCAAGGACGCGCTGCAGAACCTGGTGGATGAGACCAAGGAAAAGCTCGGGACCGTCGATATCCTGGTCTGTAACGCCGCCAGCAATCCCTACTACGGCCCGATGAGCGGCATCAGCGACGATCAGTTCCGCAAGGTCCTGGACAACAACATCATCAGCCAGCACTGGCTGATCCAGATGTGCCTGCCCGATATGATCGCGCAGAAGGACGGGGCGATCATCATCATCTCCTCGATCGGCGGCATTCGCGGCACCAGCGTGATCGGGGCCTACAACATCTCCAAGGCGGCGGACTTCATGCTGGCCAGAAACCTCGCCCAGGAGGTCGGCAAACATAATATCCGCATCAACTGCATCGCGCCGGGCCTGGTGAAAACCGACTTCGCCCGCGCTCTCTGGGACACCCCCGAGGCCGAGGAAAAGTCGATCAGCTACAACCCCATGCAGCGCCTGGGCGTGCCGGACGATATCGCCGGCGGCGCGGTGTTCCTGGCGTCTCGCGCCGGATCGTGGGTCAACGGCCACGGCCTGGTGATCGACGGCGGGACGGTCGCCTAGGGCTGCACTACGGGCAGCGCCAGGAGCTGGGCCTGCGATAGGGTAAGCTTGGCCTGGCCGTCCTCGAAGCGGACATTGGCGCCGGGGACCGCCCGCTGTTTGCCGTCCGCGGCGTCAATCAGGACGACATTGACCCGGCCGTCCGGCATTCGGACCACCTCGAAGACCCGTCCGGCGCTCTGGCCGTCTGCGGACATGACCGGCAGGCCCGCGGCAAGCGCCGCGACAGCGGCGGCGGGGCTGGCCTTGCTTTCGGCCGAGACCGCTTGATCGGGCAGGGCCGGTTTGGCGGTTATGCGGCCCTTGGACTGCTGGGAATAGGCCGGTCCAGCAGCAAGGGCGGCAATCAGGACGAACGGAAGCACGCGCATGAGGCTTCTCCTTCGCAGGGATAAACGCGTCCCTCGCCCTAGCGGTTGCGGAAGAGGTCCCGCGCCTTCGCCAACCGCCGCGCGCCCTCGTCCAGGGTCTCGTCCTTCTTGGCGAAACAGAGGCGGATCATCGAGGTGACCGCGTCGGCCTCATAGACCGACGACAGCGGAATGGCGGCGATACCGGCTTCCTTGACCGCACGCAGGCAGAACTCCCGGTCGTTCATGGCGATGCCGGAGGCGGCGAGGTCGACGTTGAGGAAGTAGGTCCCCTGGCAGTCGAGGACCACAAAGCCTTCCTTTTCCAGGCTGGCCTTCAACCGGTCGCGGGAACGGGCCAGGGTCTTGGGCATGGCCGAAAACCAGTCCTCGCAGTTGGCCAGGCCGTAGGCGACCGCGTGCTGCAGGTTCGGCGGGGTGGTGAAGGTTATGTACTGGTGAGCCCTGGCCAGGATGGCGGAGAGTTCGGGCCCGGCGATCAGCCAGCCGACCTTCCAGCCGGTCAGGGCGAAGAGCTTGCCGGCCGAGCCGATCTTTACGCAGCGCTCGGCCATGCCGGGATAGGCGAGCAGGGGCCGGTGCACGGCGCCGGGGGCAAATACAGTGCCCTCCCAGACCTCGTCGCACAGGGCGACGGCGCCGTGGCGCACGCAGAATTCGGCGATCAGGGAGAGTTCGGCCTCGCCGAAGATGACGCCGGTGGGATTGTTCGGGGTGTTGACGATGACGACCCGGGTCTTGTCGCTGAAAGCCGCCTCGAGCATTTCCCGGTCGAAGCCCCAGCCGGGGGGCTTGAGGTTCACCAGCTTGATCACCCCGCCGGCCAGCTTCACCAGCGGCGCATAGGCGTCATAGAGCGGCTGGAACATCACCACCTCGTCCCCGGGCTCAAGGAGGGCGAGGAGGGCGGAGGCGACCGCCTCGGTGGCGCCGGAGGTGATGGTCACCTGGGTCTGCCAGTCGAGGGAAAGACCCTGCCGCTGATAGAAGCCGGCCACGGCTTGGCGCAGTTCCGGCAGGCCCCGCGAGGGCGGGTACTGGTTGTTCAGATGGACGACGGCGTAGGCCGCCTTCTCGAGGACGGCGAGCGGGCCGGGCTCGTCGGGAAAGCCTTGGCCCAGGTTGATGGCGTCATGGGCGCGCGCCAGGCTCGACATCTCATCGAAGATGGTGAGCGCCATGTTCGCAAAGAGGGGATTGACCATAAGCGTGGCCTATCAGGCGAAGGGCGCCCCGTGCAGCAAAAATTGCAGGCATGGGTGGCTTGTCCCGCTGCGGCTCATGGCGGACAAAGGTTCAAGGGGGAAAAACAACAACAATGATAAAGATGCTCAAGCCGTTTGCATGCCGTCCGGTCGCCTCGGCGCTGACCCTGGCGGTCCTGGCCGCCATGTCCTGGTTTACGACCGAAGCCGCCATCGCGCAGAGCCGCGTGGCCGCCGGCCATCCGGGCGAGGCGCTCTACAAGCAGAAGTGCGCCTCCTGCCACGACAATGCCGAGGCCTTCCGGGCGCCGACCAAGTCGAACCTGGCGGCGATGAGCTTTGAGACCATCGATTTCTCCCTGACGGGCGGCAAGATGAAGAACCAGGGCGAGGGCATGACCGCCGCCCAGCGCGTCGACCTGATCAGCTTCCTCACCGGCAAGAGCCAGGCGACGCTGGAGACCTGGACCAAGGACATGATGTGCGCGGCGAACCGGCGCCCCGTGGACCTTGCGAGCCCCACCATCGTCGGCTTCGGCTACGACCACGACAACACTAGGTCCCTGACCGCCAAACAGGCGGGCCTGACCAAGGCGCAGCTTTCGAACATGGAGCTCGCCTGGTCGATCGCCATCCCCGGCGCGACCGAAATGCGCTCCCAGCCAGCCGTGGTCGGCAAGACCCTCTTCCTGCCGGTGGCCCAGGCCAGCGCGGTCTATGCGATCGATGTCTCCGACACCGCCAAGCCCTGCCTGAAATGGGTCTACAAGACGCCGACCGGCGCGCCGCTGCGCACCAGCGCCGCCTATGGGGTGATCGCCGACGGCCGGGGCGTGCTGGTGATCTCCGGCCTCGACACCACGGTCTATGCCCTGGACGCCAAGACGGGCCGCACGCTTTGGGAGCCGCGCAAGGTCGGGACCTACAGCTGGTCGATGAATACCGGCACGGCGACGGTGCTGAAGGACCGGCTGATCATCCCGGTTTCCCAGAACGAGATCTCCAACGCCGCCAACAATGCGGTGAAATGCTGCGACAACCACGGCTACATCGTCTCCCTCGACCCCAGGACCGGCGTCCAGCAGTGGCGCTATGACACCATGGAGGACGCCAAGCCGATCCGTGACCGGGGCGATGGCAAGATGCTCTATGGCCCGGCCGGGGCGCCGATCTGGAATTCGCCGTCGGTGGATCAGAAGCGCGGCCTGATCTTCTTCGGCACCGGCGAAGCCAACTCCATCAACGCGCACCACAATACCGACGCCCAGATCGCCATCCGTCTTTCCGACGGCAAGGAAGTCTGGTCGATGCAGGCGACCGCCAACGATGTCTACAACATCGGCTGCGGGCCAAGGCCCCGCCCGGACCAGCTGAACTGCACCGGAAACACCGTCTTCCGTGACGTGGACTTCGGCGCCTCGACCATCATCGGACGCAAGAAGCGCGGCGTCGACATCCTCTATGCCGGTCAGAAATCCGGCACGGTCTGGGCCATGCTGCCCGAGACAGGCAAGGTCCTGTGGCGCACCGACCTGGGCACCGGCGGCGCGCTGGGCGGCATCCACTGGGGCATCGCCTACGACAACGAGACCGTCTACGCGCCGATCACCTCCCCTGGACGCACCATCTCCGGTGAACTCCCCGTCGACCCCAACATGAAGCATGGGCTTTTCGCGCTCGACGCCAACACCGGGGCCATCAAATGGAGCGCGCCCGCCGCCGCCGACTGCACGGGCGATAGGCAACAGCGCATGCCCAATTGCGCGCGCCAGTTCGGCTATTCCACCGCCCCGACCGTGATCGACGGCGCCGTCGTGGTGGCCGGCCTGGACGGCTATATCCAGATCTATGACGGCAAGGACGGAAAGAACCTTTGGAAGTACGACACCGCCCGCACCTATCAGGGGATCAACGGCGTCGCCGGCAAGGGCGGGGCCATCGATGCGGCCTCGATCACCGCGGCGAACGGGCTTCTGATCGTCAACTCGGGTTACGGCCTGTTCGGCCAGGCGCCGGGCAATATGATCCTGGCGTTTCGGCCTAAGAAATAGCTCCCATGCCGTCACCCTCGGACTTGTTCCGAGGGCCCACGGCGCGGCCGCAAGGGCGGACACCCTTGAGGAACAGCTCGTGCGGCGGATGAATGGGTCCTCGGAACAAGTCCGAGGATGACGATCGTGCTTACGCGTCTTCGCGGACGCGCTTCTTGCGGAAGGACGGGTTGAGCACCGACTTGCGCAGGCGGATCGACTTGGGCGTCACCTCGACCAGTTCGTCTTCTTCGATATAGGCGATGGCCTGTTCGAGAGTCGGACGGCGCGGAGGGGTGAGGCGGACGGCTTCATCCTTGCCGGAGGCGCGGACGTTGGTCAGCTGCTTGGCCTTCATCGGATTGACGTCGAGGTCATCGCCCCGGCTGTTCTCGCCGATAATCATGCCCTGGTAGCACTTCTCGCCGCCGCCCACGAACATGGTGCCGCGCTCTTCCAGGTTCCAAAGGGCGTAGGCCGCGGTCTCGCCGTCGGAGTTGGAGACCAGCACCCCGTTGCGCCGGCCTTCGATGGCGCCCTTGTAGGGTTCGTAGTGGCTGAAGACGCGGTTCAGGACGCCCGAGCCGCGGGTATCAGTGAGAAACTCGCCCTGGTAGCCGATCAGGGAGCGCGACGGGGCCTGTAGGGTGATGCGGGTCTTGCCGGCGCCCGACGGGCCCATGTCCTTGAGCTCGGCCTTGCGGGCCGAAAGCTTTTCGATGACGACGCCGGAATATTCCTCATCGACGTCGATGACCACGTCCTCGATCGGCTCCAGGCGCTTGCCGTCCTCGCCGGTCTGATAGACGACCCGCGGACGGCTGATGGAAACCTCGAAGCCTTCGCGGCGCATGTTCTCGATGAGGACGCCGAGCTGCAGTTCGCCGCGGCCCGCCACTTCATAGGCGTCCGATCCCGGCGCTTCCGAAACCTTGATGGCGACATTGCTCTCGGCTTCGCGCAGCAGGCGGTCGCGGATCACCCGGCTTTGCACCTTGTCACCCTCGCGCCCGGCGAGGGGGGAATCGTTCACCGCCACGGTCATGGAGATGGTCGGCGGATCGATGGGCTGGGCCGGAAGGGCCTCGTTGACCTCTATGGCGCAGAGGGTGTCGGCGACAGTGGCCTTGGACAGGCCCGCGATGGCGACGATGTCTCCGGCGTCGGAGTGATCGATCGGCTGGCGCTTCAGGCCGCGAAAGGCCAGGACCTTGGTGATGCGGCCGCGCTCGATTTCCTTGCCGTGACGGTCAAGGGCCTTGATCGGGGTGCCCGGCAGAGCCTTGCCGCTTTCGATACGGCCGGTCAGCAGGCGGCCGAGGAACGGATCGCT
Organism: Caulobacteraceae bacterium UBA5005; assembly: GCA_002398405.1. GTDB lineage: Bacteria > Pseudomonadota > Alphaproteobacteria > Caulobacterales > Caulobacteraceae > UBA5005. The sequence continues at coordinate 10,419 of DGYN01000140.1, forward strand.
TTCGATCAGCACCGACAGCATCTGGAAGGGCTCGTCCTTGCGCGGCTCCGCCTTAGGGCTGGGAACGTGTTTGACGATGAGGTCGAAGAGGGGAGCCAGGGTGTCCGACGGCTTGCTCATGTCCAGCGTCGCCCAGCCGTTCTTGCCGGACGCATAGATGTGCGGGAAGTCGAGCTGTTCGTCGGTGGCGCCCATGGCGTCGAAAAGGTCGAAGGCGGCGTTCAGGACCTTGTCCGGATCGGCGTGCGGCCGGTCGACCTTGTTCAGGCAGACGATCGGGCGAAGGCCCATCTTCAAGGCCTTGCCGAGCACGAACTTAGTCTGGGGCATGACGCCCTCTTCGGCGTCGACCAGGAGGACGCAGCCGTCGACCATGCCGAGGATCCGTTCCACCTCGCCGCCGAAGTCGGCGTG
>DGYN01000140.1:11046-19861 GCA_002398405.1 Caulobacteraceae bacterium UBA5005
CCGGGGGTGTCGATGATGTTGATGCGCGTCTCGCCCGCTTCCCCGTGCCACAGCACGCTGGTGCATTTGGCGAGAATGGTGATGCCGCGCTCACGCTCCTGGTCGTTGGAGTCCATGGCCCGTTCGACCTGGGCCTCGTTCGCCCTAAAGACGCCCGATTGCGCCAATAGCTGATCGACCAGCGTCGTTTTGCCATGGTCGACGTGGGCGATAATGGCGATGTTTCTCAAGGACATGGGGAGCGTCGTTTTTTCCGGGGCGAGAGGCCGCGCTTCCTACGCGGTTTTGTGGGCTAAAGCCACCCCCTGCGACGACATTGCATTGTGCGCTGCAACATGCGACAGCGCGCCATGTCCAATTATAACTATTTGAAATAGATGGAATTCCATCTTAACACTGTAAGAATTTCGCGGAAATTCGCATTTTCCTCTTGCCGGTTTGTGCGCCGCAACCTATATTGTTCCTTGTGAGGCGGCCCTGTCGCCTCTGCCCTTCCTGGGCGTTTCCTCCCTAATGACTTTAAGCCGCGGCTTCGTGCCGCGGCTTTTTTTCTAGGCGGACTAGCGACGTTTCGCGAGCCAGACCGTCTGCCCGCCGCAGTCCGGATCGCCGGCAATATGGGCGAGCAACTCATAGCCGTGCTGATCGAGAAGGGTCCGGTATTCGTCCGCGTCCAGGCTCCCGTGATAGAGCGGCTCACCTTCGAATTCACCCACCGCCTCGCCTTCCTCCGTTCCGCTCGTGAACAGCAGGAGGCCGCCCTTCGCCGTATGACGCTGAAAAACCGGAAACATCGCGCGCTGATCCCGCGGCGTCAGATGGAAGACGCTGTTCCAGCCGATCAAACCGTCGAAAGTCCGGCCAAGATCGAGACCGCGCATGTCGGCGACGACCCAGTTGCGCTCTGGAAACCTCTCGCGGCAAAGGGCGATGAGCGCGGGCGAGGCATCGACGCCGGTCAGATCGACGCCTCGGCCGATCAGATAGCCGCCGATCGGCTGGCCCGAACCGCAACCCAGGTCGAGGACCGCGGGCGTCGGCGGCAAGGCGGTGTGGAAGCGGTCGATCCAGGCGCGCTCGATAAACCCGTGACCCCGGAGGCGATCCCAGGCGTTCGCGTGTCGCTCGTAAAGGTCGATGATGGTGTCTGCGGTGCGTCCCATCAGCCCTTTTGCTTGCTCGAAAGGACGGCGAACAGGGCGTTGAGGTCGGCTTTCAGGCCGCCGAATCCTGAGTTGGCCTCGAGCGTCGCCTCATCGAGATAAAGCGAGCGGTCGATTTCGACCTGCAGGGCGTGAACGCCCTCGGAGGGCCGGCCATAGTGTTCGGTGGTGAAGCCGCCGGCGTAGGGGTTGTTGCGCGCCACCCGATAGCCAGAGAGCCGCAAGGTCCGCTCGACGAGTTCGACCACCCGGCCGCCACAGGACTGGCCAAACCGGTCGCCAAGCACGAAGTCCGCGCCCCGTCCGGACGCGCTGCGGCCCGCCGCCGACGGCATGGAATGCCAATCGATGAGGATCGCCTGGCCAAAGGCCGCCTTGGCGCTCTCGACCAGGCGGGCAAGGGCGGCGTGATAGGGGACGTGCACAGCCTCGATCCGGCCGCGCGCCTCGGCAAAGGTCAGCTTGCGGGTGTAGATTTCCTGGCCGTCGGCGACGATCCGGGCGATGGCGCCAAGCCCCGCGGCCACCCGCGCCGACCTGGCGATGGCGAAATCCGGCAGCTGATCCTCGAACATGGCGGGATCGAGTTCATAGGCCTCGCGGTTCACGTCGACGAAGGCCCGGGCGTAGCGATTGACGAGCACCGCCGCCCCATGCGCCGCCGCCCCCTCGATCAGGGAATCGACGAAGGCGTCCTCCGACCGGCGGATTTCCGCCGAATTCAGCGCCGAGGCCGCCATCATCTCCGCTGGATAGACCCGGCCGGAATGCGGGGAGCAGAAGATCAGGGGCGTCTTTGGGGCCACGCCCTCGATCACGCCGGCGATTTCGAAGGGCGATACCGCCGCATCGTTAGCCGCTAGGGGATCTGGGGCGAGCTCCATAGCTCACTAATCAGCGGCGAGGCCGCGCCGGTCAACGGTTCACCACGGATTTACACCTTGAACGCTAGGGTGGGTTTCGGGCGTCACCGGGGGGCGCTGCAAGATTAAGGCGCTCGCACACCCATGACTCGCATCCTTCTCGCCGAAGACGACGACAGCCTGCGTGGTTTCCTGGCCCGGGCGCTGGAGCGCGCCGGTTTCGAAGTCCAGGCCTGCGCGGATGGCGAGGAAGCCGTCCAGCACCTGGAACATCCCTGGGATCTGCTGCTGACCGACATCGTCATGCCGGGCATGGACGGCATCGAGGTGGCCCGCCAGGCCGCCGCCCGCGACCCTGGCCTGCGCATCATGTTCATCACCGGCTTCGCCGCCGTCGCCCTCTCGGCCCAGGACCGCGCGCCGGCGGGCGCCAAGGTGCTGTCCAAGCCCGTCCACCTGCGCGACCTGGTCGCCGAGGTGGAAAAGATGATGGCCGCCTAAAAAGTTGCCCTAAAAAGTTTTAGGGCGGCTTGCGCCTCGGCGAAGCCGCCGCTATACCCCCACACCTTCCCGGCCGGGACGCCTCTCGAGGCGCTTCGGATCGCTTCGGCGGACGCGTAGCTCAGCGGGAGAGCACCTCGTTGACATCGAGGGGGTCACAGGTTCAATCCCTGTCGCGTCCACCATTCCCTTCTTCATAAAATCAAAAATCCACGACGATATCGGTCGGAGGATTTTCGATGCTTCGCGCGCCGATCCCGGCGCGAAGCGTTCTTTCGCGTGGCGGGCGCTGGCGCGCGGAAGATCGGGGCGCGGGGGAATCCGCAACCCCGCGCGACGAAGCCCTAGATGGGCTCGCCGATCGGTTGGAAGCTGCCCGGGTCCAGCCCCTCGTCGACGCCCTTCACGTAGAGGCCTTCGGCGTGATGGTGGTAGTCCTCGACCTCGTAGACCTGGCCCGAATAGACGCCCAGGTGCGGCAGGCTCACCCCGGTGCGCAGCAGCATGTCGCCCTGGCGGAAGATGCGTTCGCTCATGGTGGGTCCCTCCTGTGACGACGGAGGGTGCGGCGCCGGGGGCGCTCACGCCAAGACACGAGTTCGTCAGCTTCGGGACCGGAACGCCTATTGGGGACCGAGACGCTCGCGTAGCCGCTGGTTTTCCGCCTCCAGCGCGGCCACTTGCTCGCGCAGTGGCGCAACGGCGCGGGCGATCTCGGGCTCGGTGAAGCGCGGGACGATGTGCTGCGGGCAGTTCCAGTCGAAGGCCGCCAACCGCAGGCGGAAGATCCGCTCGGGCCGGGCGCGATAGCCGGGGACCGCGACCCGCGCCAGCAGGTCCGGCTCAGCGTCCAGCGCCAGGCGCTGGGCGTGGGCCAGGATCTTCAGGCGGGCGCGTCTTGGATAGTCGACCAGGATCAGCGCCACGCGGTCGTTGGCGTCCAGATTGCCGGTGCTGATGTACTGGCGATTGCCGGCATAGTCGACGAAGGCCAGGGTCGTCTCGTCCAGCACCTTCAGGAAGCCCGGCGGGCCGCCGCGATGCTGGACATAGGGCCAGCCGGTCTCGCTCACGGTCGCCTGGTACAGCGTGTCCCGGCTCTCGATGAATGCCGCCTCGCGCTCGGTGAAGCTGCTGTTGGCATCCTCCAGCGCGTCGAGGAAGACGTACTGTTCGCGGCTTCCCAACTCTTGCTGAAGCCTGCGGACCGCGGGCGTGAAGGCGATCTGGGCGTAGGCATGCGGCATGGCGCTCTCCAAAACCAGTAAACGACGCGGTGGAGACCGGCTCCACCGCAGTGGCTGGGGCCGCGTCAGGCCGCCAGCTTCAGCTCCACGGCCGGGAAGTCGATCTCCACACGGCTCACCTTGCCCAGGATGTTGGTCAGGAAGTTCATGCCGACATGCGTGATCACCTCGACGATGGCCGCATCGGAATAGCCGACGTTGCGCAGCGCCAGCAGCTCTTCGGTGTCGACCTCGCCCTTTTTCTCCACCAGGTTCAAGGCGAACCTGACGGCCTCGGCAGCCATGGCGTCTTCACTGGTCCCCGAGCGGGCGGCCATCATCTCGTTGCCCGTGAGGCCGGTCTTTCGGCCGATGGCCGTGTGCGCGGAGACGCAGTACTGGCAGCCATTGGCCTGCGCAAGGGCAAGCGCGATGCGCTCACGCGTCAATGCGTCAAGGGCGCCGTCGTTGGCGATGCCGTGAAGCCCCAGGAACGCCTTCAGCGCCACCGGGGAATGGGCAAACACGCGCAGGAAGTTGGGCACCATGCCGAGCTGCGCCTGGATGGCATCGAGCAGCTGATTTTGATCGGCGTTGGCGGCGGCGTGGGTGACGAGAGGAATGCGGCTCATGGGGTTCTCCTGAAGAGCTGGAAATCGCCCACCGGGACATCCGGCGAACGATGCAGACTGTGGTGGTGCAGCCGCTGGAAGAGAATCAGCACCCGGCCCAAATGGCAATTGCATCGGCTGCAACAGTGCCGGCAGGACTCCCCGCGATGATCTGCCCCGGGCCGGAGCCATCGTCTCTGCGCCGATGCAATAAGGTGGCAACCCATGGATCAGCTCCAGTGCATCCGCACTTTCATCGCCGTCGTTGACGCGGGCGGTTTTGCCGGGGCGGGACGCACCTTGAATGTGTCCCCGGCGAGCATCACCAGGGCCATCGCCGAGCTGGAGGCGCAGCTGGGCGTGTCACTGCTCACACGCACCACACGCGTGACCCGGGTGACCGACGCTGGGGCCCAGTACTACGAGGCGAGCCGGCGCATCCTGGCGGAGCTGGAGGAGGCCAACCTGGCGGCCGCTGGCGTGCATGCCAAGCCTCGGGGCCGGCTGGCACTCACCGCATCGGCGATGTTCGGCAACCGCTATGTCGCGCCCATCGTGGTGGAGTTCCTGCGTGCCTATCCGCCAGTGCAGGCGGTGTGTCACTTCGTCGATCGGGTCGTCAACGTCGACGACGAGGGCATCGACATCGCGGTGCGAATCGGCGAACTTCCCGACTCGTCACTCCAGGCCGTCCGGGTGGGCTGGGTGCGGCGCATCGTGTGCGCGGCTCCTGGCTATCTGTCTGCCAACGGCATACCCGCACATCCCCGTGACTTGATCGCCCACACCGTGGTCGCTTCGACGGGCATGACGCCCTCCCCCCAGTGGCGCTTCTGGGAAGGCGGGGTGGCGGGCACCTGGGAGGTCAGGCCCGCGATGGTGACCGACACCAACGAGTCGGCGATTACCGCTGCAGTCGCCGGGCTCGGGATTTCCCGGTTGATGTCCTATCAGATCAGCGACGAGCTCAAGCGCGGGCAGCTCAAGACCCTGCTCACCGAGTTCGAGCCCCAGCCCCTGCCTATTCACGTGCTGCACCGGCAGGGCCGGCGGCCAGACGCCAAGGTGAGGCTGCTGCTCGATCTGCTCATCGACCGCCTCCGGTCTGACGCCTCACTCAATTAGCGCCCTTGCAAGCCGTGCACCGGCTTGTGCAAGAGTCACTTTCGCGGCGCGTCATTGCCCGTCGTGGGGCGGCACCAGAAGATGGCGGCTCACGAACGGAGACTGCACATGCAGCCACACAAGCCCTCAGCGCCGTCCGCCCCGCCGGGGCGATTCATCCTGATCTCGATGGCAGGGGCTGCGCTGGCCATTGGTGCCACCGCCTGGCTGGCACAGCAAGCAGGGGTCGCGCTGCTGATGGCGCCTTTCGGCGCGAGCTGCGTGCTGGCCTTCGGACTGCCGGACAGCCCGCTGGCCCAGCCCCGCAGCATTGTCGGCGGCCATTTCCTGAGCACGCTGGTCGGCTTCGCCGCATTGGCCGCCTGGGGTCCGACCTGGTGGTCTGCCGCACTGTCGGTTGCGCTCGCACTCGGCGTCATGCTGTGGACCCGGACGGTCCACGCGCCGGCCGGCGCCGACCCGCTGGTGGTGCTCGCAACGGCGCCATCGATCAGCTTTCTCGTCACCCCCGTCTTGGCGGGGTCACTCATCATCGTGGGCTGCGCCTGGGTCGTGAACAACGCGCGAGCACGGCGCAGCTACCCGCGGTACTGGTGGTGAGCCGCCAGCCAGCATCGCGAATGCACAAGGGGAACAGCATGCCGAGATTGATGGTGGTGGAGTGGCCTGACGGGCTTCAGCCCGATGGCGAGCCCTGGCAGCGCATCGCGCAGCAGATCGAGGAGATCGCGCCGGACCTGCTGCTGACCAACGAGATGCCGTTCGGCAGCTGGCTCCCTCGAAGCGAGCGTTATGACGCCGAAGCCGCAGAGGCCTGGGTGCAGTTGCATGAGCGCGGTGTCGCCGCCCTCGCTGCCCTCAAGGTCGAGGCCGTGATGTCCAGCCGGCCGGTGCCGAGCGGCCGGAGCCTGGCCAATGAAGCCTTCACCCTGGTGGCGGGCCGCTACACCGCCAGACATCACAAGCAGCGGTTTCCCGAAGAACCTGGCTGGCATGAGTCCACCTGGTTCCAGGCGGCGCTGCCGGGGTTTGCGGTTCACGAGGTCGCCGGGGTGCATGTCGGCTTCCTCCTGTGCACGGAGTTGATGTTCAACGAGCACGCACGCAGGTTGGGGCGTGCCGGCGCCGACCTGATTGCCGTACCCCGCGCGACCGGGTTGCGACGCGACTCGTGGGAGACGGCTGCCGGCATGGCGTCCTTGGTCGGCGGGTGCTACGTGGCCACCTCCAACCGCGTTGGCAGGCAGCGCGCCGAAGGGCCCACCTTTGGCGGCCATGGCTTCGTCGTGGCACCGGGCGGCGCCCGGCTGGCGACCACGGAGGGCGCTGCGCAGATGCAAGTTGTTGAGCTGGACCTCAGCCTGGCAAGGAAGTCCAAGCACGAGTACCCCTGCTATGTGCCTGACACCGCGCACCACGCACCGGCGCCAGGCCCCGTCTGACGCTCCCTGCCCTGCCACCGATCAGGCTGCCGTCTCGACGGCCGCTCTCGAGCGTTTCACCCGAACCATCCCCTGGAGTAGACGATGTCCGATCACTTTCAAGTTCAACAAGTCCTGGGTCGCTACGTGCGCGCGGTGGACCGTCGCGACGGCGCTGCGCTGTCCAAGCTGTTCACCCCAGACGCGACCGTCACCATCCTGTTCGATCAGCAGGCACCCAAGCCTCTTGGCCAGCTGGTTGGCGCCGAGCAGATCGGGCAGGCCGTTGCGGGCATGCTCGCCCCCCACGCGCCGCGCGGCTGGAGCCATCACATGACCTTCGATCACCTGATCGAGATGGACGGCAACCGCGCCACGCTGGACGCCCAGTTCGTGATGTTCCTGACCTTGGGGAATGCCATGCCCGAGGGCGGTTGGCCGCGCGGACTCTTCGGGGCACAGGGCAGCGTTGCACCGCGTGAAGCGGGCTACTACCGCTCCGAACTGGTCCACGAGCGCGACGCCTGGCTCATTCACAGGCACACCGTGCACCTGGACCTGCCGCAAGCGTTCGGCTGACGGCACGGCGATGTCAGCAGCCGGCGCCGGCGGGCATGTGTCCCGGCGACCCCGAGTTACCCGGATAGTTACCCGGTCAGATGCCGGAAGGTGGCGCACTTACCCGGAAGCCAGCGGACAAAGAAAAAGGCCCAAGTCGTTGATTTACTTGGGCCTTTTGGGCTTCAGCGGACTTCGCTGAACTTTGTAATGGTGGAGCCGGGGGCACTCACACTTCGCCTGCCAACCCGCTTGGTTGCTAGCTTTTTCGACGATAGCATTCCGCAGTTCCTGCACAAGTTCCTGCCTCGTTAGCGGGATGCGGTCCGGACGAGGGTTTAGTTCCGACCCGGTCGCTTCGTGCTAGAACCTACGAAGATTGTGCGATGGTCGCGTCTGAAGTGACCTACGGCGCTCGCAAGATGTCTCGAATCATCTTGATTGCCGCCGGCGGCGAGCGCCCGCCATGGTTGCGCGCTTGCTTCTCTGCCCAAAGCGACCTTTCGAACCCGTGCCTCTCGTAGAAGCGCAAGACCGGAGGGTCGTTGTCCGCGTCGACGATTACGAGACGGGCGGCGGACAGCGATTGCGCATCAAGAATCTCGCCCATCACCAGCTCGAGAATTTGAGCCCCAACGCCCTGCCCTTGTAAGCTCTGGGTCACTGCGAGGCGGCCGAGCTTTACGGCCGGGAACGCCGTCAACACCACTTCGTCGTGGAGTCCGAGTTCCGCCTGCTCAGAGGTGTTCAGTGGGATGGCGTCATTCGCCAGAGTGAAGTATCCGACGACTGCGTTTTGCACCTCCGGGTGGAACACGACGCTGGTCAAGCCCAGCCTGTCGGCGTGCATGCCGACGCTGTTCACGAGGAAGTGGTCAAGGTGGTCTTTGCCGCACCGAAACTCCGCGAGCAGCTCAGTAGGCGCCTCGGTCACTGGCAGTAGACCGAATTCGCCCTCCGCCAACGGCATCAGCGGACAGCGGTTCGCCGGTACTGCCCAAGGAAGGCAGCGTTCTTCGCGTCGCGAACCTTGCGCACCAGCTCACCAGCCTTCTCAATCGACTCAGGAGTCGGCTTGGCAGCCAACACCCGGCCGACAAAAGCCTTGCGCTCTTGCCGTGCCTTTACGAGGTTCTTCGCATCGGCCTTGGTTAGGCGCTTATCGAAGATGGCGTGCTTCTTGGCTTGCATGGTTGGTGGACGCCCAACTTTAAAGTCGTTCAGTCGAGCGCGGACAAAAGTGTACCTGAGCGCCCCAGGGCGTCGGAGTCTGCTACTTCGCGGACTGAGCGCTTGGTCGACTAGACCGAGCCGCTCGCACCGTCGACATCGAAGCAGTCTTGTGAC
>DGYN01000140.1:19999-21875 GCA_002398405.1 Caulobacteraceae bacterium UBA5005
CGTCAGCCAACTTGACGCGTCGCGCCGGACCGCAGGCCGCGAAAAAAATCGGTGAGTCAATTGAGGGACGCGACCATCAATTGAGCGACGCGGCTCGCTCGAGGTACGTCGCGAGCAGCAGAGCCTAGCTACGGGCCGTAAGCTCTGCTTGCGCACGCTAAGTGGTTGTCGTGACTGGAAAAATTTGCCGTCCAACCTCTCCGAGCCAAACTGGCCGTATGTGATGATAGTAAGAGTTATCAACACATAGCAGCTCTGTGTCGTGGCGCTGCTGAGGGCCGCCCGAATCAGCGTCGCAAGGGCGCGAGGACGCGCCCGACCGAGAGGCTCAGTATTCTGAAATGGAACTGGACACCTTGCTTCAGCGCAGCGACGTGCTGCATGCGGCGCTGGCTGAGGCCGTCGGAGGCTTGGATGCCGTACCCGCGGCGGAGCGCGCGACCGTCACGATGGACGCCTTGTTGCTCTCCAACCAGCACGCAGCCGCACTCCGCCTGACCCTTCACGCTGACCTCGGCGCCTCAGCCACCGAGTGCGCCAGCTGAGCCTCGATGACAGACTCAGCGACGTTCAGGCGCTCCGCCAGCATGGTACGAGCCATGGCCCGGAATCCGTGCCCACTCATTTCATCCTTCGGATAGCCCATGCGTCTCAACGCTGAAAGGACCGCGTTGTCCGACATCGGGCGCTCACCGGTGCGCAGGCTTGGAAAGACATAACGTCCGTGACCGGTAAAAGGCTTCAGCTCTCGAAAGATATCGACTGCCTGTTTCGAGAGCGGCACGACGTGAGCTGGCCCTACAGCCTTGCCAGCCTTCGACCTTTTCATCCGATGCGGCTGAATCGTCCAGGTGGCCGCCTCAATGTCCACTTCAGACCACTCAGCCTGTCGCAGCTCACCAGGCCGCTGGAATAGCAGCGGCGCCAGCCGCAGAGCCGCCCGTGTCACGGGCTGACCACGGTAATCCTCGATTGAGCGCAGCAACTCGCCGGTCCGCATAGGGTCGGTGATTGCCGCACGATGCTTGGTTGGTACTGGACGCAGCGCGTCACGAAGGTCGGCTGCGGCATCGCGTTCGCAGAGACCCGACGCGATTCCGAACCTAAACACCTGCCCGCAAGCCTGCCGAATACGGTGAGCAGTTTCGATTGCTCCCCGAGCCTCAACTCGGCGCAAGCACTCGAGAAGCTGGGGCGGCCTGATGTCGTCGATAGGCACACGGCCAAGCCACGGAAAAACGTCTTGCTCCAGACGGATACGCGTGCGCTCCGAGTGCCCATCGCTGACCTTGGCGCCGTGAATCGTGGCCAGCCATTCGCGAGCGACGGCTTCGAACGAACCGAGAGGTGCAAGGCCGGCCTCCGCACGCGACTCCTCGACAAGTTGGCGTGCCACCTCAGATTTGTCCGCCTTGCGGACCGCACTGGGGTCGACCCCTTCAGCCACCATTCGACGGACTTCGTCGGCCCTGCGACGAGCGGCCGCCAGACCAACGTTCGGATACGTCCCCAAGCTGAGGGTGTTGCGCTTGCCGCCGTAGGTGTAGTCGATTCGCCAACCATGCGACCCACCCTTCACAAAGAGGCGCAGGTAGAGGCCGTCGCCGTCGGCTAGCCTGGAACGAGAATCCCCCGGCTTGATGGCTCGAATTGAGGCATCACCGCTGATGAGGTGACGTGGCATGCAGGAACTTCCAGAAGCAGGAACCGCAATTATGCCGTTTCCTGCGAAAGTTCCTGCTTCACGAGCCGGAAGCAAGCGAACGTCGGCGAACATGGGCGGCCTCCCGACCGCCCTAACTGGTTGATTTTTAAGCGTTCTTGAACTGCTGCGGACGCTCAAGAACAGGAAATTGGTGGAGCCGGGGGGAATTGA
>DGYN01000140.1:22068-22347 GCA_002398405.1 Caulobacteraceae bacterium UBA5005
CCCCGTCCGCAAGCCATCACCGGGCAGATCTACATGCTTAGCCGGCTGATTTGAATCTCACGGTCAACTCGCGCAGTGGCACGCTAGCTTTCCCGCCAGTCACTTGATCTCGCCACCTGCTGAGTGACCCAGCAAATGGCCAGCCGATGTGAGTGACTTCTCAGCCTTGCCCCTTGCGGAACTCAGCCCGGCCCATCGGCCTGCCGTTGAGAAGCTCATCCGCAATTAAGCGGCGAGTGCGAACGTAGAGTCGTTTGCAGTTACTTTGTTTCCAGTGGT
>DGYN01000140.1:22580-22876 GCA_002398405.1 Caulobacteraceae bacterium UBA5005
GTCGAAACCAGGTCGGCCCCAGAACAGCCTATTTTAGGCCACCCCGAGCGACTTCAAGAGCTCGCCCGGTGCCGCCAGCTCGATATCCGCCTGCCAATTGCGGTATTCCGACCGCAGACCCAGGTAGCCCCAGGCGGCGACGGCCGTCGCCATGCCGGCAGCGCGGCCCGCCACGATGTCCCGCTCGTCGTCACCAACGTACAGGCAGGTTGCCGGATCGACCGCCAGCCGTCGCGCCGCTTCCAGCAAGGGTGCCGGATGCGGCTTGGTGTGGGCCGTGGTGTCGCCGCCGACCA
>DGYN01000140.1:23089-23464 GCA_002398405.1 Caulobacteraceae bacterium UBA5005
CCCGCCGACCACCACCGCAGCCTCCAGCCGCAGCACGCCGACCAGCGGCAGGGCGAAGCGCTCGGCCTTGTTCGTCACGATGCCCCATGCCAGACCGGCGCCCGACAGGCCCGCCAGCTCGGCCGCGATGCCGGGAAACGGCCGCGTGGTGTCGTGCATCAGGCCTTCGTAGCAGTCGAGGAACTCGCGCCTGAGTGCCTCGTAATCGGCATGGCCCGGGCCGACGTCGAAGGCCTGCCCCAGCATGCCCCGGGCGCCGGAGCCGCCATGCGGCCGGTACTGCGCCAATGCCAGCGGCGCAAGACCGCGGGCCGCCCGCATCGCGTTGGCCGCCCGACCGAGATCCGGCGCACTGTCGATCAGCGTGCCGTCCAG
>DGYN01000002.1 GCA_002398405.1 Caulobacteraceae bacterium UBA5005
ACGGATGTCTCCGGTCCAAACACATAGGGAGGGGAAGCGCTAGCCTTTCACCGTGCGCCGCGCAGAACGGCGGTGCCGGTGAGCCCCAGCGGGCCGTGGTCGTAGGGCAGCCGTAGTCTCAAATTCTTCCGCGTAGGGGAAGGGGGACCGCGTAGCGGTGGAAGAGGTCGTGTGACGGTGCGCGCCCGTCAACGGCTCAGGCTCGGATAACCCCATCCACCATGCTTCGCATGGTCCCCCTTCCCCTACGGGGAAGGAATTGGAGCTAGCCCCGCCCGATCAGCGGCATCTTGGTGGCCATCACCGTCATGAACTGGACGTTGGCCGATAGCGGCAGCCCGGCCATGTAGAGCACGGCGTCGGCCACGTGGCGGACGTCCATCATCGGCTCCACCAGGGTATCGCCATTGGCCTGGGGCAAACCGCTTTTGGCCCTGGCCATCAGTTCGGTGTCCGCATTGCCGATGTCGATCTGGCCGCAGGCGATGTCGTAGGCGCGGCCGTCCAGCGAGGTCGCCTTGGTGAGGCCCGTCATAGCGTGCTTGGTGGCGGTATAGGCGGAGGACCGGGGCCTTGGCCGGTCGGCGCTGATCGAGCCGTTGTTGATGATCCGGCCGCCCCTGGGGTCCTGGTCCTTCATCATTCGAAAGGCGTGCTGGGTGCAGAGGAAGGCCGCCGTGAGGTTGGTGTCGACCACCGCCTGCCAGGCGGCCAGCGGCACCTCTTCCAGCGGCACGGGCGGCGCCCCGATACCGGCGTTGTTGAACAACAGGTCGAGGCGGCCAAAGCGCTCCCTCACCGCCGCGAACAGGGCGTCGATCTCCTCAGGTTTGACGACATCGGTCTGCTGGATGAGGGCCTCACCGCCGGCAAGCCTCGCGGTCTCTTCCAGGGCCTCGCGCCGGCGGCCGGCGAGCGCCACGACCCAACCGTTCTTCGCCAAAATGACAGAGGCGGCCCGGCCGACGCCCGAGCCCGCTCCGGTGATCACGGCGACCTTCATGGGGCCAGGTCCTGGATGCTTTGCGGCCGGTAGGCGCCCTGGAGCTCTTCCAGATAGATGATCCCGTCATCGTCCAGGTCGAAGTGGCCGAAGGAGCGCCCGGGCTGGCCCATGGCGACACGGAAGCTGCGGTCGAACTCGGACGCGTCCACGCGGCCGTTGCGGTTGGCGTCCACGGCGCTGGCTTCCTCATAGGTGAGGCGGCCGTTGCGGTCGCGATCGAGCGCGCTGAAGCCGCTATTGTCCTCCCGCTCGGACTGGGGCTGCAGGATGACCACCCCGGCCGGATCGGAGACGCCGAGGATGGCGGTGCGCCCGACGATATCGAACAGGACGTGCACGGTTTGATCGGCCCGCTCCGGCGCCATCCACAGGACGCCGGACTGACTGACCAGGCCCGCGCCAAGACCCCGCTCGGACTCCGACCACACCCGGCAGGCGCGCATCTTGCCGGTGATCAGGTCGCACTCCAGGGTCACCTGCGCCGTGCGCGGCGCGGGCCGCGAGGGGTCGAAAAAGACCTGCAGCACGCGGCCCTCCACCTCCCCCTGGGCGGCGCGGCGGCCCATCAGCTCCATCACCTGGGCCTGGCTAGGCGCAGGACGTTCCTGGGCGGCCGCGGGGGCGGCGGCGATGGCCAGGGCGGCTGCGAGAAGAAGCGGTTTCATGGACGCCGGGGCTCGAGGACAAAGGGGCTCTCGTAGGTCTTTGCGCAAAGCCTGGTCAATTCGGCAAGCTCTTCGAAGAGGACGGGGTCGGTCTTTTTGAAATTGAAGCAGCTCTTGCCCTGCATCCTCCTTTTCAGGGCGGGGGACAGCGAAGAGAGCAGAGCCGGGTGCGAATAGACCGGCATCAGGTGATAGCCGACATAGGCCTTGCCAGGCCGCACCGCACCGAAAAACATGGCCTGTTCGGGATGGACGGGATTGGGCCAGGGGGCGTTGAGCATCAAGCCGCCCTCCCCGTCCTTGGCCACGACCATGCCGGGGGCGCATTCGAGCATCAGGGCGCGAAGGGCGGTCAAGGTTTCGTCCATGGCCAAGCTGTAGCATTCTCACGCCATGGTTTCGAAGACTTCCCTACTCCCGTTGGTGCGCGCCCACGACTGGCGCGGCGTTCAGGCCGGCCTCGCGGAAAAGCCGGCCCTCATCGGCCACCGCGACGACAACGGCCGCAATTGGCTGCACATCGCCTGTATGGCGGAGCTCAAAGGGCTCGATCCGCAGGACAGCCTGAAGCTGGCCGACCTCCTGCTGGACCTCGGCCTGGGTCTGGACGATCCCGCCTTCACCGAGGGCCAGTGGCAAGCAACACCGGTCTGGCACGCCATCGCCTTCGCGCGGAACCTGGCGCTCGCCGAGCACCTCCTGAAGAAGGGCGCCTCGCCCAACTACTCCTTCTTTGCCGCCAGCTGGAACCACGACGCCGCGGCCATAGACCTCCTGGTCAAATACGGCGGTGACCTGGAGGATGCCGCAAACCCCAACTCCACGCCGTTCATCGAGTCCGCCAGCTGCGGCCGCTTTGTCCCCGCAGCGGCCCTGGCGCGCCACGGGGCCAACACCGATGCTCGGGACAAAAAGGGCCGCACCGCCCTGCACATACTTCTGGGAAAAGGCGCCCCCTACGAGGCGGTCAAGACGGTCATCGACATGGGCTGCAGCATCGACATCCCCGGCCCCTACGGCCGCACGGCGCGCCAGATCATGGCGCGGAAGAAGGAGGTGAGGTTCAGGAAGCTGGCCGGGGACATGTAACGGCTGCAGGGCCGGTACGTGTACCCAGAGGCCGCGCAAAATTTGGGTACACGTACCGCTTCGCGTTACATGTCCCCGACCGGCTCAGTGCGCCTCAACGTTCTCCGCGCGCTTCTTCATCATCTCGTCGAACTGGCCCCAGACGCCGTCGCCGCCATGCCATTGGCCGCGGGTGGCCGCCTTGGAGTATTCGGTGGCGCGGGCTTCGAAGAAGTTGGCGTGTTCGACGCCGCTGAGCATCGACTGCAGCCAGGGCAGCGGGTTTTCCTTCACCCCATAGACTTCGGGCAGCTGAAGCTGGCGCAGGCGCCAGTCGGCGATGAAGCGGATGTAGGACTTAATGTCGTCCGGGGTCATGCCCTGGACCGGGCCCATCTCGAAGGCCAGGTCGATGAACTTGTCTTCCATGGAGACCACGGTCTTGCAGCAGTCGACGATATCGGCCGCCACCGACTTGGTGACCGCGCCCGTTTCCTTGTTGAAGGCGTGGTAGAGCTTGGTGATGCCCTCGCAGTGCAGGCTCTCGTCGCGCACTGACCAGGAAACGATCTGCCCCATGCCCTTCATCTTGTTGAAGCGCGGGAAGTTCATCAGCATCGCGAACGACGCGAAGAGCTGCAGCCCCTCGGTGAAGCCGCCGAACATGGCGAGCGTGCGCGCGATGTCTGCGTTGGTCTCGACCCCGAAGTCCTGCATGTAGTCATGCTTGGCCTTCATCGCCTCGTATTCCATGAAGGCGCCGAACTCGCTCTCCGGCATGCCGATGGTCTCGAGCAGAAGCGCGTAGGCCGCGATATGGATGGTCTCCATATTGGCGAAGGACGACAGCATCATCTTCACCTCGGTCGGTTTGAAGATGCGGCCGTAACGCTCCATGTAGTTGTCGGCGACCTCGATGTCCGACTGGGTGAAGAAGCGGAAAATCTGGGTCAGCAGATTGCGCTCTGAATCAGACAGGCTGACCGCCCAATCCTTGAGGTCCTCGCCGAGGGGAATTTCCTCGGGCATCCAGTGGACCTGCTGCTGCTTTTTCCAGAACTCATAGGCCCACGGATAGCGGAACGGCTTATAGGCCGCCGACGGCGTGAGGAGACCGGGAAGCTTGGATGTCACAGACATGGGCGGCTCTCAAAGGGCGCGATTCGAACGGCTGTGATGTCACCACAGCCCGCCGGCCATATCTACTACATGTAGTGTCGCAGGTCTCGCCCTTCCACACGATTATGCGTGGCCTGTGGACGGTTACCGCAACGCACCGCCGGTGATCTGCACCGCGCCCGCCGCGCCCTGGTTGATGAGGGTCGAGCCGTCGTGGCCGATGAGCGTCGATCCATCGTGGCCGATCAGGCTGGACGCGTCATTCCCCAGAAGTCTTCCGGTGGTGGTGAGCACGCCCCCGGGAGCCGCGCCCCTCAGAGCCGAGGCGGCCACCGCGGGCAGGGCCGAAGGGGGCTTGAAGATGCCCTTGCCGAACCTCTGGTTCTTGCCGCCGTTGCAGTCCCACATCGCCGCCCTCTGGCCCTGGTAGGCGTCGAGGTTGGGGACATCCATGCACAGGCCCGTGCCGTTCTTCAGCTCGCCGTTCGGCTGCAATGTCCAGGCTTGGGCCCGATAGACCGCGGCGTTACCCGGCTCAACGCACGCGGCCAGGACCACGTCCGAGCCCTTAGCCATGCCGGTCAGGCAGTGCACACGGCCGTTCAGGTTGGAATAGATCTTGTTGTTCGACACCGCGCCGAAGAAGTCCTGGTTGAAGCCGCCATGGCAGCCCCAGAGCAGGAGGTGACCATCGGTCTGGCGGATATCGAGGCAAAGGGTGGGTTTCATGGCCACCACCATGACCTCGGCCTTGGCCGGAGCGGGCGGGGTAAGCATACAGACACTCAATGCCGCCACGAGGACGGTGACAAACATCCCGGCTTTCATGATCAGCCCCAGTGTTTTCGTGCGTCTCTAGGGCAAGCTTAACCGTAAAATTGCACAGGCGGGAGTCCCCTGCGGGACTCCCGCCCGCGCGACCGGCTTCTCGAACCTTAGTTGACCCGGATAAAGGTCGAGCCGTCGTTGCCGATCAGGGTCGAACCATCATTGCCGATCAGGCTCGCGCCGTCATTGCCCACCAAGCCGGCGCCATCGCGCGAGATGATGCGGCCGCCGCTGTTGTAGATCGCGCCGACTTCCGGCCTGCCGCCGCCGCCGAGGGTAGTGGATGGGACGATCGAAGCCGGCACAATGGAGCCGTAGCCCCACTTCTGATTACCGCCGCCGTTGCAGTCCCACATGGTCAGGGGCTGGCCGGCGGTGGCGTTGCCGCCGCGGATGTCGAGGCAAAGGCCGGTTTCGTTCTTCAGCGTCCGGTTGTCCTGCATGCCCCAGCGCTGGCCGGGCCTGCTGGCGCAACCGGTCCAACGCACATCGCCGCCCTTGGTCGAACCTTCCAGGCATTTGCCGTTGTAGGAAATCTGGCCATAGGCGCGGGTGTAGAAATTCTGGTTCGGGCCTGTATGGCAGTTCCACAGCACCAGCCGCCCCTGGGATTCAGCGATATCGAGGCACAGGGTCGGCTTGATCTTGGCGACCAGCATCTCGGCGTTGGCCACAGCCGGAAGGGTCGCGGCGCCAAGGCCAGACGCCGCCGCCAGGGCGACCATCATCATCTTGATCTTCATATCAAATTTCCCCACAACGGTTTGTCCCCATGACAACTTGCGCTGCAACCCCGCCTTATTGCAACCATATCCCTGAACGGCGGCTGACAGAGAAAGTCGGGTACCAGTCACATAGCCTTGACCGCGCGATCCGCGCACCCCGCGTTAGAGTGGGTTTTGTCAAAAGGAGGCTCTCATGTTCCGATCCATGAAGTACGCGTCCATCCTCGTCGCCCTGGCCATTCCGGCCGCCGCCCTGGCCCACCACGGCTGGTCCGGCTACGACGAGGCCAAGATCATCAAACACACCGCGCCGCTGAAGGACCTCACCTGGGGCAATCCCCACGGGATGGCCAAGGTGGCCTATCTGGGCAAGGAGTGGGTGGTGGTGCTGGCCCCCACCACGCGCATGGAATCGCGCGGCCTGACCCAGGCCATGCTCGCCCCGAACAAGGCGGTGACCATCGAGGGCTATGCCCGGTCCGACGGCACGCCGGAGATGCGCATCGAGCGGGTGACCGCCGAGGGCAAGACGGTCGAGCTTCGATAGGCTTGATCCAGGACCTCGCCCAGGCGCTGCAGACCTCAAGCTTCGGCGCCTTCGCGCGGGGATCGGCCTATCCCTACGCCAACCTGGTCCATCTGCTGGGACTGGTGATGCTGGTGGGCGGTATCGGACTTTTGGACCTGAGGATGACCGGGCTGTTTCGCAGCCTGCCCCTGCAGGCGGTATCGCGCGTTCTGACGCCTTTTGCGGTCGCAGGCCTGATCCTGATGGTCCCAAGCGGCTTTACGATGTTTGCGGCCGACGCCGTTCCCCTGTCGCGGTCAGACACCTTCCGCTGGAAGCTTTCCCTCATCGCCCTGGCGCTGGCCAATGCGGCGGTCTTCCGGGTGCTGTGGCGCCGTCACGTCGAGGGGGTGGATCCGAACCTGCCGACGGCCGCGCGGCTCATGGCGGGGGTGTCGATCGTACTCTGGCTCTGGATCGCCGCCCTGGGGCGGTTGATCGCCTACGCCTAGGCCAGAGGTTTAGCGGCTGGGCTTGTAGGAGAACGACAGGCCGACAACCTCATCCGAGCGCGGATAGTCGATGAAGCGGCGGGCGTAGGGGTCTTCCACCCGCACGCGGCGAACGGTGTAGCCGAAGGAGGTCTGCACATCGCCCTTGCGCCAGCCGACGCCGGCCTGGGCGTCGCCGACCACGGCGGTGGGATCGTTGGTCCAGCCGTTGGGCGCGCCGCCGGGGGCGACATTGAAGCCCACCGCCCGGCCGCTGCCCGCGGCGAAGAGATAGAAGCGTCCCCGATCGCCGTAGGACGAGCCATCGGCGAACCCGAGCTTTTCAAGGCCTTGAGCGAGGCGCGCGCCGCTGGACGGGCGCGAGACGCTGACCATGGCGCCGGCCCCGACCGAACCGCCGGCCGGGCCGTAGCCGAACCGGGCCTGGGGCGAGACATCGATCTGATAGCGGCCGGCCGTGCGGCGAACAGCGCCGGGCCAGGTGCGGGCGTAGTCGACCGCATAGGCTTCATCGCGCAGGCTCGCGGGATCGGCGAGGGGAATACCGCTTTGCGCCCGCGTCAGGCGAAGGGTGTCCACCGCGCCAGGACCGGCGCGGCGGGAGGTCTCGGAAACGTTCTGGCGGACAAAATTAACGCCAGCGGGAAAGGCGTCGCTGCGCTCGGAGAATGACAGGCGGCCCGCGATGGGGGGGCTCAAAGGCTCCCCGAGCAGGACCGCGCCGGGGCGCGTATCGCCCGTTGTCTGGCCGTGCGCGATCCCCATCGCACAGGCGGCTCCTATTCCCCCCGCCAACGCGGCCAGCGGTCTCATGGTCGAACCCTAAATCCCTGGACTGGAAGGCATTTTCCAGCCCTATCCTGGGAATAGAATGAGCGACGCGGGGGTCGGTTCCGAAGCCGCCCTCAGGCGCGGGCGATGTGGGTCGAATCCAGCGTCACCGGCGGCTCGCCGAAGCGGTTTTCGTCGGGATCGCCCGGCGTGATGCCGACCCACAGCAAAAAGCCGAGGTGAGCCAGGCACGCGGCGAACCAGATGAAGACCACCGTCAGGCCGCCGAACACCAGCCCGCCGACCGCCAGGGATTCCTTCAGCTCGCTGAAGTTCAGTCCGGTGAGCAGCGCGCCGAGGCCATAGTAGAGGCTGAAGACTGTAGCGAGGGTGTAGCCCGCCCAGGGAATGAGCTGCCACCAGCCGGACCGGCCGATGTCGTGCAGCCGCTTGGCGCGGATGCAGACGCCGCAATAGAGGATGACCGGCCAGACCAGGGGGAACCAGCCCAGCAGCACGCCGACGCCCAGGAGGGCAAGCCACACGATCCAGAACTCCTGCCGGCGAATGCGGCCGTCGAAGGAGAAGAAAAGTTTGGTCCAGTCCATGCCGCCCTCCTGAGCGAAAGTCGCGGGCGGTGCGTCCGCCGATATGAATCACATAACGCATGGTACTGTGTATTGCAAGCTACATTGCTTTGTGCGATGGCTGCCCTGTTCCACCACCATCTGCGGTAGGATGAGTCATGCGTTCACCAATGAGATGGGCCGCCGTGATGGCCCTCTGTCTCTTGACCGCCTGCGCGACGGCCAAGCTCCTCCCAAGCCGTATCGAGGAAGCCGGTTACCGGCCGATCGGCGGCCTGGACCAATGGGTGACCGTGCGCGGGGATGACGATCGCAGGCCCCTGCTTCTCCTGGTCCATGGCGGACCGGCCGACGCCTATTCGGCCTTCGCGCCGACCTACGCGCCCTATGAGCGGGACTTCGTGCTGGTGCAATGGGACCAGCGCGGCTCGGGCCGCACCTTTGAGCGCTACGGAACGGCGACGCCTGAGGTCACACTCGACCGGATCGTGGCGGACGGGATCGCGCTCGCCGAGCAGCTTCGGGCGCGCTTTCCCGGGCGGCCGTTGGTCCTCATGGGACATTCCTGGGGTTCGGTGGTGGCGAGCGGCATGGCGACGAAGCGGCCCAACCTCTTTTCCGCCTATGTGGGCGCCGGCCAGGTCGCAAGCTGGGCGGCCGGCGTGCAGTTCCAGTTCAACTATCTGAAGGACGCCGCGCGCGCTTCTGGCGACCAGGCGGGTCTGGCGGCCCTCGAGGCCATCGGCCGGCCTGACCCCTTGAACATCACCCAGTACTTCACCTTCACCCGGTCCCTGCGGGGGCGCATGCACGCCTCCGACCAGGCGTGGCTGATGGGGCTGAAAGAGCGCGCCCTGGCGGCCGGCGAGAGCGAGGCCAACATCAAGGCGGCGGGCGAGGGCCAGGGTTTTTCCGGCGCGGCCCTGATCGAGACCATCGTGCGGCAGGACCTGGAGGCGACCGCCACCCGCTTCGAGATTCCCTATTGCGTGATCCAGGGGCGGCACGACGTCAGCACCCCGACCGATCCGGCCAAGGCCTATTTCGACAAGGTGACGGCGCCGAGAAAGCGGTTCGCGGTCATCGAGGACGCGGGCCACTTCGCCCTGGCGACGCACCAGGCGGCGTTTATCGAAAAGCTGAAGGCCTGTCCCGGCGTGCCCTAGCCTACTGGCAGGCCAGGCACTCTTCGTAGTCGGTGCGCGGCGTATCCATCTTCTCGACGGCTAGGTTCTCGCCGCCTGCGAAGGCGGCGCGCTGCACCGACTTGGAGCGCAGGTAGTAGAGGGATTTCACCCCCCGCTCCCAGGCCTGGTAGTGCAGCATGTGCAGGTCCCACTTATCGACGTCTCCGGGCAGGAAGACGTTCAGGGACTGCGACTGGCAGATTTCCGGCGTCCGGTCGGCGGCCAGTTCGATCACCCAGCGTTGGTCCAGTTCGAAGGCGGTCTTGAAGACGTCCTTCTCGTCGGCGCTGAGGAAATCCAGGTGTTGGACCGAACCCTCGTGCTCGAGGATCGAGCGCCAAGTGTGGTCGGTGTTCTCGCCCTTTTCGTCGAGGACTTTTTCCAGATAGGGGTTCTTCACCGCGAAGGAGCCCGACAGGGTCTTGTGGGTGTAGATATTGGCCGGGATCGGCTCGATGCCGGCGCTGGTGCCGCCGCAGATGATGCTGATCGAGGCGGTCGGGGCGATGGCCAGCTTGTGCGAGAAGCGCTCCATGACGCCGCTCTCTTCCGCGTCGGGGCAGGGGCCCCGCTCGGCGGCGAGGGTGCGGGAGGCTTTGTCGGCCTCGCGGCGCAGGTGCTTGAAGAGGCGCATGTTCCAGGATTTGGCGAGCGCGCTCTCGAAGGGCACGTTCTGGGCCTGGAGGAAGGAGTGGAAGCCCATGAGGCCAAGGCCCACCGACCGCTCGCGAATGGCGGCGTAGGCGGCCGGCTGCATGGCCGGGGGCGCGCGGTCGATAAAATCCTGCAGGACGTTGTCGAGGAAGCGCATGACGTCCTCGACGAAGGTCGGATGGTCGCGCCATTCCAGGAAGGTCTCGGCGTTGACCGAGGAGAGGCAGCAGACCGCGGTCCGGTCATTGCCCATGTGATCGGTGCCCGTGGGCAGCATGATCTCCGAGCAGAGGTTCGACTGACGGACCTTGAGGCCCAGGTTCCTCTGATGCTCGGGCAGGGCCCGGTTCACAGTGTCGGCGAAGATCAGATAGGGTTCGCCCGTCTGCAGGCGGATCTCAAGGATCTTCTGCCACAGCGAACGGGCGTCCACCGTGCGGATGACCTCGTGGGTCTTGGGGCTGCGCAGGCCGAAGGGCTCGCCGTCGCGCACCGCCTCCATGAATTCGTCGGTGACCGAAATGCCGTGGTGCAGGTTCAGGGACTTGCGGTTGAAGTCGCCCGAGGGTTTGCGGATCTCGAGGAACTCCTCGATCTCCGGGTGGTGGATGTCGAGATAGACCGCCGCCGAGCCGCGGCGCAGGCTGCCCTGGCTGATGGCCAGGGTAAGCGAGTCCATCACCCGGATGAAGGGGATGATGCCGCTGGTTTGCCCCTGGCCTTTGACCTTCTCGCCGATGGAGCGGACGCCGCCCCAGTAGGTGCCGATGCCGCCGCCGTTGGCCGCGAGCCAGACGTTCTCGTTCCAGGCGCCGACGATGTCTTCGAGGGAATCGCCCACCGAATTGAGGAAGCAGGAGATCGGCAGGCCGCGATCGGCGCCGCCGTTGGACAGCACCGGAGTCGCCGGCATGAACCACAGGCGCGAGATGTAGTCGTAAATCCGCTGGGCGTGTTCGGCATCGTCGGCGAACGCCGTGGCGACGCGGGCGAACATGTCCTGATAGCTCTCGCCCGGGAGCAGATATCTGTCTTCCAAGGTGGTCTTGCCGAAGTCGGTGAGGAGCGCGTCGCGCGAGCGGTCGACCTCGACCTTTTTGACCAGTTTCAGCTCCGGCCGGACGCCCGGCCGGGTGTTGGCGAACCGCGCCTCGCGGATCTGCGCCGTGGTCGACGTTTGAGTTGCTTGCCTGCCGGTCATTGTCAAAAGAACCTATGCCCCATTCACCGCGATGCAAGCCCCCGCTCGCACCTTAAACGCTACATGTTGTGGGCAAATCACCCCAACGCCCTAGGTATGGGGACACGTCGTTAATGACTGGTCAATGGGGCGACTCGTGGGATTTCCCCAGAACAACATTTTTGTGAACAGGGACGTGCGTACGCAGACCCTGACCCGCATGGGTTTATTCGACTTTAGGGACATGGTGACGCAGGGGCTCAACCCCTGGCGTGGGACCGCTGCAGCGTCTGGCTCAACGAGAACAAGGAAAGGCCCGCGAACAGCACGAGACCGGCGACGACCGGCGGTATCTTGAGCACCGTCCAGGCGGCCGCGAAATAGCATAGCATGACGGCGTTAGCCGCCAGCACGAGCAGAAAGCTCGCCCGCCCCTGGTCGCGCAGGGCGACAATATTGATCATCGCCACCGCGACAATCCCCAGGCCCGCGCCCACGAACCAAAGGGCGTCGACGGTCAGCGCGTCATAGGACGGCGCCGCCAGGGCGATATGTCCGCCCCCCAGTATCATCGACAGAACCGCGAATACCCAATGGGCTCGCCGCACGAGGGTCATTGGACCGCGCTCCCTTTGGCGGCTATCCGGCGAAGGACCAGGGCGCCGGCCAACATCATCAGGAGCAGGCAGGCTTCTTCAACCATCGCCGCGCGATAGAAGCGGACATACTGCAGCGGCTCGGCGAAATAGGGCCAGGCGACGGTCATCGCGAAACCGGCCGCGGTGCGCAGAAGGCCCAGAACCGCGACAAGGATGACGATCGTGAAAGAGCCCCGCGCCGCCCACCAGGCGATCGCCGCGTAGAACAAGCCCAGGACGACGAACGGGGCAGCAAGGCCCGGCCGGCTCGCGGCGACAAAGCAGCTCGCCGCGAATATCAGGGACACGACCGTCAGAGCCGCGCGGCCAACGGCGACCATCCCCTCCGGCGTGGAGAGCCGCCAGACCCAGGCCGACCACAGGCATCCGGCGGCAAAGAACAGGACCTCGCGGTCGTCGATATGAGCAAGCTCCGCATCCATGCCCCTGGCCCAGGCGGCACGGTGCGGCGGGGCCGTCCTGGCGGCATAGCCGCAGAGTGTCAGCGCCAGGCGTCGATACAGGCTCATGCGGGGACCAGCACCGAGCCGCGAAACGGCCGCGCGCTTTGCTCTTTGGCGAAGGAGAGCCCCCGGGCAGTAAGCCGGAAGGCGTGTCTGGGCGGCCGTCCGATCTCCGAGGGCCGCCAGTCGGTTTCCAGAAATCCCTGGTCGGAGAGGCGGGTCAGGGTCGGATAGAGGGTTCCGGACTTCAGCCCCGTCGCCTTGCAAAGCTCATAGCCGTAACGCCAGGCCGACGGATCGGCGGCAAGCTCGGTCAGCAGGCGGCGGGTCTGGGCGGAGGCATTGGCCGTTCTTGACATGGCCATATAACGACATATGTCGAGTTATGGGTCAAGCGGCGACTTGAGAGTCCTCGTCACCGGTGTCCAGCACCGCCATCAGGGTGTTGATCAACTCGTCGGCGCGGATGGGTTTGCCCAGGTGCGAGTCGGCGCCGGCCTCGGCCGTGGCCTTCTTGTCTTCCGGCGAGATATTGGCCGACAGCACCACGAGCGGGGTGCGCGCCCGTCCGGCGACGCGCTCGATCTCGCGGATGGCGCGGGTGGCGGAAAGGCCGTCCATCACCGGCATCTGCAGATCCATGAGGATGATGTCGAAGGCTTCGCGGTTGAAAGCTGTAACGCCCTCCTGGCCGTTCTCACAGGCGGTGGTCTGCGCCCCAATCTGGGAGAGCATCAGCTCCACGACCTTGCGGTTGGTCGCATTGTCGTCGACCAGCAGGACCCGGAGCGGAGGGTATTCCTCCGGCGCCTGGGGTTCGGGCGCCGGGGCGGCCTGCGCTTCCACCGTGGCCAGCGGCAAGACGACGGTGAAGGTCGCCCCCTCCCCCGGCTTTCCCGCGGCGGTAATTGTCCCGCCCATCAGACCGGCCAGCTGGCGGCAGATGGAAAGCCCAAGTCCGGTGCCGCCGAACTGGCGGGTGGTCGAAGCGTCGGCCTGTTCGAAGCGGCCGAACAGCCGCTCGGCGTCCGCCTCGGAGAAACCGACGCCGGTGTCGGTAACGGTCAGTGACCAGCCGCCGGCGTAGTGGCGGGCGACCGCGCAATCGATGCGGCCGGCGCTGGTGAACTTCACCGCGTTGGACAAAAGGTTGGTGAGGATCTGCTTGATCCGGGCGGGGTCGCCCATCACCCAGCCGCTGGCCTGGACATCGAGATTGAGTTCCACCCCCTTGGCCGCGGCCTGCGGCCGGAACAGGGCTGTGCAGTCGCTGGCCAGGGCGGCCAGGTCGAAGCGGGTCGACTCGATGGCGACCTTGCCGGCGTCGAGCTTGGAGAAATCCAAGAGGTCCGACAGCAGGTTGTTGAGGTCGCCGGCCGAGGCGGTGAGGGTCTTCAGCAGATCCCGCTGGTCGGCGTCGAGGCGGGTCCTGGCCAGCACATCGGCGAGGCCTATGACCCCGTTGAGCGGCGTCCTGATCTCGTGGCTCATATTGGCCAGGAAGTCGGACTTGGCGCGGTTCGCCGCCTTGGCCTCCTCCAACGCCTCTTCCAGCGCCTGGGCCTGGGCCTTGAGTTCGGTGATGTCGACGCGAAGGCCGATGACGCCGCCGTCGTGGGTCAGGCGCTCCTCGATCATGATCCAGCGGCCGTTGGCCAGCCGCTGCTGGTGGCGAACCCCGGGGTTCTTGAGCAAGGCCAGGCGCTCGGATAGCCATTCCTCTTCGCGGCCGATGGCCTGGGGATAGTCGCCGCGGGCCACACCGATGCGAAGCGTGTCCTCCAGCTTGACCCCTTCGCGGAACAGGTCGGCCGAGCGGGCGTAGATCTCCGCGTACCTCGCGTTCCACATGACGTAACGCCCTTCGGCGTCAAGAAAGACGATCCCCTCGGGCAGGGCCTCGATGGCCTCGCGCAGCCGCCGCTCGGCCCAGCGGGCGTGCTCGCGCGCCTCGTCCAGGGCGCCGGGGGAGAAGATGATGGTCCAACCCGCGCGCACGCGCTGGGTGAACCCACGCCAAAAGTTTTTCACGTTACCGCCCATGATCCCCACACCGTTGTGAAGGAAGCCCGACTTATCGGGGGCGACGAAGCCGCTCAGCCCCTTAACCAACCCTTACGGCACAACGGTTTCCGCATTTTTTGCGAGGCGTCCGCAACTACACGCCATACGGTTGCGCAAGGGCGCCTAAATTCTGTGCGCGATTGTGGCCTAGCGTTGAGCTGCTGGCGCTTTGTTCACCCACCGGATGATAAGAGCAATTGCCGCATAAAGCGCCGCAACCGGGCCGGCAGTCACCACAAACCCTGCAACGGTCAAGGGAAGCAGGTTAGACCAAAGGAGGCGGCCTGTTTCTTGATCCTGGAATTCGCCCTGCGGATTGTGATCCAACGCAATCGAGAGCACGAGGCCAGAGCAGATCACGCCGACGATCGCGGAGACGATCACGCCTAGCCACAAATGCCGCCTCCAGCTCATTTCCTCATTTCCTCATTTCCCCAGGAGGGTTTCGCTTTTTTTCGTAGGCGTGGGAAGGCGTGGCTGCCAGGGCTTTTCCTCGCAGAGTTGCTTCCCTTTTCGCCACATCATGACAGCGATCGAACGCCCGCTCCCAGGGAGCCAATATCATTCCGTCTCGCGCCAAGGGTTTGCGGCGCGGGCGGCCTCTGCTATTCGCCCCTCACCATGACGGCCTATCGGACCTCAGCGCGAATTAACCGCCCGGCGTGACGCTGCGGACGTTGATCCAGCGCGCGCCGGGACCTCCCGCTGACCCTGAAAAACGCTGGATAAGACAAGTTCGATGACCGATTCTGATACTCTCCAGGGCCGCGACTACCGCGAGACGGTGTTCCTGCCCGAAACCCCCTTCCCCATGCGGGCCGGCCTTCCGCAGAAGGAGCCGGAGATCCTCGCCCAATGGGCTAGCGACGACCTCTACAATTCGGTGCGCAAAGCCCGCCAGGACGCCGGCCGGCCACTGTTCGCCTTCCATGACGGCCCGCCCTACGCCAATGGCGCGATCCATATCGGTCACGCGCTGAACAAGCTCCTCAAGGACTTCGTGGTCCGCTCGCGGTTCCTGCTGGGCTACGATGTCGACTACGTTCCGGGCTGGGACTGCCACGGCCTTCCCATCGAGTGGAAGATCGAGGAGGCCTTCCGCGGCAAGGGCCGCCGCAAGGACGAGGTCCCCGCGGCCGAATTCCGCGCCGAGTGCCGCAAGTACGCCGCCGGCTGGATCGATGTGCAGATGGCGGAGTTCAAGCGCCTGGGCGTCCTGGGCGACTGGGAAAACCGCTACGCCACCATGGACTATGCGTCCGAGGCGACGATCGTTTCGGAGTTCATGAAGTTCGCCGCCTCGGGCCAGCTCTATCGCGGCTCAAAGCCGGTGATGTGGAGCCCGGTGGAACGCACGGCTCTGGCCGACGCCGAGGTGGAATACGCCGACCACGTCTCGCCGACCGTCTGGGTGAAGTTCCCCGTGCGCGTACCGGTCGACGGCGCCGACGCATCAGTGGTCATCTGGACAACCACGCCGTGGACCATCCCGGCCAACCGGGCGATCTCCTACAATCCCAAGATCGAGTACGGCGTCTACGAAGTCGTGGCCTTGGAGCCCGACCTCGAATTCCAGCCCTGGGCCAAGCCCGGCGACCGGCTGATCTTGGCCGACAAGCTGGCGGGCGAGGTTTTCGTCGCCGCCAAGGTCGCGGAGTTCAAGAAGCTCGTCCCCATCGATCCTGGCGCCCTGACCTGCGCCCATCCCCTCGCCGCCCTCGACAAGGGCTACGGCTTCGACGTCCCGCTCCTGGCCGGCGACCACGTCACTGACGATGCCGGCACGGGCTTTGTGCACACCGCGCCGGGGCACGGCGCCGACGACTATAACGTCTGGCTGGCCAGCGGCCTGTCCCGCGAGGACATCCCCGACACAGTCGATCCGGACGGCAAATACTACGACCACGTCCCGCTGTTCGCGGGCCTCGCGGTCCTGGAGACCGAAGGCAAGAAGGCCGGCAAGTTCGGAGCGGCCAATCCGGCGGTGATGGAAAAGCTCATCGAGGCCGGGACCCTGCTGGCCCGCGGCCGGCTGGAGCACTCCTATCCCATGAGCTGGCGCTCCAAGGCGCCGGTGATCTTCCGCAACACCCCGCAGTGGTTCATCCGAATGGACGAACAGCTGGCGGGCGGCGGAACGCTCCGCGAGCGGGCCGTCAAGGCAATCGCCCAGACCGCCTTCTATCCCGACCGCGGCCGCAACCGCATCGGCGGCATGGTCGAAACCCGTCCCGATTGGCTGATCAGCCGCCAGCGCGCCTGGGGCGCGCCGCTGGCCATGTTCGTCGACAAGAAGACCGGCGCGCCTCTGGTCGACGAGGCCGTCAACAAGCGCATCCTCGACGCCATCCATGAGGGCGGCGCCGACGCCTGGTTCACCCGCCCCGCCACCGACTTCCTCGGCAATCACGACCCCGAGGCCTACGAGAAGGTCGAGGATATCCTCGATGTCTGGTTCGATAGCGGTGCGACCCACGCCTTCACCCTGCACGGCCGGCCGCACACCCGCTTCCCCGCCGACCTCTATCTCGAGGGCTCGGACCAGCACCGCGGCTGGTTCCAGTCGTCCCTGCTGGAGAGCTGCGGCACGCACGGCCACGCGCCCTACAAGGCGGTCGTCACCCACGGCTTCACCCTCGATGAGCAGGGGGAGAAGATGTCCAAGTCCAAAGGCAACACCACCGAACCTCAGGTGGTGATCAAGGAAAGCGGCGCGGAAATCCTGCGCCTGTGGGTCGCGATGATCGACTACGCTGACGATCAGCGCATCGGCAAGACCATCCTCCAGACCACCATCGACGCCTATCGCAAGCTTAGGAACACGGTGCGCTACCTGCTGGGCGCCCTCGAGGGCTTCAGCGAGGAAGAGCGCGTCGGCTATGAGCACATGCCGCCTCTGGAGCGCTACATCCTGCACCGGCTGTGGGAGCTCGATAAGGAGGTCCGCGCGGCCTACACCGAATACCGCTTCCAGGACGTCTTCAAGGCCCTGACCGAGTTCTGCCAGGCTGACCTTTCGACCCTCTATTTCGACATCCGCAAGGACGCCCTCTACTGCGACAGCCCGCGCTCCATCCGCCGCCGCGCCTGCCGCACGGTGATGGACGAGGTCTTTATGCGCCTGACCGCCTGGCTTAGCCCGCTGGCCGCCTTCACCATGGAGGAGGCCTGGACCACCAGGTTCCCCGGCGCCGGCTCCAATGTCCTGCGCATTATCCCCGACACCCCCGCCCAGTGGGAAAACCAGGCCGAGGCGCAGCGCTGGAAAACCGTCGATCAGGTGATCGGCGTCGTCACCGCCGCCCTGGAGGTCGAACGCCGCGAAAAGACCATCGGCGGCGCGCTCGACGCCGCGCCCGTCGTCCACCTGGGCAAGCCCGAACTGATGGCCGCCTTTGACGGCCTGGATCCCGCCGAGGTGTTCCGCACAAGCCAGGCCACCCTCGTCGAAGGCGGCGGCCCGATGGGCGCCCACCGCATCGAGGGCCTCGCCTATATCGCCGTCGAGGCCCTGAAGGCGAAAGGCAATAAGTGCGCGAGGTCCTGGCGCATCCTGCCGGAAGTGGGCCGCGATCCCCGCTACCCCGACCTTTCGTCCCGCGACGCCGACGCGGTCGCCGAATGGGATGCGGCGCATGGCTAGACCCGCGGTCCTCGCCTACATCCTCGCCGCCGTCGTGCTCATCGCCGACCAGGCCTCGAAGTTCTGGGCCCTCTATATTCTCGACCTGCCCACCAGGCTTCGGGTCGAGGTTTCCGGCGTTTTTGACCTTTCCATGGTCTGGAACCGGGGCGTCTCCTTCGGCCTGTTTCGCTCGCCCGAGGGGGAGGAGACCATCCGCTGGCTCCTGGCCGCCTTCGCCGCGGTGATCTCGGTCATCCTGATCTGGTGGGTGCAAAAGGCCAAGCGCGCCTGGTCCGGGGTCGGCATCGGCTTCATCATCGGCGGCGCGCTGGGCAATCTCGTCGACCGCGTGCGCTTTGGTCAGGTGGCCGACTTCCTCGACTTTTCGGACATAGGCTTCATCTACGTCTTCAATGTCGCCGATGCGGCGATCAATGTCGGCGTCGCCATTCTTTTGCTCGAAACCTTCTTCACTTCGGAGAAGGACAAGACGCCGCTCTAGAAGTCGGCGTCATGATGGTTTATCCGTCGCCTTGAAATCGCGGGGAGTTTGGTTCGTGACGCGCAACTATAGTTTGGTAGCCATCGCCCTCGTGGCGGCCGTGGGCCTCTCGGCCTGCGCCAGCCGGCGCAACGCTCAAATGGCCGCTCAGACGCCTGATGAGTTCCTGACCGTCGCCCGCGCGCCTCTGGTGCTGCCGCCGGACTACGCTCTGCGCCCGCCAACACCCGGCGAGCCCCGGCCGCAGGAACTCAACCCCGAAGCCTCCGCCCGTTCGGCCCTGGGCGGCCAGCGCACGACTATGACCCAGGGTTCGCAAGGCGAGCAGCTGCTCATGGCCAAGGCCAACGCCGACGCCGCCGATCCGCGCATCAAGGAAGTCATCGACGACGAACAGGGCGACCTGGCCCACAAGTCGGAAAGCTTCGTCAATCGCCTGCTGTTCGCCGCGCCGCAGGCTCCGGCCCCCAATGCGACGGCCCTCGACGCCGAGGCCGAAGCCCGCCGCCTGCAGGGCCTGACCGGCGGCCAGCCGGTGACTATCCCGCGCACCCCGCCGCCGCCGGAAAAGCGCGGCTTCAAGCTTCCCGGCCTTTAAGGCTCGTCTTCCAGGCCGGGAGCGTCCGGGGCGGTGATCGTCACCCTGCTCGTCGCCTTCAACCGCACCAGAACCCCGTTCTGCGCCAGCAGCGGTCTAAGTTCGACGATCGCCACCGCGTGCCCGGGCTTTTCCAGCGCCTTGGTGATCGCGCCGGTCACCGCGGTGAGGTTTTCCTCGACCATCCTGGCGATCTGCGGATCCTTGGCGATGCATCTCTCCCAGCCGCGCTCGGCGGAGACCGCGACGCGCAGATCGCCGCGGGCCCAGCCGCGCGCCGCTTCGCGCATCCGTTCAGGACCGGCTTCGGCCTGACGCAGGGCGTCCTCGAGACAGGCAAGCTCGGTCTCCCGGGGCATGGCCTGGAAGATCTTCAGAAAGTCGACGAGGTTGGTCTCCCCCGCCTCCTGGACCCGCACCCGGAACAGGGCGTCGCGGCGGATCGAGCGCTCGGGCTCGCGGGCCTGCATGTCGAGCTGACGGCTGAAATTGCCGGCGACCGCTATGGCGCCCATCACCGGCTTGATGTTCGGCGCCCGCTCGATGAGGTCGGAGCGGCCGGCCACCGCCTTGTAGCGGGCCAGCATGTCCGGCGGCACGGCCTCGACGAACGGCTTGTCCCCGCTGAACTTGTCCCGCTGGAACAGGAACATGTTGAGCAGGCTGAAGATGTTGACCCTAAGCCGCGTCCCGGCGATCACCACATTGGCCTTGGTGAGCTTGGCCTTGAGCTCGGTGTGATCCCAATCCAGGCCCTTGGGCAGGGCGTCGGGAACGCCCATCACCCAGACCACCGAGTCGGCGTCGGAGACCTTCCACATCGCCGGGCCCGGGCGCTTGGCCTTGACCATCAGCTCTTCGACCAGGGTGTCCTCGGCGTCGACCGGCGGGTCCTGGGCGAGGGCCGAGGCGGAAAGATCAAAAGCCAGAATGGGCGCCATCGCGCCGTGAACGATCCACCGCATCCCTTCCCCCCTTGAAGAATCGGCCTAGCAAACCTTGGCCTAAGACCCGACATTGGCGAAAACATGCCCATCCGCCGCCTCCCCTCCGCCACCGTCAACCGCATCGCCGCCGGCGAGGTGGTCGAGCGCCCGGCGAGCGCGGTCAAGGAACTGGTGGAAAACGCCATCGACGCCGGCGCCTCGCGTATCGAGGTCCAGGTCGAACAGGGGGGCCTGGCCCGCATCCTGGTTTCTGACGACGGCTCGGGGATCAGCCGCGAGGAGTTGCCGCTGGCGGTAGAGCGCCACGCCACCTCCAAGCTCAGCCCCGACGCGGCCGGCGAATGGGACCTGCTGCACATCGAGACCCTGGGCTTCCGCGGCGAGGCTCTGCCCTCCATCGGCTCGGTCGCCCGTCTATCGTTGGCCGCCCGCACGAAAGGCGCCGACGCCTTTGGCCTGCTGGTCGAGGGCGGAGCGGTGGGCGAGATCGGCCCGGCCCCCTTCGCCGGCGACCATGGTGCGAGGGTCGAGGTGCGCGACCTGTTCTACGCAACCCCCGCCCGCCTCAAGTTCATGAAGTCCGAGCGCTCCGAGAGCCTGGCCATCGCCGAGGAGGTCAAGCGCCAGGCCATGGCCCACGAGGCGGTCGGCTTTTCCCTCGATATCGACGGCAAGAAGACCCTGCGCCTTTCCGCCGAGCATCCGGGGCCCGCCGGGCGGCTGGCCCGCCTCTCCGCCATCCTTGGCCACGAGTTCGAGGAAAACGCCCTGCTCATCGACCAGGTGCGCGACGGGATCCGCCTCTCCGGCTATGCGGGCCTGCCGACCTACAATCGCGGCAACGCGGCTCACCAGTATCTGTTCGTCAACGGCCGTCCGGTGCGCGACCGGCTGCTGCAGGGAGCGCTGCGCGGCGCCTATGCCGACTATCTGGCGCGGGACCGCCACCCGGCCGCCGCCCTCTATATCGATCTCGATTCCAAGTTCGTCGACGTCAACGTCCATCCGGCCAAGGCGGAGGTCCGCTTCCGTGATCCCACCCTGGTGCGTGGCCTGATCGTGGGAGCCTTGCGTCACGCCCTGGCCGGCGCCGGCCACCGC
>DGYN01000076.1:0-235 GCA_002398405.1 Caulobacteraceae bacterium UBA5005
GACGCACGCGGGGCAGGCGGGTCCCCTTGTAATCGCGGCGGTAGTCCACCGAGTAAAACTGCTTGAGTTCGGCGTCGGTCGGCACGGGGTCGTTGAACACCAGGCCGCAGCCATCGCACACCCTGGTGTCCAGGGGCTGGCCATGACGGTCCTTGCTCGAGGCGAGGCTGGAGCTCTCCGACCCGCAGATGAAACACGCTTTCATGGACATCCTCGACGGCCGGAACGGGCAAGC
>DGYN01000076.1:366-846 GCA_002398405.1 Caulobacteraceae bacterium UBA5005
CGGAACGGGCAAGCTTTTGACTATAGGGAGATTCCGCTGCGGGATATGCAACTTGCCCGGAGAAGTCTAGAATACAAGGAAATGTGTCGCGCAAAGCCGGCATGAGAGGGAGGAAATTATGAAGACCTGGATCGTGCTCGCGGCGGTGGCCGCTGTATCCCTGCCAGCCCTGGCCCATGGGGCCGACGCCAAGCCTGCCGCCAAGGCTGCGGCCGCCTACAAGGCGCCGCGCCTGTCCTGGGGCGTTCCCGACCTGCAAGGCAACTGGACCAACGCCACCACCAGCCGCCTGGAGCGCGACCCGAAGTTTGGCGATCGCCGCGCCTACACCAAGGAAGAGGCGGAACAGATCGAAGGCGCTACTGACGCCCGTAACCGCCGCCTGCGCGCCCCGACGGACCAGAACAAGGGGGTCAACGACCTGGACGAGTGTCAGTCCGGCTCCCAGGGCGCCGGTTGCGGCTACAACGCCGGCTGGAC
>DGYN01000076.1:991-14792 GCA_002398405.1 Caulobacteraceae bacterium UBA5005
TACAACGCCGGCTGGACCGATCCGGGCGACCGCATCATCCGGGTGAACGGCGAGGCCCGCACCTCCATGATCACCTTCCCGGCCAATGGCCGCATCCCGCCTCGCGCCGATGGCAGGCCGATGCCGGTCGCTCGCCGCGCTGCCGACGAGGGTGAAGGCAGCACTGCCGCCGCCCGTCCCGGCCAGAATGACAACCCTGAGGGCCGATCCCTGGGCGAGCGCTGCATCATGTCCTTCGGCCAGAGCTCCGGCCCGATCATGCAGTCGCAGCTGTACAACAACAATTACCAGTTCGTGCAGTCGAAGGAGTCGGTCGCGATCTGGGTTGAGATGGTCCACGACGTGCGCATCGTGCCGATCGTCGCCGGCAAGGCGCAGGCCAAACACCGCTCGGATGGCATCCGCCCCTACATGGGCGACAGCGTCGCCTGGTGGGAAGGCGACACGCTTGTGATGGAGACCACCAACTACCACCCCCGCCAGAACCTGCGCGGATCGTCCGAGAACCTGAAGGTCACCGAGAAGTTCACCCGCGCGGCGGAAGACCGGCTTCTCTATCAGTTCACCGTCGAGGACCCGACCACCTGGGCCCAGCCCTGGGGCGGCGAGTACGAATTCGCCAAAGCCCTGGGCGTCTACGAATACGCCTGCCACGAGGGCAACTACGGCCTTGAGGGCATTCTCGCCGGCGCCCGCCAGGAAGACGCCGCGGCGGCGGCCAAGACCGCGGCGCCCCGGGCCTCGCGCTAGACCCCGGGCCCTACAGACATGCCGATTCCGTCGGTGGCGCGGATCGGCAGGCTCGCCGGATCGAAACCCTCGAGGCAGAAGACGTTGACGCCAAAGTAGGCAGGGTCCGACCGCTTGCGGTGAAAGGTGTAGACACCGCACGTCGTGCAGAAGTGATGCTGGGCGACGCCGGTATTCCAGCGATAGGTCGCCAGGGACTCTCCGCCCGCCGTGACGGCCAGTTCGCTCTCATGCACCTTTATCATCAGGGCGTTTTTCTTGACGCACAGGGTGCAGTCGCAGGTGGTCATCTCGGTCAAGGCCGCGTCGATCGCGAAGCGAACCGCGCCGCAATGGCAGGCGCCCTTGAACGCCGTCACCGCTATTTGCCGTCCACTGTGAACGCCAGGAGCACATTGGCTCCGCCGCCAGTCGAGCCATAGTTGGACGCGCCGTCGAAACCCGACGTGGCGAACACCATGCCCTGGGCGATGGTCGGGCCGTTGCCGTCCATGCCGCCGCCCAACTGGCCGCGCACGCCGTTGGTGGTGTTGTAGGTCTGGGCGACGGTGTCGAACTTCCACAGGACCTTGCCGTTGCGCGCGTCATAGGCGCGGAAGATCCCGTCGGTGGAGCCCGCGAACACCACGCCGGGCATGGCTGCCGGCGCGCCGGAGTTAGCGCCGATACAGGCGTCCGGATAGGCGGGCGGCTTGTAGGTGCATTCGTTCTGCGGCGTCGGCACATGCCAGACGATCTTGCCGTTGGCCGGATTGACGGCGGTCATCCCGGGGCGGCCCGGAGGCTGGGCCTCGGCCATGGTCGCCTTGCCGCGCGGGCGGCGATAGGCGTCGTAGAGGTTCACGATGTCAGCGTTGGGGGCGAACAGGTAGCGGGTGTCCGCGCCGATGCCCCACTCGATGCCGCCCAGCGCGCTACCGGCCCCGACCTGGGTTTCCCACATGATCTTCCCGGTCTCGGGCTCCATCCCGTAGACGATGCCGCTCTTCTGGCCGGAGAGGACCACTTCCTTGCCGCTGGGCAGTTTGAAGAGCACCGGCGAGGCGCCGAAATCGTAATCGGGACCAAGGGGCGTCGGGCAGTTGGTGCCGGGTCCCGAGGGTCCGGTGCAGCCCATGATAAAGTTGTCGTTCTCGGTGACCTGATGGTTCCAGCGCAGTTTGCCGGTCTTCATCTCATAGGCCTGGATGGCGTCAGCCCCGACAGTCGGGGCGTCGGTGTAGGAATCGCCGGTCGCGACATAGACCAGACCTCGCTTCAGATCGACCGTGGGCGCCGACCAGATCGCCGCCCCGGCGGGACCGGTCAGCTGGGTGCCGGCCGAGTTTTTGCGGATCGGCCGCATGGGCTCGGTGATGGTGAAGCTCTTCCACTGGGTCTTGCCGGTGGAAAGGTCGAGGGCGACGAGCGAGCCACGGAAATTGCAGCAGGGATAGGACGGCTGGCCGCTGGTCGCCTCCTCCACCGAGGTGATCGGCACGAAGACCTGGTTCCCAGCCACGATGGGTGATCCGGTGATCCCGGAGACGCGGTGGTTTTCCAGCTCGGCGCTGGCCCACAGTTCCTTGCCGGTGGCGGCGTCGAAGGCTTTGACCACGCGGTTGCGCTGGCCGACGATCAGGGCCCAGCCGCTGGGGGAGATCGAGGACTTCACCGGGCTAGGCGTGGTGCGCGAGGCAATCCCGTCCACCCGCCAGCGAACGCAACCGGTCTTGGTGTCCAGGGCGTAGAGACGGCCCGACCCTGAAATCCACAGCCAGTCGCCGACCACCGAAGGCTGGCTGTTGCCCTGGGAAATGGTGAAGGCCCACTTGACCTTGAGTTTGCCGACATCGGCCGCCTTGATGCCCGGGTTGGGCTGATATCGCGGGCCAGGCGCCGAGCCGGTGGCCCCGATCCAGTCGGACTTGGTCTCCACGATCGGCGGATTGACCGCGCAGACCGTATCGACGGTGACAACGGGGCCGCGTCCCCCACGGCCTCCAGCGGGCGGTGCGGTGGCCTGGGAGCGTTGCTGCAGAGACGCCGCGGTCTGGGGCGATAGGAAGGCGGCGATGGCGCGCTTGTCGAGGTCGGAAAGGCCTCCGGACATCGGCGCCATGGTGGTGTTCATGGCGGTGACGAGTTCGGCCTGGGTCTTATAACCCAACTGCTCGCGGCCCGGCGCACGGTCCTGGGCAGGCTCATGGCACATCTTGCAGCGGCGATCGTAGAGCGCGGCGCCATCGGGCGCGGCGGGGGGCTGGGCGAGCGCGATAGTGGCGCTGATCGTCACGATGGCAAGGCCCGTGATACCCGCAAACGCTCGATGCAGCATATGGTCCTCCCGAAAGACTCAGCGCTTGGAAACGCTTGTTTGGCCCGTCTTAGCACGTCCTCTCAAAGCGCATAGCCGCGGCAAATGGAGCAAAAACGGTCAAGACCGGACCCAGGGGTTCTGGCAGAAGACGGCCATGGGGCGAGGACCGGCCGGCTACGGATTGGCACAGGAGGCGGCAAGGTCCGCCGAGGCCGGGCGCATCGATCGCTATATCGAGACCCACCTGTTTGAACCTCTAAGCTCCGAGATCATCGCCGAGGCGTGCGGCGGTTCGGCCGCGCACCTCGCCCGCCGTTTCCGGGCGCGAAAGGGAGAGAGCCTGATGGCGTTCGTGCGGGGACGCCGGCTGGAGGTCGCGGCCGCAAGTCTGGCCAAGGACAACGTCGATCTCGCACAGCTGGCGCTGGCCAGCGGATTTGGCTCGCAGTCGGCGTTCACCCGCGCCTTTAGCCGCGCCTTCGGCGTCTCCCCCGGCGAGGCGCGCGGCGCGCCCACTCCCCTCGCTCGCAAAAGGAAAACCCCCATGCTTCCGGCGCCGACCCTCATCGAACGCGAGGAATACTGCGATGCCATCAACCTCGCGGGCCTCAGCGCCCGTTTCGAGCCCAAGACCTATGTGGAGGTCGCCGAACTCTGGAAACGGGCGGTCCAGCAGTTCGGCTTTCCAGGCCAGTCCGGAACGGAGACCATCGGCGCTTTTCGCGATCGGGACCTTACCGCGGGAGTGTTTGAACATCTGGCGGGGGTGCGAGTGACGGATCAGGCGACCTTGCCTGAAGGTTTCGAGGTCTGGTCCTTGCCGGCCGGAAAGTGGCTGGTGCTTCGCCAAGCGCTCACCGCTGAGCCGCTGCACCTGCAGATGATGGCCGCCGAGACCGAAATCCGGGCAAACCGCCTGCCCCAATCGGGGCGCAGGATCGTCAACAGCCCAGACTTCCAACTCTATCCGGCGCCCTTCAAGCTGGACGGCGGATGGCTTGAGCACTGGCTTCCGGTGGAGGCTTAGCCGCCCGCCCGCTTCAGGATCAGGTCCCATTCGGCCTCGCGCACCGGAGAGACCGACAGGCGGTTTTCGCGCAGCATCTTCATGTCGGCCAGTGCGGGTTCGGCCTTGATCTCCGCCAGGGTGACCGGCGTCTTGAGGTGGCGGCCGTAGCCGAGTTCGACCGCGACAAAGCGGCCGGCCGGATCGCTTTTGTCCGGGAACGCGGTCCTGACGACCTTGGCGATCCCGACGACCGCCTTGCCCTCGTTCGAATGATAGAAAAAGCACTCGTCGCCAATCTGCATGGCTTTGAGATGCAAGGCCGCGGCATTGTTGCGGACGCCGTCCCAAACGGTCTTGCCGTCCTTTTTCAGATCATCGATCGAATAGACGTGGGGCTCCGATTTCACGAGCCATCGGTTAGCCATGCGACCTCGCCTAGTGGGCTGATGCTTCGAGAGCGTCCGCCTTTGCTTGGCATTCTTCGGCGAAATCGGAAAGGGCGTCGATCGTCTGGCGGTCGCCCATATTGCCGGCCAGACGCCGCGCTCGGCTGGCCTCTGCGCGCAGTTCGTCGATTTGCCGGATCTCGGTCACATCGACGAGCATGTTGACTGCGCCGATGAAGACACCGTCCCGATAGAGCGGGGTTGGAAAGGGCGTAAAAGTCACCCGCGTCCCGTCCGGACGCTCGGCCACCGCGGTCAGGCCGCGAAGCGCCTGTTTCGTTTCGATTGCCCGGGCCATGGGGCATTGGTCGTGAGGCAGAAACTCACCGGCCTCGGTGTAAAGCTTCCAGGTGACGCACCAGCGGTCTTTGCCAACGGCGGGGCGGCGGCCGGCGAAGCCGACGCAGGCCTTGTTGTAGTAGGTGATGACGCCGTTCTCATCGGTGACGTAGATCGGCGCGGGCAGGGCCTCAAGCGCGGCGTGGAAAGCCTCGTCGCCGCAGGGGGCGACATCGATAGCGGCGGCAAGCATCTGGTCCGACTGAGCGAGCAACGCGTGCATTGTGGTCCCTACCGATCAACAGCAAGCGCCACGCCACGCCATTGGTTCCGCGCAATCTACCGCGGATTGGGGTGGAAGTCGCTAAGGTCCGGCATGCTGGCGATGCTTTGTTCGACGCAGGGCGGCGGCTGCAGGAGATCACCCTTGATGAGTTTGGCGTAGCGCGGACGCTTCTTCCACGGCTCGGAAAGAACTTCCGGATCCTCGACGATGGCTTCGTAGTGCAGCTTTTCGCCGTCGCGGCGGAAACGTTCGGTGACCTTCATCTTGTCGGAGTGGAAGGCGCCGTTGTCGGTCAGCCAGGACTCGTCGGTGAAATTGACGGACTCGACGACGAAGGTGTCCCCCTCCCACCAGCCGACGGCGTCGCCCAGGAGGCTCGGTTCGGAATCTTCGCGGTGCTTGCGGGTGTCGGTGGGCACGACGCGCCAGAAGCTTCCCGAAAGGTCGTCGTAGAGGAAGACCATCCGCGTCGGCGTCTGGACGATCTGGTCGGGCATGCCGATGCGCGGGACGCCGGGATTGCCGCAGCGGAGCGCCGGGTCGGTGGTGACCTGGGTGCGGCGCAGCTCCGCCACCTTGGCCCTGTGCTCGGGCTTATAGGGAATGACTTCGGGCTGCATGATCGAGGCGACGAAGGCGGCTTTTTCCGGATCCTCCGGTCCGCCGCAGCGCAGGACGCAGACATTGCCCTTGTCGTCCATCTTGCCGTCGACGAAGGGGACGCCGTTGCCGTTGTCCCAGGTGCCGGTGAGGTCGCGATTGCGAGAGGCGCGGTTCTGGGCTTCGGCGGCGATGGGGGTGGCGAGCAGGGCGATCAGGGCGAGGGTGGTGAACTTGCGCATCGGACCTACTCGTTGAAGCCGGAGAAGCTGATGACGCGGCCATCGGCGTATTTGATTGATGTCGAAAAGCCGAGCAGCGGATCGGTGCGCGAGGGTTTCATGGTGACCTGAGCCGGGCGGCCGTCGCCTAGGAGGTCCTTGCTGGTGATGCCGGCCTTGCGGGCGAAATTGATCGGCACGGATTCGACCCGGTAGGTTTTCATCGCGCCGCCTTCGTTGACGAGGACGGTGAAGTAGATGTGCGGGTTGATCCAGGAGACCTTGTCGATCTTGCCGGTGACCGTGACGCGCTTGTCCTGGTCGAACATCTTGTTGACGCCGTGGTGGCCGAAGGCGGTGGAGGCGATGAGGCTTAGGCCTAGGGCCAGGGCGGTGAGGCGGCGCATGTGGTTTTACCCAAGATCAACCAGTTGAAGACCTGTTCGTAAAATCGATTGCAGATTTTTGCAAGGCGGCGGCGCGCTAGGGTCGCGGGCCGTAGACTGGCGGGGGCTGACCATTTTCCAGGGCGCCGAGGTCGGGGGCTGAACCGGTGAAACCATCGGTGACGCCGGGGAGCGCGATTCCCTTGTCGATGGGGGCGGAACCGGCGCGCAGGCGGAAGTCGAAATCGGCGGCGCGGTAGAGCTTGGTCGGGTCGGCGCGGTCGGGGGCGGAGGCCTTCTCGAAGACGTTCCAGTCGATGAGGACGCTGTGTTTGTCCTGGCCGATGGCGTCAGCGTAGGCGGCTAAGGTGGGGAATTTCGCGCCCCGCCAGGCGAAGGCGCTGGGGGCGCCGGGGTTGGGGCGCAGGCCGTTGTAGTCGGAGGAGCTGTAGGCCGTGGCGGTGTCGACGGCAAGGATCTCCGGACCGGCGGCGGGGCCTGCCGCCTGGCCGCCGATGGAGGCGTTCTGGCCGAGCACCAGGTTGTTGCGGAAGTGGACGTTGGAGACCGTCCCCATGGGCACGACCTCGGAGAGGAAGGTGTTATTATATATCAGCACCCCGGCCGATCCGGCGGTGAGCTTGAGCGCCCCGCCCTCCGGCGCGTGATAGACGATGTTGCGCACGAAATAGATCGGGCCGCCCAGGGCCGGCTGGGTCGAGAGCGCCCGGTGGGCGTGGTTGAAACAGCGGTTCCTAAGGATGCGGGCGTTGTGCATGGAGGCGTCGGCCTCAATGCAGTTGTCGTCCACGTTGGTGATGTCGTTGTTGTAGATATCCAGCGCCACCGGCATCCGGTTTCGCGGCGTCTTGGGCCAGTCGTCCGGATTGCCGTAGGTGGCGTGGTCGATGCCGTCGTGGAAGTTGGCCAGTCGGTTGTGGGCGATGACGTGGCCCGAGCCGTAGACTTTCACCGCATATTCGCTGAGCAGGGGCTGGGGGAAACCGGGCCTGCCCTGCCAGGTGCGGCCGATCCAGCCCATCAGGTGGCCGGGGTCGTTGCGGCCGACGAAGACATTGTCGGCGATGTAGAAGTTCTGCGCGCCGCCAAAATCGGTGAAGACGCCCCGGCCGATGTTCTCCAGCTTGGAGCGCTTGAGGGTGAAGCCGACCGAGCCCAGCATCCGCTTGCGGCCCAGCATGAAGGCGGTGTCGACGTTGCGGACGGTGATGCCTTCGAAATAGTTGTGGTCGGCGGCCGACAGGTCGAACAGCACCGCCGCGCCATCGCCGTCGAAGATCACCTCGCCGTCCCCTGCCCCCTTGATGACGATGGGCTTTTCCGCCGTGCCGTCGGCGGTGAGGTACATGGTTCCGTCGAACAGGGTGGAATTGCCGCCGGCGTACTGGCGGCGGTTGTCCTTATAGAGGCCGCGATGGATGAGGATGGTGTCGCCGGCTTTGACGCGGGGGACGAAGGAATTGACGAAGTCCGCCCCATTGGCGCCGGTATTGTAGGCGGCCAGCAGGCTGTTGAAATTGGGCTCGAGCTTGGGGCCGGTCCAGTCGCGGGGATAGACGTGATAGGTCGCGCCGCCTGCCGCCGGCCTGGGCTCGGCGCGGGTTTTGGCGGTGAAGATGTGCTCGCGCTTGCCGCGCACGCCGTCAGGATCGGTCAGCGTCAGGCGGACCTGGTAGGCGGTGTCGGGGGTAAGATCGAAGACCGAGCCGGCGAACATGTGGGGCGTCACAATATTGAACGAGGCGCCGCTGCGGATTTCCTCGCCGCCGATGCGCAGGAGGGGGAGGCCCTCTTTCCACGCGGTCTCGCCGGCCTTGCGGTAGGCGAGCGCCACGGTGGCGTTACGGTTGGCGTCGCCCAGAATAGGCCATTCGAAGCCGAGCGCGATCAGGGTCGGCGGCTCGACGATGGGGGCGAGCGCGTCGGTGCGGTTGTCGGCCGGGGCGGCGGCGGTGAGCAGGATGGCGGCCAGGGCCGCACAGATAGGCTTCAGCATCACGTCACCCTCCCAAGTGAGGCGCTAATTGTATGTGAGACATACTTGTTTGGGGAGGGGGCGTGAGCAGGCGCCGGAGAATGTAATTCGGTGACAGTGCACTAATTAGCCGCCAGCAGCGGCGGGCCAGATACACCGGTCCGAAGAAGCTAATTAGTGCACTGTCACCGAATTACACCCTACCGCCACTTGTCTACGGAGATGGTTTGGGGGCGGTAGAAGCTCCAGGCTTGCATCATGGGGGCGCCGTCGCCGCCGGCGACGACGACCTCGATCGAGCCCTTGGCGTAGACCGGGAGGCGGTCGGTATCGGCTTTACCGGCGAGGTCGGCGTTGTCGCGGAAACCGGTGCGGCGCAGTTCCCGGACGGTCTTGGTGGATTCCCGCCAGAGGGTTTCCTTGACGGCCTCGCGGGTCAGGCCCTGGCGGTGCAGATCCTCGGCGCGCTTGGGGGAGATGATGAGGAGGGCGCCGGAGGGGATTTGGTAGCGGGCCATGTCCAGGGCCGCGTCGGCCAGCGTCGTGCCTTCCGAGAAATTGCCGGAGTGGGCCCAGCCGCCGCTGAAGAGGGTGAGGGTCGAGTCGGTTTTCTTGAAGCCCTTGCCTTCCGCGAAGGAGGGCCAGGGGCTTTCCTCTTCGTTCTCGGCGAAGGCCATGGAATAGTTCGCGTTATTGCCTATCACCGCCATGATGTTGAGGCCCGGCTGGCCGCCCCCTAAGTTGATGATGAACATGCGGAAGGCCCGGCCGATGGTGGCGTTGGCGTGGTTGCCGGGCCCCACCGCATTGACC
This sequence comes from Caulobacteraceae bacterium UBA5005, assembly GCA_002398405.1. GTDB lineage: Bacteria > Pseudomonadota > Alphaproteobacteria > Caulobacterales > Caulobacteraceae > UBA5005. The sequence goes on from DGYN01000076.1 coordinate 10,077, forward strand.
CCGCCGTTCATGCCGATCTCTTTCGCAATCGGCCCGTTGACCACCTGCATGAAGGCGAAGGAATTGGTGGAGCGGAGCATGGAATTGAGGTTCCACTTTCCGGCGGCTTCCACCGCCGCCAGCAGGACGGGCATGTGCTTGGGCTCGCACCCGGCCATGACGGCGTTAATGGCGACGTGGCGGACGGTGACTTTCAGGCTTTCGGGCATGAAGGCGTCTGAGACCAGCTCGTCCGGTTTGTGGCTGGTGCCCTTGAGCATGGCCGCCACGGCGGCCTCGGTCGGCGGGATGACCGGCAGGCCGTCGGTCCAGCCCTGGTCGTGGAAATAGGCCTGGACGCGGGCGAGGTCGCCGGTGACCGCGACCTTGGGGCGGACGGGGGGCGGGACGATGTCCTTGCGGGTTTCCTCAGGGGTCAGGGGGCGGCGCAGGTTTTCGATCACCTCCTCGACCTGGGCGGCGCGCCTGGCGGCGGGAATCGTCGAGATCGGATAGGCAAAGGCGGTGGAGCGCACCGGGGCGCCCTCGCGGATGTTGGTGGTGTCGCGGACCGACAACAGGGTGTCGTAGAAGACGACGGTTCCGGGCAGGCCCATCTTCTCCAGCTTGGCGCTCCACTTGAAGGCGTAGGAGGTGGTCGAGGAGGACGGGGCCACGAGATAGACAAAGGCGTCGGCGCCTGCCTGCATCTCGGCCCAGAGGCGCGGGTCGTCCTCCGAATAGCGGACGTTGCGCTCCTTGAGCGTCACCTTCACGCCGGGGAAGCGGACGGTCAGGCGGGCGGTCAGGTCCGCGGCGATGGGATCAAACCCCCCTCGCCCGCCGTCCCAGGACTGGACGATGTAGATGCGTTTATCCGAGAGGTCAGCGATGCGGGGGGAGAGCGGGATGCGCTGGATGTTGGGCAGGTCGCCGCGGGGGTCGAGGGCGGCGTAGGTGGGGGCGCGCTGGGCGAGCGCCGGAGGGGCGGTGAGGACGAGGCAGGCGATCAGGGCCATGAGGATGGCGCGGATAGAGGTGAGCGTCACGTCTCCCCTCCCAAAGTGAGCGGCGCAAATTGTATGTGACACATACTTGTTGAGTGCGGGCGATGGCGCAAGCGGGGTGTGAAGCGGGGCCGCGAAGCTGCACTTGCCCGGGAGGGCTGGAGGTGCGCGGAGTGAGCCAGTCCTGAAAGTCTAATTTCCCCACATCGCAACTAATTTTCGCCACGTCGCGCCGCTCGCGTTCCCTGACCGCTTCCGCCACTCTGCGCTCGAGATGGGTGAGCGAGGAGATCGTCGATGGGTAAGACCAACAAGGGCTTGAGAGAATGGCTAGGGCAATGGGTTTCTGAGGGAGCGCCACAGTTCGGCGCGACGAACATCCTGGCCTCGCCCTTCACAACCGTCCTGGGTCCCGGGGCAAATCCAATAAGTGGAAGCGCTCCGGCGGGCCAAGGCGCGCCCAGCATGGCTGACTTGCAGGCCTGTATCGTCAACCTGCCGAACAAAGCCACCAAAGCTGGACTGCTCAAGGATCTGAACACTTTGTCGAAAGTACAGTTCGACCTTGATGCGCAGGGCAATATCGTCCCGACAAACCGGTCGCCGGCAGACAACAACCCCCGCTCGCAAGACTATTCGGATGAGCTCATCCGGCTCAACAAGCTACCCCAGACGATCTCCGTCGATCGATTGTCCACTTTTCTAAGCCCCCCACCTAGTGGATCGGCGGCAATGCTGCCGGACATGCGATCCCTTGATCAGGCGCGAGGGGGCGAGGTGACCTTGCCGGGGTTGAAAAATAAGGACGACACCCGGGTATTCGTTTCGGGGAGCGACATCACAGTGGATGGTCTGAACGGGACAAGATTCAAGATGACGCCGGCTGAACGGCTGTTTCACGCGATCATGCTGCACGTAGGGCCGCGGTATGGGAGCAAGCGCCCATTGAATATGACCGAACAAGAGCTCAGCACCAAATCCGTAACGCCATATGAAAACACACTAAGGCTGCCTTTGAAGCTTCCGCCACGAGCAGATGATGGGACCGATGGGTACTTCGGAGAACTCACCCCGCCAGGCGGCGGCCCACGTATCGATCGCCGTTGACTTGAGCGAACAAACAAGGAACCCTTGACGCCGGGAGCAGGAACCAAGCGGATGTGGCGGCTTTTGTTCGTGGCGCTGGTTTTAGCCGGATGTGCGAGCGTTCGTGAGTTTCCAAAGGATTACGGCGCGCCCGGCGCCTACGCGGTAGCTCATGTGCGCGACGGGTCGGGGTGCTCGGCGATCCATCCGGCGGCGCTCAAGACCCCGAGAGGCGAAGTCCTGTGGGGTTATCAAGGCGGCTTCAGCGACCAGGAGAGTTTGGTTCGCCATTGGGCCAGCCACGGCTTCAGGGTCGTGGCGTCCGACGCAGGGAGCCTAGAAAACCTAACGGCCTGCCGCGCCCACTTCGGCCGGGTGGAGGCGCCTTCTGTGTATTACCCTGGGTGGGCCGTTCATGTGAGCGACCGGGTCGGTGTTGGCGACGGATCGTTGGGCGCCGGGTCGATCCGCATGGTGATGACCGGGGGTGAGCTGGGAAGGACTCCGATCGACGGGCTCGGGCTTGAGCGCCTGCAGGCGGAGTCCCGTGACTTGCTTGTCGTTCTCGAAGGCTTGGACGCACCGTCCGAGACGGCGCTGGGCGAACGGTTGAGATCTTCCGACACGCCGGTCATATGGGCCAGGGCCGCGAAGGGGAGCATCGCCGATCGGGACTTGAAGGCGATCTCCACGGCCTGGATTTTTGCGCAGCTGACAACGGACGGGCAAGCTGAGGCCTGGTTCAAGCCCGGCCCTTGCTGGCTGTGCGATAACCCTGCCTGGCGCGCCACGCGGACAGGCCAGTGGAGGCCATCGGTTCGCGCACTGGGGTCGTGGGGAGCCTTGGACGGCAAGCGCCCCGGGTCGGTCGAGTCCCAATGGCGAACGTTTGAGCAGGACATCGAAGGAGCGTGGAGGCCAACGGAGCCGGTCCCGACAACGCGGCCCGGCACGCGCGCTTGGCGTTGACGCTCCAGCCCTCGCGCCGCAGCAGCGCGCCGATCCGCCGGTAGCCATAGTGGCGATGGGCCAGGGCCAGGTGCTGGATACGGTCGCATCTGGCGGAATGCATCGACACCATACCTATTGACCAATTCACCGGGCGCTTCGGCAAATGGTGAATATGTAAGGTGTCGACGTATTAGGCCCCCGCCTCCCCGTCCTGCTTCAGCGCCCCGACCGCCACCATCTTCAGCAACCCATCCGCCAGCGGCCGTTGCAGGGCCTTGGCCTCCTCCCACGGCGCCCGCAGCCAGGTGTCGCGTTCCTCGGCGGTGGTCAGGATCACCGGCATGGCCTTGGGGTGGATGGGGGCGACTTGCGCGTTGGGTTCGGTGGTCAGGAAGGCGAAGAGGTCGCAGGTGACTTCGCCTTCCTTGACCTTGCGGACGCACGTCCAGGGGGTCCAGACGCCGGCGAAGACGGCGAGCGGGCGGTCTTCGCCAAGGGCGAACCAGGCGTTCCAGGCCTCATTGGCGGGGCCGCGGGTGGGCTCGGCGAAGGCGGTGAAGGGGACGAGGGCGCGGGCGGCGGGGGTCAGCCAGCGGCGCCAGTGGGGGCTCATGGTATTGCGGATGTTGGTGACGCCGGGGTCGGAGTTGCGGCCCTTCAGAGCGAAGGCAGGCGTCGGCATCCCCCAGCGGGCGGTCGTAAGTTCGAGGCCTCCGCCTTGGCCGTGGCGGACGATGGGGGCGGCGTAGTCGGGGAAGATACCCGGCAGGGGCTGGAGGTTGCCCGCCGCGTTGTCCATGGCGCCGACCAGGGCCCGGATGGCCTCGGGGCCTTTCAGGTGGCTGTAGAGGTTGCACATGGATCAAGCCTAGCCGCCGGCTGACCAGATGGCGATATCCCGGGCGGGACCCTCGGCGCAGATGGAGACGCGCGCGAACGGGGTGCGGCAGTGGGCGCAGACGAGTTTCCTGTCCGTGAAGGCCTTATGGATCACCCGGCCCGGCGCGACGGGCGGACTGTTGGCGCCGGCGGCATAGAGGGCTTTGAGGACGCGGCAGGGGTCGCAGCCGCCATAGACCGACCAGCGGGCCGCATGACAGACGGCGAAGGTGATGCGCTCCACCGGGAAGGGGGCGAGGTGCGGCGCTGGGGGACCGGCCGCGCCCGGCGGCGCCGCATCGATCACCTGGATGAAGCAATCGCCCTTGCCGCAGGCGGCGCAGCGGGCCTTTTCGCGGACATAGCCGACCATGGCGCTTTCGCCGAACCGCTCCAGGGCGACGGCGCGGGAAAGGGTGGTGACTGAGCGGCAGGCCCGGCACTTGATCTCCAGCGCCCTGCCCCCGGTAAGCTCGCGCCCGAGCCGTTCGGGCTGGGTCATGGCTAGGGACTCTTCGGATAGCGGAGGGGGCGCCCCGTCAGGGTGCGGGCCAGGGTGTCGAGGGCGTCGGCGGCGCGCCGGGCGTCAATATGCTCCTGCAGCCGGTGGGGACTGGTCGCCGCGATGCGGACCGCTTGATCGAAGGCCGGCTGCAAGGCGGCGCGCACTTCCTCGGGGGAAGAGTTGGGCATTTCCTACTCCATGAACATAACAAGAACATGGGCGTGGGGGGTGGAGGGAGTCAAGGTGGTTTCAGGGGCGTCGGGCGCGATGCCTGTTACTAAAAAAACCTGGGTCCCGGCTTGCGCCGGG
>DGYN01000093.1 GCA_002398405.1 Caulobacteraceae bacterium UBA5005
GGCGGCGGCGGCGGGGGAGGCGGCGGGGCCGCGACTTCGCCGAAGTTATACCGCAGACCCACCGTCAGGCTCTGGTCGTACCGGCTGCCCATGAAGGTGCCGGGGCCGATGGTGCCGACGGCGGAAGCGCCGAACGGAACGGTCAGCGCCGGAACGTCAGACTGCCCACGGGTCAGATAGGCCTGCATGGTCCAGCGTGTGGTGTGCATGTACCGGTAGGTCAGGTCGACGTTCATGCGGTCGTTCACCTGGAACGACACGCCGGCGAGGGCCTGAGCATAGCCCGCTTCATCAGACTCATCGATCCGGATGCCGGTGTTAACCGGGATCGAGGCCGGGAAGGTGCCGCGGGTTTCCCAATCGATAAAGGCGAAGCCGAGGCCAGCGCCGATGAAGGGGTTCACCGGACCATCAGGCATCACATCATAGATGGCGTTGAGGCCGACCGTCCGGATGTTCACGTCGCCGCGGACGCCGGTCAGGCGCGAAAGATCGTAGACCGAGCCTGCCGCAACGGCCGTACCCGCCGTCACAGTGCGGCCGGTCGAATAGAAGCCGGTGTTCGGGGCCGCGATGCTGTCACGGCCGTTCAACGGTCCGCTGGCGTTCGGTGTGAATTGCGCGTTCCTGGGACCATTGCCGCTCGCGGAGAGCACGTCGTTCTGACGTTGGCCGACCTCAAGTTCGACCCGCCAGTTCGGAGCCACACGATAACCGAGGCGCGCGAAGCCCACCCAGTCCTTGTCGGACTCGAAGGAATAGGCGAGGCGGTTCGCTTCACCGGCCGGCGTTGCGGGAAGTTGCGCGCTGTTAGGCACCAAAATCGCCGGTGTGCCAACGACCAACGTCGGCTGGGTGATGTTCCGGGTCGTATGGGTCTTCCACGGACCGGGGTCGTCATACCCCAGATCGAAGCCGACGTACCATCCGTCCTGCGCGTAAGCGCCTGAAGCGGAAAGAAACGCCGCGACGGCGGCTCCCGCCATGAGTTTGAGTTTCATATCAAGAGCCCTCTCTTGCCCTCTACACGACCTTGTGGCCGAGCAGTGTTATATCAATGCTGGAATAGCCCGAAAGTAGCGGCAGCGCCACACTTTGTCTTTTTTCCAGCCACAGACGCCGCGCACGCTAACGAACGCGAGGTCAAGCTTCAACCGTATTCACTGCAAGGTTCTTGTCGAGTCCAATTCCGCGAGCAATCAAAAGGATTTCGGAGTGTCTCCGATATCCCACGGTTACAAGCGAATGCTGGACCACCACATCCCCCTTATTTTGCGGCGCCGCATAGCAGTCTCGCGGCTCCACGACCCAACAAACGCGGTGCGCCGCACAATGTTCCCGCCAAATCGAAAACTTTCCACATCGCCATATTTTACTCGCCTTTCCGCCCGGGCGGGGCGCCGGTTGCCTTACCCAGGGACAGCCGCGGCAAAAATTTCGATTGGCGGAGCGAGCGGCCAGGGGTGAGCAGGAGAAGCAAATGGGCTATCTGCCGGAACATCTGGAGATGCAGTGGGGCGAGGTCGGCCCCGGGCGCGCCGCCGCCAGGCTGGCGGTCAAGCGGTTGCACATGGCGCCCAACGGCTTTCTGCACGCGGCCAGCGTCATCGCCCTGGCTGATTCGGCCTGCGGATTCGGCTGCATGGCGTCCCGGCCAGAGGGCGCGGTCAGCTTCACCACCCTAGAGTTGAAGTCCAACTTCCTGGCCTCGGCCCGGGAAGGGGAGACCATCGCCTGCGAGGCGACGCTCGGCCACGGCGGGCGCACCACCCAGGTCTGGGACGCTCTGGTAGTCAACGAGACCAGCGGCAAGACCATTGCCCTCTTCCGCTGCACCCAGTTGCTGATCTATCCCAGGCCATGACCGCCATTACCAAGGACATGTTCCATCAGTTCCTGCGCACAGCCTATCCGGGCGGCGCCGGCCATCCCCGCGCGCTGGGCTTTGAATTCGTGTCCATGGATGACAACAACGGCAGTCTCAAACTGCCCTACTCGGCAGACCTGGCGGGCGATGAGGACACCGGCGTCCTGGCCGGCGGCGCGGTCACCGCCCTCCTCGACCACACCGCGGGGCTGGCGGTCCTGGCCGGCATGGCCAGTCCCGGCTTCACTGCAACGCTCGATCTTCGCATCGACTACCAGAGGCCGGCGGAGCCAGGAAAGGCGCTGATCGCGGAGGCCCACTGCTACAAGCGCACCCGCACCATCGCCTTTGTGCGGGCCGCGGCCTTCCACGATGACCCCGGCCATCCGGTCGCCACCGCCCAGGCGACTTTCGTCATGACCGAACTCGACGGATCCGCCGCATGACCGATCCCATCGCCGGCATTCTGAAGGACATGGCTTATGCCCGCCGCTTCCAGATCAGCGGGCGGCTGGAGGACGGCGAACTGGTCTGTGAGATGCCCTACACCCAGGATATCCTGGGCAACCCCCGGCTTCCCGCCCTGCACGGCGGGGCGGTAGGCGCATTCCTGGAAATCGCCGCCCAGATGCGGCTTCGGCTGGAGCGCCCTCACCAGGATCTTCCGGCCACCATCGGGGTGACGGTCGAGTATCTGCGCCCCTGCCGCGGCGGCAAGACGACCTTCGCCCGCGCGCAGATCAAGCGCCTGGGCCGGCGGATCGCCAATGTCCATGCCGAGGCCTGGCAGGATGAGGCCAGAACCCCGCTCGCCCTCCTGCAGGGGCGGTTCCTGTTGCCGGATTGAGCGATAGCGGCTACCGCCTCGCCCCATGTTTGAAGGATTGTCCCCCCTCGCCCGCGAGGCCAAGGCCTGGCCGTTCGAGCAGGCCCGCCTGCTGCTCTCCCGCATCCTGCGCCTGCGCCTGACCGACGCCGAGCGCGACCTGGCCGCCGTGCTGATCGCCTCGGGCAAGGCCGCCGAGGCCGTGGCGACCTTCGACGCCTTGAAAAAGCCCGTCACCTTCCAATGCGGCTATGGCGCATCCGGCCTGCCGCACATGGGCACCTTCGGCGAAGTCGCCCGCCCGACCATGGTCAGAAGCGCCCTTCGCGCCCTCACCGACGACGCCCTGCCAACGCGGCTGATCGTCTTTTCCGACGACATGGACGGGCTTCGGAAGATCCCGACCAACGTTCCCAACCGGCACATCCTGGAGGAAGACCACGACAAGCCCGTCACCTCGGTGCGCGATCCCTTCGGCGAGCACAGAAGCTTCGGTGACCACAATAATGCGCGGCTTCTGAACTTCCTCGATGGCTTCGGCTTCGACTACGAATTCCTGTCCTCGACCGCCTGCTACAAGGGCGGACTGTTCGACGAGGTCCTGCTGCGGGCCCTGGCGCGCTTCGATGACATCCAGAAGGTTATGCTGCCGACCTTGGGCGAAGAGCGCCGGGCCACCTATTCGCCTTTCCTGCCGATCAGCCCCAAGAGCGGCCGCGTCCTGCAGGCCCCGACCCTGGAGCGCCACGTCGACAAGGGAACCATCGTCTTCGCCGACGAGGACGGGACGCTGACCGAGGTTCCGGTGACCGGCGGCCATGTGAAGATGCAATGGCGGCCCGACTGGGCGACCCGCTGGACCGCGCTAGAGGTCGACTATGAAATGAGCGGCAAGGACCTGATCGACAGCGTCCGCGTCTCTAACCAGGTCTGCAAAATCCTCGGCGGCGCCCCGCCGGAAGCCTTCCACTACGAACTCTTCATGGACGAGAACAACCAGAAGATCTCCAAGTCCAAGGGCAACGGCCTAACCATGGAGGAGTGGCTTCGCTACGGCGCCCCGGAAAGCCTCGCCTACTATATGTTCCAGAGCCCCAAGTCGGCGAAGAAGCTCTATTTCGACGTCATCCCCAAGGCGACGGACGAGTACCTGTCCCACCTCGACAGCTACCAGGGCCAGGAGGAGGCCAAGCGCCTCGACAACCCCGCGTGGCATGTCCACGCAGGCCAGCCGCCGCAATACGGATCGCCCGTCAGCTTTTCCCTGATGCTGAACCTGGTCTCCGCGGCCAACGCCTCGGATAAGGAAATCCTCTGGGGCTTCCTGTCGCGCTATATCCCGGGTGCGAGCCCGCAGACCCAACCCTTGCTGGACCGCCTGGCCGACTACGCCATTCATTACTACGAGGACTTCGTGAAGCCTGCGAAGGCCTTCCGCCCGCCCACCGATCAGGAACGGGCGGCCATGCTGGACCTTCTGGCGCGGTTCAAGGCCCTGCCTCTAGGCTGCCAGGACGCGGAGCTGATCCAGAACGAGGTCTATGCGGCGGGCAAGGACGCGGGCTTTGAGCCCCTGCGCGCCTGGTTCACCGCCCTGTACGAGGTCCTGCTCGGCCAGACCACCGGCCCCAGATTCGGCTCATTCGTGGCTATCTTTGGTCTCGACCGGGCGATTGCCCTCATCGAGGACAAGACCTAGGTCGGAGCGGACAAGCGGAACCATTGGGCTCGCCGCACGCTTGGGTCTGCAATGGATAAGGTTCAAGCCTTGTCCACCCGTGTCCCTGAGGACACGGTAGTTGCGTAATCGGACGTTTCCACATGAACGCGGGATAACCAGACCGCTCCGAGAACGTTCAGACAGCCAAGTCTAGTGTCCAGACCATCGGACGAGAAGGAGATCACGTCATGCATAAGTTCCTCACCACCACCATGGCCGCCACCGCCATTGTTGCGTCGCTGGCCGCCGTTCCCGCTTTTGCCCAGACCGGCTCGGGCATCGGCTCGGTCGTCAACTGCGACGCTTCAGGCAGCCGCCAGGTCAATGGCGCCATCATCGGCGCGGTTGTCGGCAACATCATCGGCAACAATATCTCGGACAACAAGAACTCCTCGGAGATCGGCGCTGTCACCGGCGCCGCCGCGGGTTCCTACGTCGGCTGCCAGCAACAGCGTAAGCTCGCCGCCCAGCGCGGTCACGGCCAGCACGTGGCGACGACCAACGTCAACGTCCGCGCCCGTCCCTCGACCGGCGCCGCCAGGGTCGCGACCCTGCAGCCCGGCCAGAACGTCAAGGTGTTCGGCTACAGCGGAAGCTGGGCCCGGGTCGACATGGGCGGCAATCGCCTGGGTTGGGTCAGCGCCAACTATCTGCAGCCGACCGGCCGTTAATTCAGGCCTAACCAGCTAAAGACACGGAAGGGGCGGAGGCCGTCGAGCCTCCGCCCTTTTTCATGCCTGATCATGCCCAACCATAAAATTAGTCTGGGCTGATTGACGTTCACGTAAGCCAAGATTACGTTTACGTAACCCACCCCCCCCCGGCTACGAAGATTCAAAATGGAACCCCCCCGCAAACGGCCCGACCGGACCTATACGATCCGGCAGCTGTGCAATGAATTTCAGGTGACCCCCAGGTCGCTGCGCTTCTACGAAGACAAGGGCCTCCTGGGCCCCGCCCGCCAGGGCCTCAACCGCATCTATTCCAGCCGCGACCGGGCCCGGGTTCAGCTGATCCTGCGCGGCAAGCGGGTCGGTTTTTCCCTCGCCGAGATCGGCGACATGCTTGACCTCTATGACCAGGACGAGATGCACGCGGCCCAGGCGGCGGCGTCCCTCACCAAATTCCGGCGCCGTATCGCCGAGCTGCAGGCCCAAAAGGTCGAGATGGATCTCGCCATCCAGAACCTGAAATCCACCTGCGCGGTCCTGGAAGCCCAGCTGGCCAAGGCCCGGCCCGAGCTGCTGCCCAGCGCCGACGACTATGACAAGATGCTGCGTGCGCGAATCGACGGCGAGTCCCAGGCGTCCCCTTCCTGATCTTCTCTTTAGCGCTAGCCGCGCAAAGGATCTTAGCATGACCTACAAGGCTCCGATCGATGACCAGCTTTTCGTCCTGCGCGAGGTTCTGGAACTCGAGAACTATTCCAACCTTGACGGCTTCGCCGACGCGCCGATCGATGTGGTCGAGCAGATCCTCAAAGAGGGCGCCAAGTTCGCCGAGGACGTGCTCGCGCCCCTGAACGGCGTCGGCGACAAGGAAGGCTGCGTCTGGTCCAAGGACCACACCGTCACCACCCCCAAGGGCTTCAAGGAAGCCTATACGCAGATGGTCGAGAGCGGCTTTCCGGCCCTGTCGTCCAAGGTCGAATACGGCGGCCAGGGCCTGCCCAGCATCATCAACGCCCCCTACTCAGAGGCTTCGTCCTCCGCGAACATGGCGTTCGGCATGTATCCGGGCCTGACCCACGGCAACTATTCGGCGATCCTCGAGGGCGGCACGGACGAACAGAAGGACCTCTATCTGCCCAAGCTCGCCACCGGCGAATGGGCCGGGACCATGAACCTGACCGAGCCCCACTGCGGCACCGACCTTGGCCTTCTTCGCACCAAGGCCGTTCCCCACGGCGATGGGACCTACCGCATCACCGGCCAGAAGATCTGGATCAGTGGCGGCGAACACGACATGGCGGAGAATATCATTCACCTGGTTTTGGCCCGCATCGAGGGCGCGCCGGAGGGGGTGAAGGGCATCAGCCTGTTCATTGTGCCCAAGTTCATGCCCACCAAGGACGGCGGCGTCGGTCCGCGCAACGAGGGCGCCAAGTGCGTCGGCCTCGAAGAGAAGATGGGCATCCACGGCAACGCCACCTGCTTCATGTCCTATGAGGACGCCACGGGCTTTCTGATCGGCAAGGAGAACGAAGGCCTCAAAATCATGTTCGTCATGATGAACGAGGCCCGCCTGCACGTCGGCCTGCAGGGCCTTTCTCAGGCCGAGGCCGCCTATCAGGCCGCCGTCGAGTTCGCCAAGGACCGCCTGCAGGGCCGGTCCCTCACCGGTCCCAAGAACCCCGATGGCCCGGCCGATCCGATCATCGTCCATCCGGACGTGCGCCGCATGTTGATGGACTCCAAGGCCACCGTCGAAGGCTGCCGGGCCCTGCTCTACTACGGCATCCTCCAGGCCGATCTGGAAAGGCACCATCCGGACGAAGCCATGCGCCAGAAGGCGGGCGACCTCCTGGGTCTGCTCACCCCGGTGATCAAGGCCTATCTCACCGACCGCGGCTTTGCGATCGCCTCGGAAGGCATGCAGGTGCACGGCGGCTCAGGCTTTACTGAACACTTCCCGGCCAGCCAGTACCTGCGCGATAGCCGCATCGCCATGATCTACGAAGGCACCAACGGCATTCAGGCCCTGGACCTGGTGGGCCGCAAACTCGCCTCCAAGGGCGGCCGCGCGGTGATGGCCTATTTCGCCGAGCTAGACGCCTTCGCGGCCGAGAACGAGGCGGACGAAGCCCTGAAGCCCTTTATCGAATGCCTGCAAAAGGCCAAGGGACGCCTGCAGGACGCCACCACCTGGCTGATGCAAAACGGCCTGGCCAATCCCGACAACGCCGGGGCGGCGAGCCACGACTACCTGCACCTGTTCGCGCTCTCTGCGCTTGCCTACCTCTGGGCCAAAACCGCCAAGGCGGCCCAGGCCAAGGTCGCCGCCCGCGATCCCAACCCCTTTTACAAAAACAAGCTGATCACCGCCCGCCACTTCATCGAACGCATCGCGCCGGAAGGCTCGGCGCACCTGGCAAAGCTGAAGAGCGGTTCGGCCAATCTGATGAGCCTGCCGGCGGAGGCGTTCTAGGAGGGTGCTGCGCCTGGTCACCATCGACCTTCGCAACGCAGACCTTGCCCTGTTCGACGCCTACGAGGCCAAGGTCCTGCCCCTGGCCGCCAAACATGGGGGTCGCTTGGAGATACGGGTGCGCGCCGTGGACGGCGGATCAGAGACCCACCTTCTCCGTTTCCCGGATGAGGCGGCATTCGAGGCCTATCGCAATGATCCGCAACGTCTCGCCGTTCGGGACATGTGGGAGCGTTGTGGAGCGGTGGCCACGGCGGTCGAGGTGGAAGCCATCCCGCGCTAGCCGAACATGGGCACCGCGTCCTTCTCCCTCGGGAGAAGGTGGCCTCCGAAGGAGGTTGGATGAGGGGAAGCTCGGCCGTTAGTGGAATTGCGATGCCGGCTGACCGCTAGGCCGGCAACCGGTTGTAGGGATAGCAGTCGCGGATTTCCTGGCCGAAGAAGTTGCCCTTGGAATCGGCCTCCGAAAAGGCCCGGTGCACGGTCGAGGGCACCCCGACGTACATGTATTTCTCGCCGCTCACGAAGCGGACAAACAGCTTTTCGCGGGTCTCGTCGTAGTCGATGTCGGTGATCGCGGCGGATTCAACGTACATGCTGCGGCTTCCTCGCCCTGGCAAAGGTGGTAGACTAAAACTGGCGAAGGGTGGCTTTTGGTTCCCGGTCATTCAGCCGCGGTTCAGATCACCTTCCTAGAAATGCTTCCGCGCCCCGGCAACGCGACCGCCGGACGCGCATTCTTAAAGTTGAGGCACTTCAACCCCATATGAGGGCAAAGGAGCCCTTTGTACCGATGAAACGCTTACTCCTCGCCGCCGCCGCCCTGCTTTCCCTGGCCGCCTGCGCCACCCCCACGCCCTACCAGCCTCTGCAGACCGCCTCGCGGAATGTCTCCAGCGGCGGCTACAGCGATTTCAAGATCAGCGCCGACCGCTACCGCGTCACCTTCCAGGGCAACACCCTGACCGACCGCGAGACCGTGGAACGCTATCTGCTCTATCGCGCCGCGGAACTGACCCGCCAGGAGGGCTATGACTGGTTCACAATGGCCGACCGCAACACCGAGGCCGACCGCCGCCGCTATGTCCATTCCAGCGACCCTTTCGGCTACGGCGCCTGGCAGCCCACCTGGTACTACCTTGGCCGGGGCCAGTGGACAGTGATCAACACCTACAACCCCTTCTACCGGCCGGACTACTACACCCAGACGGTGCAGCAATACCGGGCCACGGCCGAGATCTTCCTCGGCAAGGGCGAAAAACCCGCCAATGACTCCAAGGCCTTCAATGCCGCCGAGGTTATTTCCAATCTCGGCCCCACCCTGCGCCTGCCGGCGGCGGTGTGACACAGGAGGCCAACGGCTTTGACGCGAAACGCGCCCTTGTCCCCGCCAAGGGGGATGAGGCGCGCGTCCGTTCGGGTTTCCGCGACAAGATGATCCGCTTCGCGGCCAAGATCCCCTTCGCGGGGGATGTGGCGGCCCTCTACCTGGCCTCGCGGGATCCAGCGACGCCGCTTCGGACCAAGGCCCTGATGCTGGCCGGGCTTTCCTATTTCGTCATTCCGACGGACGCCATTCCGGACATCTTTCTGGGCGTCGGCTTCACCGACGATGCGGCCGTGATCGCCGCCCTGGTGGCCTTGGCCGGCAGCGCCATCAAGCCGCGCCACCGGCAGATGGCTAGAGCGTGGCTCGCAAAACTGGGCGGCGCCCAATATCCTTCCCCGTAGGGGAAGGATCTTAGAGGTCCTAACCGCCCCGCCCGCGTCCCGCCGGCGCCGCGGGGAGCGCATCCACTGTCGCGATCATCCGGGCCCGCATGGCCGCATCCGGCATCGGTCCCTTGGCGGCGCCTTGGTTGTCAGCGACATATTCGGCCTTGTCGGTCCCGGGGATGACGCAGGTCACCGCCGGGTGGGAAATCAGGAATTTCAGGAAGAACTGCGCCCAGCTCGTGACCCCGATCTCGCGGGCGTAGGCCGGAAGCGGCTGGCCGGCCGCCCGTTGGAACAGCCGCTCGCGTCCGAACGGCAGGGCGGTCAGCACCGCCACGCCATTGTCCCTGGCGGCCGGCAGGATGCGCTCTTCGACGTTGCGGTTATCGATGGCGTAGTCGATCTGGATGAAGTCCGGCTTTTCCCGGGCGATGACCTGTTCGAAGGGTGCGTAGGCGCCGTCGAAGGTGGTGGTCATGCCGATGTATTTGGCGATGCCAGCCGCCTTCCATTCGCGCAGCAGGCTCCAGTCCTCATCGGCGCTCGACAGATTGTGCAGCTGCATAAGCTCGAACTTGTCGGTGCGCAGAAGCCGCTTGGAGTTTTCGAATTGGGCGATCTTTTGCTCACGGGTGCGGCCCGCATTGACCTTGGTGGCCAGGAAGAACCGCGAGCGCAGGCCCGTGTCGGCGAAGAGATCCCCGAGCCTTGCCTCGGCGCGGCCGTACTGCGGGGCGGTGTCGATCACCCGGCCGGGGCCGCTGGCGGCGAGCGCCTGCAGGGCCGCCTTGCGCTCGGCGAACTGGGCGGGGTCGTTTTCGAAGTCGTAGATGATCGCCGAGCCGGTGCCGACCACGGGCAGCTGCTCGCCCGACCTAGGGATCGGCTTGGTCAGGCTGCCGTTCTGGGCCGACGCCAGGGACGGCGCGGCGGCGAGCGCCGCTCCGGCGGCCAGGGCGCTCCTGCGGGTGAGATCCAGGGACATCAGCTTGCTCCTTGCTGGGCGGCCGCGCGCGTCTGAGCGGTGCGGCCGAGGATGAGGGACAGGACAAACCAGCCGGCCATCAGGGGCGCGGCGATCCAGGCGATGACGGTGGTGGAAAGGCCAAGACCCGCGTTGAGCCCGCGGTAGGCCTGGGACGTCCAGACGTCCGACCCGCGGAAGACGGCGTTGTCGATGACGTTCTTGGCCTTGTACTTCTCCTCGCGGCTGACCACCGGCCAGAGGCTCTCGCGCGCCGGATTGGAAAGCCCGTATTGCGAGGCCCGCATCGCGAGCATGCACACCGCCAGCACCGGGATCACCGGCCACAATGCGATGGACGCGTAGCTGAGGCCGTAGGCCAGGGCCACCAGACTGAGTGTGATCCCCACCCCGACCCGCGCCAGGAGGTAGCGGGTGATGGTGAACTGCAGGATCGGGTTGATGATGTGCATCGTCAGATCGATGCGGCCGAAGAAGGCGGTGGTCGCCTCGCGCCCCATGTCCGCCTTGTCCAGGAGGTCGGTCTGGATCGAATAGAAGAAGGTGTTGCCGAGCGACAGCATCATCACCCAGACGCCGATGCCGAGCAGGTAGGGCGATTTGAAGAGAGCGATGAAACCCGCCAGCAGGCCGCCGCCGACCTTTTCCTCCTCCAGCCCCTTGGTGACAGGGGTGGCGCTCTTGCCCAGTCTCCAGGCGCAGAAGATGGCGCAGGTGACCAGGAGCGCGGAGACCAGCAGTAGATTGGCCCGGCCAATGGCTTCAGTGCCGAAACTGACGATCGACGATCCCAGCGCTCCGCCGAAGGAGCCGCCTATGGTTATCGCCGGGAACATGCGCCGCGCCTGTTCCCCATCGAAGACGTCGGCCGTCAACGACCAGAAGGTCGAGACCGACAGCACGCTGACCGCTGTCTGCCAGACGAAGAAGGTCCACTGGGTCGCCGTCAGGGCGATCTCCAGCGACAGCAGCACCCAGAAGGCCAGGGCGTTGGTCAGCAGAAAGCCGTAGAAGAACAGGATGAAGACGCTGCGCCTCAGCCGCGCAATGAGCATGGCGAAGATCGGCGCTACGACCAGGTTGACGAGGAAGGTCCACAGATAGAGCTGCGGCACCGAACGCACCCCGGTGTGGGTCGCGAACTCGTCGCGCACCGGGCGCAGGATGTAATAGGCGGCCAGCACGAAGAAGAAGGTCGCGGCAGCCCAGAACAGGGCGCGGCCTTCGCCGGCCTTCGCGCCTGTGATCTTGGTCAGCAGACCCACCGCCACCTCCGCGCCGGCCCTCTTTGCGGAGCCTGGGGAGGCGGACCCTTACACGCGAAGGCGCGGCTAGCAATCTCAGTCCAGCGGATGGTCCGGTTCGCGCAGGGTGGCGACGTGCTCGCGCCAGGTGATGAACAGGGTCGAGGCGACGACGATGGCCGCCCCGATCAGGGTCATGACGCTGGGAATATCGCCGAACAGAACAAACCCCGCGGCGGTGGCGAACACCAGCCGGGTGTAGTCGATCGGGGCCATGGCGGCGGCGTCCCCGACCTGCATGCCCTTGATGTAGCAGAACTGGGTCGCGGTCCCGGCGATGCCCATGGCGCAGAGCAGGGCGAAGTCCGGCAGGGACGGCCAGCGCCAGACGAACAGAGCCGGTGGAGTGGCGAAGACCAGGCCCAGCGCCGCGGCCCAGACCAGCAGCGAGAACGGCGTGTGATCCTTGGTCAGGCTCTTCATGCCGGTAATGGTGGTGGCGAACAGGAAGGCCGCCGCCAGGGCCGCCAGCTGCGGCGCGCCAAAGGCCCCGTGCTCGCCCCCCGCCAGCGACTGGAGCATCAGGAGCACGCCGGCGAAGCCGACCAGGGCCGCGCCGATCCGCGCCGGCCCGACCTTTTCCTTGAGCAGGAAATAGGCCAGTGGCACCAGCCACAGGGTGCGGGTGAACGACAGGGCGTTGGCGTCCGCCAGCGGAAGGTGCTGCAGGGCGTAGAAGGAGAGGATCATCCCCACCGTGCCGATCGCCGAGCGATAGATCACGATCCACGGCCTTGTGGTGTGGAAGGCGCCCTTAACGTCGCGCAGGATCAGGGGCGCCAGGACCACGAACCCGGCCGCTGACCGGTAAAGGGTCTGCAGGGCCGCGGGATAGTCAGCGCCGAGGAACTTGATCAGGATCGACATCACGGTGAAGCCGATCGCCGACGCGGTCATCCAGAGCGCGCCCCGAAGATTGGGCGTCAGCCCCTTCACCGCGGCGCGAAGGCTCTCAGGAACCGCTGGGCGATCCGCCGGGCGAGCTGATCGATGCTTTCCTCATCCATGCTGACCGGACAGCCCATGATCGCGGCCACCTGCTTGTAGCCCATGGCCATGCCGCCGAACATTTCTGCCGCCTCCAGGGCGCTGCCGGCCTCGATCCTCCCGGCGTCCATCTCAGCCTGCATGAAGTCGGCCAGGCGCGCCAAAGTCGCGCGCGGACCCAGCTCATAGATGTCGCGCGCCAGGTTCGGCATCTCGCTCGAACTCTGCACCGACAGACGCATGATGCCGTGGCCCTTGCGGAAGGCGAGCATGCGCAAAACGATGCCCGCGAACGAGGTCAGCGTATCCTCGGGATTTTCCTCCGCGCCCGGCTGCAGGAGCGGCGCGGTCGCGGTCTGCACCCGGCGTTGGACGAGCGCGTTGATCAGGTCGAGTTTGGCCCCATAGTGGTTGTAGATCGTCTGTTTCGACACACAGGCGCGCCGGGCGATCATCGCCATCGGCGCGGACAGACCCCGCTCCGACAGGATTTCGGCGGCGGCGTCCAGAATGGCTTCGTTCTTGGCGCGGTCGATCTGACCTGCGGCTCTGGGCATATCAATGGGCTCCTGCGGCGGGTTTAGCCGGTAGTTTGGGGGCAGGGGAGGCTAGAAAAACGAGGAGGCCGGCGACGCCGGAAGCGATCGCCAGGGCGGCGAAAGCGTCGCCAAAGGACAGCACCGCGGCGTCGCGCTGGATCAGGCCGTTCAGGGCCTTGGCGGCCGCGGCCTCCGGATCGAAGACGCCGCGCTCGGTCATACGCTGGGTGAAGGCGGCCAGCATCTGCTGGCTGGCGTAGCTGGCCTGAGAGACGCTGGCCGACAACTCTGACAGGTGCACCCGGTGCTTCACGGTGAGCACGGTGGAAACCATGGCCAGACCCACCGCACCGCCAATATTTCGGGTCAGGTTCACGATCGCCGAGGCATCCTTCATCTGATCCGCGCGCAGGGTGGAGATGGTGATCTGCTGGGCCCCGATCATGGCGATCATGGCCCCGATGCCGCGCAGGCCCTGCAGGGCGGCGAACTCCCAAAAGCCCCACTCGTCGCTGATGTGGGCCCCCAGGCCGATGGCGTATGCGCTGAGTGCGAACCCCAGGAATACGGCCAGCCTGATCTCAATGAAGCGCATCAAAATCCGCATCAGCGGGCTGGTCAGGAACATGGCGGCCCCGCCGGTGAGCATGGTGATGCCCGTCTCGCTGGCCGAGAAGCCGCGGACCTGGGCCAGGTACAGGGGCACGATGAACACCCCGCCGAACAGGGCCATCCCCGCCACCAGGTTCATCGTCACGCCAATGGAGAAATTGCGGTTGCCGAAGGGCCTAAGATTGATCAGCGGCTGGTGGTAGGCGAGCTGGCGCCAGATGAAGAACCCTCCGGTGAGAACGCCGATCACCGTCAGGAAGGTGATGTAGTCCTCGGCGAACCAGCTGTTCTCCGCCCCCTCCTCCAGCACGAGCTGGATGGAGATCAGGGCAATGGTCATGGCGATCAGGCCCCACCAGTCGACGCCCTTCTTGAGCGAGGGATCGCCGCTGTCGAAATTCCCCCAGCGCCCGACGAGGAACATCGCCAGCAGCCCCGGGCCAAGATTGAGGAAGAACAGCCAGCGCCAGGACAGCCAGTCGGTGAGATGACCGCCCAGGGTCGGGCCGATCATCGGCGCCAGGGTGACGATCATGCCCATGGTGATGTTGGCGCCCAGCCGCTTTTCCGGCGGGAAGGCGGTGAAGGCGGTGGCGAATACGGTTGGGATCATGCCCCCGGCGGCCAGGCCCTGCAGGGCGCGGGTGGCGATCATCATCTCAAAACTGGTGGAGAACCCCGCCAGAATGCTGGTGAGGATGAACAGGCCGCAGCACCACTGGAAAGTCGACTGTGTGCCCCAGAGCCTGGTCATATAGGCCGTGAGCGGCATGATCACGACCTCCGCCAGCAGGTAGGAGGTCTGCACCCAGGCGATCTCGTCGGCGCTGGCGCCAATGCCCGCTTGAATCTGCGCCAGGGACGAGGCGACGATCTGGATGTCGAGCACGGCCATGAACTGGCCCAGCACCATGCCGGCGAAACCGAGCATGAGCTTCCAATGGTCGGTGATGACCCCGGGGGGCGCTGCGGGGGCTGCGGCGGCGGTCACCCTAGCGCCCGGCGCCGGCCGCGGGCTCCCCGGCCACGCGGCGGTTGGGCAGGGCTTCGGCGAAGCTCGCGCCGGTGTCCTCGCGGACATCGACCTTGACCTTGACCGACAGGCCCGGACGAAGAGCGCCGGCGAGAACTGAGCCAGGCTCCAGCGCGATCTTCACCGGCAACCGCTGGGCGATCTTGGTGAAGTTGCCGACCGCGTTCTCCACGGGGATCAGGGCGAACTCCGAGCCCGTCGCGGGGGCGAAGCTGTCGACCCGGCCCTTGATCACTTCCCCGCCGAAGGCGTCGGCGCGGATTTCCACCGGCTGGCCGATGCGCAGGCGCGCCACCTGGGTCTCTTTGAAGTTGGCGATGATATAGGTCTCGCCCAGCGGCACGATGGCCATCATCGCACCGCCGGGCCGCACGTACTGGCCGGGCCGGACAGAGCGGGCGCCGACGACGCCGCCCACCGGGGCGCGGATCACAGTGCGGTCCAGTTCGATCTTGGCCTGGCCGGCGGCGGCGGCGGCGGCCTGGACCTCGGCCACGGTCTGGGCCTTGGCCGACTTCAGCGAAGCGGCGGCCTGGCGCTCGGCCTCAAGGGCGGCCCTGGCCTGAGCGACCGCCGCGGCGGTCTGGGCGGCGCCTGCGCGGGTCTCGGCGACCCGCTCCTCGGCGACGAAACCCCGGCTAGCCAGCCGGTCATAACGCTCCAGGTCGGCCTTGGCCTTGGCGGCCATGGCCTCGGCGCTGGTCACGCCCGCGGCCCGTTCGTCGATCATCTTCAGTTCGAGGACGGCCTTGTCATCGACACTGGCGACCGCCGCCTGAGCCGCGTTCACCCCGGCGGTGGCCACGCTGAGCTTCTGCTGGGCGTCGGTGGGGTCAAGCCGGACCAGAACCTGGCCGGGGAGAACCGACTCGTTATCGCGGACCAGGATCTCGGCCACATGGCCCTCGATCTGGGTGGTGACCGAGACGGTCTCGGCCTGCACATAGGCGTTGTCGGTGGCCTCAAAGGCCTGCTTGTTCCTCCACCAATAGGCCCCGCCGACCCCTGCCGCCGTCAGGACCACCAGGCCGACAGCGATGCGGATCAGCTTCTTGTTGGCCATTGGCGAATCTCAGCAGAGGAATATTGGACCAGGGTGACTAAAGAAGACAATCGTGCGCCGCAAGTCCAACCTTCGCCGGCAACGCTTTTGCCGCAGGTTTTCTTGTCGTCAGGCCACTTTTGCGGCCGTTTGCGCGGCAGGGGACGCGGCGTCGAGCAGACTTTTGACCAGAAGGTTAGGATCGATCGGCTTGGTCAGGAAGGCCGCCGGCGAAACCACGTCCCAAGCCTCGCGGTGGTGGCCAAGCGCGTTGGCCGTCAGGGCGATGATCGGGGTCGCCGCATTGGGGCCGCCGCCTTCGCGGATCGCAAGCGCCGCCTCAACGCCGTTCATCACCGGCATCTGCATGTCCATCAATATGGCGTCGAATTCCTCGACCTTGGCGGCCTCCACGGCGTCGGCGCCGTTGACCGCCATGGTCAGGCGCCAGCCCAAAGGCTCCAGGAACAGGGAGACGATGCGCCGGTTCACGTCGTGATCCTCGGCCACCAGGATGGAAAGCGCCCTCGCCTCGTCCGGATCGTTGGCCGCCAGGTCCGCCGCCGGCGCGCGCCTGGCGCCCATGGCTTCCACCAGCGGCGTCTCGAAGCGGAAGATAGAGCCCTGGCCGACCACGCTCTCGCAGGTCAAGCCGCCGCCCATCAGTTCGGCGAGGCGGCGCGAAATCGCCAGGCCCAGGCCCGTGCCGCCGTGGCTGCGGGCGGTGGCGGCCTTGGCCTGTTCGAAGCTGTCGAACAGCCGTCCCATGGCCTCCGCGTCGATCCCGCATCCGGTGTCCTCGACCTCGAACCACAACCATTGCGCCGCGCCCCCCGTGCGCCGGCCGGCCCTAATCACGATCGAGCCCTGTTCGGTGAACTTGGCGGCGTTGGACAACAGGTTGAACAGGATTTGACGCACCCGCAGGGGGTCGGTGCGCACGAAGGCGGGAAGGTCGTCCGCCGCCTCGAGGGTCAGCCTCACCCCGCCCGCCTCGCAACGCGGCGCATAGAGCTTGATGAGCGTGGACAGGGCCTCCGAAAGGTCGAGCTCGGCGTCATCCAGCACCATCTTACCGGCTTCGATCTTGGAGATGTCGAGGACATCGTTCAGCAGGCCCACCAGGACCTCACCGCCGTTGGTCAGCATGGCGAGGTGCTCTTCCTGCTCGGCGGTGAGCGGCGTGCGCTTCAACAGGTGCGCGGCGGACAGGACCGCGTTCATCGGCGTGCGGATCTCATGGCTGACCGTTGCCAGGAACTCGGACTTGGCGGCGCTCGCCCGTTCCGCCGCCTCGCGCGCCTCGTTGGCGGCGAAATTGGCGGCCAGCACCTCATCGAGACCTCGCTTCGACTGTGTGGCGCCGGCGACCAGGTGGGCCACGAACAGCAGCGCGCCAACCTCTACAATGGCAAGGCTCACAAGGTCCTGTTTGCCCGCGGTGAGGCCATAGATCACCGGCATCAGGAAGAGGCTAGAGGCGTGGGGGATCGCCCCGGCCATGAGCATCCAAAGGGACGGATAGGTCCTCAGGCTGATGTGCAGCATGCCTCCGGCCGAGGCCATGATGGCGAACCACTGTCCGGGCTCGCCGCCGAAGAACCACAGGTACGGCGTGATCCCCGCGTAGACCACGGCGTTGATGAAGGTCAGGGCCACGCAGGCCGCTTTGGCCATCCACGGCAGGGCCTCGTCGGAGAACGAAGCGATCCTTCGAGAATAGAGCGTCTCGCCCAACTGCAGGACGAGCATGACGCCGAACCAGATGACCACGTAGGGGCCTGGCGCCAGATAATAGGCGGCCCCGGCGATGAACGCGCCAATGGCCAGGCGCACGCGCAATTCCTTGGCGCGCGCGGTCGTGACTACGGCATAGCTCGCGGCTGGCTGCACGCCGCCCCCTTTCAGTTACCGCTGATCATGCAGACCTGGGCTTAAGGAGGGGTTTCCAAGTTCAAGTTTCGCCTACAGGTTGCGCAGCACCGCATCACCCATGGCCTGCGTCGACAACGACCCGCCGATATCCGGCGTGCGCGCGCCGTCATCCACCGCCTTGACCACCGCGGCCCACAGGCGGTCGGCGGCCTCGGGCTCGCCCAGCGACCAGCGCAGGGCCATCTCGAAGGACAGGATCGCGGCGAGCGGATTGGCGATGCCCTTGCCGGCGATATCGGGGGCCGAGCCGTGGATCGGTTCGAACAGGCCCGGCTTTCCCGCCGTCGAGAGCGAGGCGGACGGCAGCAGGCCCAGGGATCCGGTCAGCTGCGAGGCCTCGTCCGACAGGATGTCGCCGAACAGGTTGTCGGTCAGGATGACGTCGAACTGCAGGGGCCGGCGGACCAGCTGCATGGCGGTATTGTCGGCCAGCTGGTGCTCCAGCTCGACGTCGGCGTAATCCTTGGCGTGCAGGGCGGTGACGACCTCGCGCCACAGCTGGCCGGTCTCCATGACGTTGGACTTTTCCGCTGACGTCACCTTGTTGCGGCGCTTGCGGGCCAGCTCAAAAGCCACCCGCGACACCCGTTCGATCTCGCTGGTCGTATAGACCTGGGTGTCCACCGCCCGCTTCTGCCCGTCGGGCAGGTCGGTGACCTCCTTGGGCAGGCCGAAATAGACGCCGCCGGTCAGCTCGCGGACGATCATCATGTCCAGGCCAGCCACCAGCTCGCGCTTCAGGCTGGAGGCGTCGGCCAGGGCGTCAAAACAGATCGCCGGCCGCAGGTTGGCGAAAACATCCATCTCCTTGCGAAGGCGCAGCAGCGCCGCCTCCGGCCGCTTGGCCCTGGGAACATCGGCCCATTTCGGCCCGCCGACCGCGCCCATCAGGACGGCGTCGACCTTCAGCGCCAGGGCGGCGGCCTCATCAGTGATGGGATCGCCGTATTTGTCGTAGCTCGTCCCGCCAAAATCGCGCTCTTCGATGGCGAGGCTGTTGGTCAGCTTGGCGGCGACGCGGCGCACCTGCTCGATCACCTCCGGGCCAATTCCGTCGCCCGGCAGAAGCAGCATCGTCGCCATGGATCAGTCCTCGCTACATCGGTTCTTGCGAGGCGACCTCGTAAGCGATGATGCGCCGGTCGGAAACACCGAAATTGGTCCAGGTCGAGCGCCACTCGACCATGTGCGAACTGGTGAAGTGGGCGGCCAGCGCCGCGTGGTCGCGCCAGACCTCGAACACCCTGATCAGGCCGGGTTCCAGAATGTCTTCAGCATAGGAATATTCCTCGCAGCCGTCCTCCTGGCGGGAGAGACCTACCATGGCGGTCATATAGGGCCGAAAGGTCGCGACCTGTTCGGGCGGAATGCGGACTGTGCCGGCAAGGACGAGGGTCATGAGTGGACCCTTAGCGCACTATCGTAAAATCCTTCCTAAGTGCGCGCCTCCAACCAGGGCGCGCTGAGCGACCGCTTGTGCTCATAACGCGAGATATCGGTCTCGTGCTGCAGGGTCTCGCCGATGGCGTCGAGCCCTTTCAGGAGCTTTTCCTTGCGGCCCGGATCGATCTCGAACCGCACGGGCTCGCCCGACGGCGGGGTCACCGTCTGGGCCTCCAGATCGATGGAAAACACGTGGTTGCCGCCCAGGGCCTGCGCCATCAAGGCCCGCACCGCCTCTTCCGGAAGGGCGATGGGCAAAAGGCCGTTCTCGAAACAGTTGTTGTAGAAAATGTCCGCGAAGGAGGGCGCGATCACGCAGCGCAGCCCAAAGTCCAACAGAGCCCACGGCGCGTGCTCCCGCGACGAGCCGCAGCCGAAATTGTCTCCCGCGATCAGCACCTGGGCGCCGGCGTAGGCCGGTTGGTTCAAGACGAAGTCCGGCTTGGGATTGCCCGCCTCATCAAACCGCAGGTCATAGAACAATCCCTTGGCCAGACCCTCCCGCTCCACCGTCTTGAGGAACTGCTTGGGAATGATCTGGTCGGTGTCGATGTTGGCGACGGGAAGAGGCGCGGCCTTGCCGTCGAGGCGGGTGAACTTGTCCATCAGGAAAACTCCCGCACGTCCGCGATATGGCCGCTCACCGCCGCCGCCGCGGCCATGGCCGGGCTCATCAGGTGGGTGCGGCCGCCGCGGCCCTGCCGGCCCTCGAAGTTGCGGTTGGACGTCGAGGCGCAGCGCTCGCCGGGCTGCAGCTTGTCGGGGTTCATGGCCAGGCACATGGAGCAGCCGGGCTCCCGCCATTCGAAGCCGGCCTCCAGGAAGATGGCGTCGAGGCCCTCTTCCTCCGCCTGGGCCTTCACCAGGCCGGAGCCCGGCACGACCATGGCGCGGACGCCGTCCGCCACCTTGCGGCCCTGCGCCACCGAAGCGGCGGCGCGCAGGTCCTCGATGCGGCTGTTGGTGCAGGAGCCGATGAACACCACATCGACCTTGGCGTCGCTGATCTTCTGACCGGCGGAAAGGCCCATGTACTCCAGCGCCCGCTCCACCTGGTTCTTCTTCTCGCCCTCGAAAGCGGCGGGGTCGGGAACCAGGCCCGTGACCGAGACCACGTCCTCCGGGCTGGTGCCCCAGGTGACCAGCGGCGGAATATCCTCCGCCTTCAGCACGATCTCGCGGTCGAACCGGGCGTCCGCGTCGGAGAAGAAGGTCTTCCAGTAACTCAGCGCCATCTCCCACGCCCCGCCCTTGGGCGAAGCCGGACGGCCGGCCAGATAGGCGAAGGTCGCGTTATCGGGGGCGACCAGCCCCGCCTTGGCCCCGGCCTCGATGGTCAGGTTGCACAGGGTCATGCGGCCTTCCATGGAAAGGCCGCGGATCGCCGATCCCGCATATTCGATCACATAGCCGGTGCCCCCGGCGGTGCCGATCTCGCCGATGATGGCCAGCGCGATGTCCTTGGCCCCGACCCCGGGCGCAAGCTCGCCGTCCACCGTGACCCGCAGATTCTTCGCCTTGCGCTGCCGCAGGGTTTGCGTGGCCAGCACATGCTCGACCTCGCTGGTGCCGATGCCGTGGGCGAGCGCCCCGAAGGCTCCGTGGGTCGAGGTGTGGCTATCGCCGCAGACGATGGTCATTCCCGGCTGGGTGCGGCCCTGCTCGGGGCCGACCACATGGACGATGCCGTTCCTCACATCGCCCATGGCGAAGAATTCGATGCCGTTGGCCCGGACGTTCTTTTCCAGGGTCTGGAGCTGCAGGCGGGCTTCCGGATCGGCGACCTTGTCGACGCCCAGCCCCTGCCCCGCCGTCGGCACATTGTGGTCGGCCACGGCGAGCGTGCGGTCTGGCCTGCGCACCGGGCGGCCGTGGGTGCGAAGCCCCGCAAAGGCCTGCGGGCTCGTCACCTCGTGGATCAGGTGCAGGTCGATGTAGAGGACGCTTTCGCCGTTGGCCTCATTGGCGACGACGTGCGCGTCCCATATCTTGTCGTAAAGGGTCTTGCCGGACATGGGGCGCATGTAGCGCCTCGCCCGCTGCAAATCCATAGGAGGGGTGCCGATGACTCACGAAGGGGGATGTCTCTGCGGCCGGGTCCGCTGGAAGGCGGAGGGCGAGCCGCTCAACGTCGGCTACTGCCATTGCCGCCTGTGCCAGAAGGCCATGGGCGGGCCCTATTTCGTCCGCGCCGTCTTTCCCCAGGATCAGGTCACCGTCGAAGGAAACTTCGAGCAGTTCCCCTCCTCCGACCGGCTCTGGCGGGTGTTCTGCAAGGAATGCGGCACCCGCCTGTTCGGCAAGCGCTCCGACGGCTCGGTGATGGGCATCGGCCTTGCGACTTTCGATGATCCCAATGCGCTGAAGCCCGCCATGCACATGTTCACCAACTACAAGGTCGGCTGGCTCGATCTGAATGACGGCCTGCCGCAGCACGGGGAGCGGCCTTAGATGAAGCTTCCCCAGTTTCCCGTCGGGGGCGGCTGCGCCTGTGGTCAGTTCCTCTACCGGCTGAAGGCCGCGCCGCCGCTGGTCTACACTTGCCACTGCACCGACTGTCAGACCCTGTCGACCAGCGCCTTCACCCTTTCGATGACCATCCCGGAGGAGAGCCTGGAGGTCGTGCGTGGAACCCTGCGGACCTGGGCGCGGACCACGACCGAATCCGGCGTGCCGCAGATCGCCCATGAGTGTCCCACCTGCGGGGTGCGGGTGTTTTCCAAAACCGCGCGCACGCCCGGCCGCCTCACCCTGCGGGCCGGGACCCTGGACGACACCCGCTGGCTATATCCCGTCGTCGCCCTCTGGATGAAGAGCGCGCAGCCGTGGTTCATCCCGCCAGCGGGCATGCTCACCTACGAGAGGGGCGACGCGGACTGGGCGGCGGCCAGTGCGGCCTGGCGGGCGCAGTTCGAATAGTTCTTTTCCCTCACCTTCCGTGAGGAAGGGGAGGGTGGCTCGGCGCGCAGCGACGAGACGGGTGGGGAAGGCCTTTGGGTCCGAGCGCTCGGAACGACGGGGCTCTCCCACCCCGTTCGCCTTCGGCGAACTTGCCCTCCCCGCGCTTTCAGCGCGCGGTGAGGGAAAAGCGCGCTTAGGAAGCGGCTTCTTCTTCCGCGACCGCCGGCAGTTCGGCCACGGCGGCTTCGCGCTCGGCGCTCTGGGCGCGCTCGGCGATACGGGCCGACTTCCCGCGGCGATCGCGCAGATAGTAGAGCTTGGCGCGACGCACGACGCCGCGGCGCTTCACCTCGATGCTTTCGATCATCGGCGAGAGGATCGGGAAGCTCCGCTCGACGCCTTCGCCGAAGCTGATCTTGCGGACCGTGAAGCTCTCCTGCAGGCCCGCGCCGGAGCGGCCGATGCAGACGCCTTCATAGGCCTGGACGCGCTCGCGCTCGCCTTCCTTGATGCGGACGTTGACGCGGACGGTGTCGCCGGGTCCGAATTCGGGGGTCTTCTTGCCGCTGGACAGGCGGGCGGATTCTTCGGCTTCCAGCTCGGCAATGATGTTCTTCGCCATGTCTATTTCTCCTTGGGCTTGCTTGCGCCCTTTAGCTGTTGATTGGCGGGATGCTGCGCCCAAAGATCCGGCCGCCGCTCCCGCGTGGTTAGCTCCCGCATGTGCTTGCGCCACTTGGCCACCTCAGCGTGGTGACCGGACAAAAGCACCTCCGGTATATCGAGGCCCTCGAAGGTCCGCGGCCTTGTGAACTGCGGATGCTCCAAAAGCCCGTCTTCGAAACTCTCCTCGGCCCCTGACTGGTCATTCCCAAGAACGCCGGGAACCAGCCGCACGCAGGCCTCGATCGCCACCATCGCCGCCGCCTCGCCACCGGCCAGGACCGCGTCTCCGACGGAAACCTCCTCGAACCCCCGGGCGTCGAGCACCCGCTGGTCCACCCCCTCGAACCGGCCGCAGAGGACAATGACGCCCTCGCCCGCGGCCCAGTCTCTTACCCGCGCCTGGGTCAGGGGCCGGCCCCGGGCGCTCATATACAATAAGGGCCGCCCGCGGCGCTCAACGCTGTCGACAGCATCGGCGATCACGTCGGCCCTAAGCACCTGTCCGGCGCCCCCGCCAGCGGGGGTGTCGTCGAGGAAGCCGCGCTTATCTTTGGAAAATTCCCGAATGTCCACTGTTTCAAGACGCCACAGGTCCTGCTCGCGCCAGGCGGTCCCGATCAGGGAGACCCCGAGCGGCCCCGGAAAGGCCTCCGGAAACATGGTCAGGACGGTAGCGGTGAAAGGCATCGGCGGGTTCTAGGGAATTCAGTGTCACAACACAAAATCAACCAGGCCGAGCTTTGCCGTGGAACAGGCCTTTACGGATCACGGAACCGTGATAGCGTCCCTTGGCTGGGGCCTGAAAGGAAACACCGGATGCGTAGAGTCCTGGTTCTCGGCCTGACGATTGCGGCGCTTGGCGGATGCGCCAAGGAGGAGGAGAAGAGCGAGTCTTTTTCCTCGCCTCTCATTTCACCGCCGGCGGGCGAGGTCTTGAGTGAACTGGCCATGGAAGCCCCGGCGGCGGCAGCGGCGCCTGCCGCGGATGCAACGGCCGCGGAAGGCGGCTCTGAACCCCGCAACGTCCCCATCCCGGCGGGTGTCGCCATGCTGGCCTATAGTTACAGCTATGGTCTGGAAGCGCCGCCCAAACAGGTGCGCAGTCTGATCGCGACCCACGAAAAGGCGTGCCAGGATGCGGGCCCCGCCGTCTGTCAGGTGATCGCCTCAACCACGGAAGAGAACGGTGAGGACCGTATCAGCGGCGTGCTTTCCATGCGGGCCGAACCCAAGTGGCTGGCGAGGTTCCGGGCCGGCCTTGGCGACCAAGCCAAGCAGGCCGGGGGTCGCCTGGCCAAAAGCTCGGTGCTGTCCGAGGACCTTTCTCGCCAGATTGTCGACACCGAAGCGCGCCTTCGGGCCATGACCACCCTTCGCGACCGGCTGCAGGCGCTTCTCGCGTCGCGCCCCGGCAAACTTCAGGAACTGCTCGAGGTCGAGCGCGAACTTGCCCGGGTTCAGGGCGACATCGATTCCGCCACCTCTCAACTCACCATGATGCGGGCGCGGGTCGCGACTTCGGCGATCGAGCTGGAATATACCTCCTCCGGCGTGCTGGCGCCCGAAGGCGTGTTTGCTCCCATCGGCAGCGCCTTTGGCGACTTCCTTGCCCTCATCATTGGCGTGTTCGCTTTCCTGATCCGCGCGGTGGCGGTGCTGCTGCCGCTGATCCTGGTCGGGTGGGGCCTTTGGTGGCTGGTGCGCAAACCCGTCGCGGCGATCGTCAGGAGGCGCGCCAAACCCGCGCCGCCAGTCTCCGCGCCTTTGGAAAAGAAGAGTCGGATCAAGCCTCCCGCGCCTTGACGCTGAAAGCCCCGTCTGTATAAAGCGCGCCTCTCGCCCGCAGGGGGTTCCTTGCGGGCGCACTCTCTTTTGACTGAAGGCTTTAGTCATGTACGCGGTCATCCGCACTGGCGGAAAACAATACAGAGTTCAGGCGGGCGACCTTCTGGTCGTCGAGAAGCTGGACGGCAACGCCGGCGACGACGTCGCTTTCGGCGAAGTCCTGATGCTCGGCGACGGCGGCAAGGTCACGCTTGGCGAGCCCCTGGTAAAGGGCGCGAGCGTCGCCGGCACCCTGATCGAAACTCGCAAGGGCGAGAAGATCAAGGTCTTCAAGAAGATCCGCCGTCAGGGCTATCGCCGCACCGGCGGCCATCGCCAGATCGAGAGCGTGGTTCGCGTCATCTCGGTCGCCGGCGGCGGCAAGACCGACAAGTGGGACGGCAAGGTCGACCTGACCACCAAGCTCGAGCTCGACGCCCGCGCCCGCAACCTCGGCGAACGCAACGTGCCCGCGCCCAAGACCAAGCGCGCCGACAAACCGGCGGCCGCCAAGGCCGCGCCTAAGGCCAAGGCGGCTCCGGCCCCCAAGGCTGAAGCGGCGCCGAAGGCGGAAGCCAAGCCGGCGGCGGAAACGAAGGCGGCGGCCGCCAAGCCCGCGGCTGAAAAGAAGGCTCCGGCCAAGGCGGCGGCTCCCAAGGCCGCGCCGAAAGCCAAGAAGTAGGATTTAGACCATGGCTCACAAGAAATCTGGCGGCTCCTCGCGCAACGGGCGCGACTCCGACGGCCGCCGCCTTGGCGTGAAGAAGTTCGGCAGCGAAGCGGTCGTGGCCGGCAACATCATCGTACGCCAGCGCGGCACCAAGTTCTGGCCGGGCGTCAATGTCGGCATGGGCAAGGACCACACCCTTTTCGCCCTCGTCGACGGTCAGGTCGGCTTTGTCACCAAGCGTGACGAGCGCACCTACGTAACCGTGGCGGCCAAGGAAGTCGCAGCCGCCAAAGCCAAGGCCGCTCCGAAAGCCAAAAAGGCAGCCGCCGGCTAGCGAACAGAAGACCTCTCTTCCGGTTCGCTTCACCAAGTAAGCGATCCGGACGCAGATGATTTTGCGGGGAGTCCGGAACGCCGGACTCCCCGCTTTCGTTTTGCGCTTCAAGGCCCGCTCAGACGGGCCGGGAATGGGAGAAAATTGTGATGTGCTCCTTGTCGCTTAGACCGGTCCTGCCGACCGCGCGCCTGACCCTTCGGCCGCCTGAGGCCAAGGACGCGTCGCGTATCGCGGCCCAGGCCAATGACATGGGCGTCGCGGCGATGACCTTGCGCATGCCCCATCCCTACAGGCTTGAGGACGCCAACGCCTTCCTGGCGGGCCTCAACAATCCGTTGGCCAAGGACAAGATCGTGTTCGCCATCGATGATCCCGACGATGGCCTGGTGGGCGTCATCGGCTTCCACGGCGAGGATCCGCGCGCGCCCGAGCTCGGCTATTGGCTTGGCCGTTCCTACTGGGGAAGGGGCTATGCGACCGAAGCGGTTCGCGCCGTCCTGCGCTGGGCCCGGGTCGAGTGGGGCAAGAAGATCGTCTTCGCCGGTCACGCCCTGGAAAACGCGGCCTCGGCCGGCGTCCTGATCAAGTCGGGCTTCCTCTACACCGGCGAGGTGTTGGATCAGCACTCCGTCGCCGCGGGGCCGACCAAGACGCGCATGATGGTGTGGTTGGCCTGACCTGCCGTCAGTAGTGGTAGCGGCACTGGGCGATTTCCAAGCGTTGGTCATCGCCCTTGCCCGCCACCCGATAGACTAACCGGTCTTCGAGGGTGATCCGGCGGGACCACCAGCCCTGCAGTTCACCCCTGAGCGGCTCGGGCTTGCCTGTGCCTTTGAAGGGAGACCGCATGCATTCCTTGATGAGCCCGTTCAAACGTTCCAGGACATTGGCGTCAGCGGCCTGCCAATGGAGGTAGTCTTCCCAAGCCTGGTCGGCGAAAACCAGTTTCACGGCGTGACGATCTCACGCTCCACGCCCTTGCCGGCATCAAGTTGCTCGATCGCCGCCGAGAGGCGCTGGGCATTGTTCCCGCTTGCCAACAGGTGGAGTGTCTCTTCCATGGCGCGCCAATCCGCCAGGGACACCATCACCACGGCCTCTCCGCGTTTGCGGGTGACCACCACCGGCGCCCTGTCGGCGACAACCTGGTCCATCACCTCCTTGAGGCGGGCCCGGGTGTCGGAATAGCTCAAGACGTCCATCTCGGTTCTCCTGAAAGGATATTGTACAATATTTCGTACAAATCAAGCCAGACGAAACCGCGCCACCCGTCAACGATAGTGTGGCTCGCCTGACCTTGCCGGAAGTCAGCGCTCGGCCCAGCTTGCAGCAGGGCGAACGAGCAAATGTCTTTCGCCAGTGACTGAAGGGCGCATCTCCAAGGTCAGGTCCCCTGTAAGTCCGGTCCTCGTTTTGGGTCCCGCCGTGAGATCGACGCTCATGCACGTTTCGTTTGGCGTACCCAGGCAAACGCCTCGCACTGCAGTCACTCGGTCATGAGACAGGGCGGCTAGCGGCCCTCGCCACGGATCGCAAGATTGCGCCATCTCTCCGACAGAACACGAGAGCCAATCTGGCAAAGCTTGGTCGCCCTGGGCCGCCCCGGTCACCGTACTGATCAGCTCGCCAGCCTTCGCTACCCCAGCCTTCGCTACCCCAGCCTTCGCTACCAAAGTCACCCTGGATTCCATGTCGGAGGCTGGGGGGTCCGGCTCGGGGCCGAAGATTCGGAACGGGGCATACGGACCGAGCTTTGCACACTCAGCCTGAGGGCTCGCCCCGGTAGGCAAAGGAAGGCTAAAAACGCCGTACTTCGCAGGGAAAGACCCTTTGTTTGAGACAACCAGCCTACCCCGATGAGTGTTGACCTCCACCCAGATCGCGTCGGCTTGGCAAACGCCGACCACGCCAGAAAAGCGCAAGGGCTCTTCGAGAATATATGTCCGAAGCGCAGGAGGCGGATCGCCACGCCGAGGGTTATCAAGGTACGATAGTCGTGCGACCGAGACGATTTGCCGGTCGTTCACGCCGAGTTCTTCGGCCAGGGCGGCCGGCGAAAGGGCGTCTAGCCGACTGAACTCTTGTCGCAGCGCTGTTCCGGACGAACTGGCGCAGCTCGCAGCCAATAGCGTCGACGCCAACGCCATCCAAGCTCGAACCATACAAGGCCCCTGCGCTCCGCTCGGAAACTACAACACGACCCCTGAAACGGCCAGCGCTTCCCTCATCCCCCCCTCTCCGCCATAACCCGCCCATGAAGTTTCTCGACCAGGTGAAGGTCTATCTGCGCTCCGGCGACGGAGGCGGCGGCGCCGTGTCTTTCCGGCGGGAGAAGTTCATCGAGTACGGCGGTCCCGACGGCGGCGACGGCGGCCGGGGCGGCGATGTGATCATCGAGGTGGTCGAGGGCCTCAACACCCTCATCGACTACCGCTACCAGCAGCACTTCAAGGCCGGCACCGGCGTCCATGGCATGGGGCGCAACCGCCACGGCGCCAAGGGCGAGGACGTGGTCCTCAAGATCCCCGTCGGCACCCAGATTCTCGACGAGGACAAGGAGACCATCCTTCTTGATCTCGACACGGTCGGCCAGCGCATCGTCTTCCTGGCGGGCGGCAACGGCGGCTGGGGCAATGACCGCTTCAAGGGGCCGATCAACCAGGCCCCCAAGCACGCCAACCCGGGCCTGCCCGGCGAGGAGCGCTGGGTCTGGCTTAGACTGAAACTGATCGCGGACGTCGGCCTGGTGGGTCTGCCCAATGCCGGGAAATCCACCTTCCTGGCGGCCTCCAGCGCCGCGCGGCCCAAGATCGCCGACTATCCCTTCACGACCCTGACCCCCAATCTCGGCGTCGTCGATCTTTCCGAAGGCGAGCGCTTCGTCATCGCCGATATCCCCGGCCTGATCGAAGGCGCGTCGGAAGGCGCGGGCCTGGGGGTGCGGTTCCTGGGCCATGTGGAGCGCACGGCCCTGCTGATCCATCTGATCGACGGCACGGCGGACAATATTGTCGAGGCTTACAAAACGATCCGCGAGGAGCTGAAAAACTACGGCGAGGGCCTGGCCGAAAAGCCGGAGCTTTTGGTCCTCAACAAGATCGACGCGCTGGATCCCGAGGAGCGCAAGGCCAAGGCCAAGGCGTTGAAAAAGGTCGCCAAGACCGAGCCCTATCTGATCAGCGGCGTCTCCGGCGAAGGGGTCACGGCCCTGCTGCGCCAGGCGGCCAAACAGGTGAATGCGCGGCGCGGCGAGGAACGCATCGAGGCGGCCGGCCCCATCGAAGAGGATTGGCGGCCGTGAGCGGGCTAGGGGGCGCCAAACGGGTGGTGGTCAAGGTCGGCTCGGCCCTGCTGGTCGATGAGGCCACCGGCGCGGCCGACCGCGCCTGGCTGACCGCCTTCGCGGCGGATGTCGCGCGTATGCACGCGCGCGGCCAGCAGGTGCTGGTGGTCTCCTCCGGCGCCGTGGCCTTGGGCCGCCGCCGCCTGTCGCTTGGCAAGGGTAAGCTCGACCTTCCCCAAAAACAGGCCGCCGCAGCCGCCGGCCAGTCGATGCTGATGCACGCCTGGGAGGGCGCCTTCGACCCCCACGGCATGACCACCGCCCAGATCCTGCTGACCCGTGACGATACCGAGACCCGCCGACGCTGGCTGAACGCCCGCGCCACTGTCGAGACCCTGATGAGCCTTGGCGTCGTTCCCATCGTCAACGAGAACGACACCG
The DNA here is from genome assembly GCA_002398405.1 of Caulobacteraceae bacterium UBA5005. Lineage (GTDB taxonomy): Bacteria > Pseudomonadota > Alphaproteobacteria > Caulobacterales > Caulobacteraceae > UBA5005. The sequence goes on from DGYN01000093.1 coordinate 29,279, forward strand.
TCGTCACCGAGGAGATCCGCTACGGCGACAACGACCGCCTCGCCGCCCGCGTCGCCCAGATGATCGGCGCAGACCTCCTGGTGCTGCTCAGCGACATCGACGGCCTCTACACCGCCGATCCCCGCTCCAATCCCAAGGCCGAGCACATCCCCGTCGTCCGTCAGCTCACCCCCGAGATCGAAGCCATGGCGGGCGGCGCCAATGCTTCGGCAGGCGTCGGCACCGGCGGCATGGCGACCAAGCTGGAGGCCGTGCGCATCGCCGGGTCCGCCGGTTGCGCCACCCTGATCACCCTTGGCCGCCGCCCCGCGCCGCTGCAGGCCGCCGAAGCCGGGGAGCGCGCCACCCTGTTCGAAGCCGCCTTCTCACCCGCCGCCGCCTACAAGCAGTGGGTGGCCGGGTCCCTCGCCCCCCAGGGGACCCTGATCGTCGACGCCGGCGCCGCCAAGGCCCTGACCGCCGGCAAATCCCTGCTCCCCGCCGGGGTGCGCGTCGTCGAGGGCGCCTTCGACAAGGGCGACGCCGTCGTCATCCGCGACGCCGACGGCCAGGAAATCGGCCGCGGCCTCGCCCGCTACGACGCGTCGGAAGCAGAGAAGATCAAGGGCCTGAAGTCGGGCGAGATCGAAGCGGCGCTGGGCTACACCGCCGGGCCCACGCTGGTTCACGCGGACGATCTGGCGCTGGCGCGGCGGTAACCATTTCCCTCACCTTCCATCGGAAGGGGAGGGTGGCGAGCGTAGCGAGACGGGTGGGGAAGGCCCCTGCATCCAGCATGCTCGGAACGATGGGGCTCCCCCACCCGCTTGCCCGCTGCGCGGCCAAGCACCCTCCCCCGCCTGAAGCGGGTGAGGGAAAAGCGAAATCACGCCTCCGCCAGCAACCGGTCCAGCGTGCCCATGAACTGCTGGGTGATGGCGTCGCCCCAGTAGGACTGGCCGGAATGGCTCTGCAGGGTTCCCTTGGCGCGGCCGATCTCCAGGCCTTGGGAATCCAGCAAGACGAGCGACGGAAGCGGAACGCGCCTGGCGTCATTCACCGACGGCCCGAAGAAGCTCAGGAACGCCTTTTCAAACTCCGGGGTCGCCCGGGCGGTCTCCAGCTCCTTGGCGTTGGAACTGTCCAGCGTCGCGCGGGCCGTCGCCAGCGGCGTCGCATCGAAGGACTGCACGCATTTGATCTTGGTCGACGAGCGCATGTAGGTCAGCCGCCGCTGCAGCCCGGCCTGGGCCGGCTTTTCCGCCCGGCAGGGGGCGCACCAGTGGGCCCACAGAACCAGGACCGTCGGTCCCTTGCCGATCCACTGGCGCAGGGGAACGGACTGGCCGTCGACCAGCGTCACCTTGGTATCCAGCGGCACGGGCTCGGGATCGAACATTACCTTCCACGGCTGGAAGGCCGGGTGGCGCTTGATGGTCCGGGAAAGCGTCGCGGCCCGCGCGTCCCGCGTCCCCGCGCCGATCAGGGCGGTGGAGCCAAGGCCCGCTAGGGTTGTCCGGCGCGTCGCATCCATGCGGGGATGATAATGCGCAGGAGCCCCTTCCGTCATCAAGACTTGCAAGACGCCCGATCTGCCGCCAAACGCAGGCCCCATGGAAAGGCGGCTAGAGAGCCTCAGCGCGGGCCAGATCATCCCCTACGGCGGCGACCGCGCGGCGGTGGTTTCCGATGCGCTGGCGGCTGCCTTCAGATCAGGCGACCGGCTCGTGGTCGTCCAGCAGACGGGAGACTTGCTGCACATCCCGGCCGCCGTCCACGCCACGGCCGATGCGGCGGTCGGCCGGGCCGTGGCCGCCTTCGAGGCCCTGGGCGCAGTGTCCGATGCGGCGATCACCGCCTTTTTCGACCGCTTCGCCGCCAACCTTGAGAGCGACGTCATCTGGGATCACATCGCCGCAGCCAACGCCGCGGATGTGGAGACCGCCAGGGCCAAGGGCCGCTCAACCACGCGTCTGATCGCCGAGGCCTCCATGCGGGCTTCGATGATCGCTGGCCTTCGTCAGTGGCGGGACGCCCCCGCCACCCGCAACCGCGCCCTGGAGACCACCCGCCACGACGGCTGGACCGTCGAGCAGGTCACCGCGCCGCTGGGCGTCGTCGGCTTTGTCTTCGAGGGCCGTCCCAATGTCTTCGCCGACGCCTGCGGGGTGATCCGCACCGGCAATACGGTGGTCTTCCGCATCGGCTCCGATGCGCTGGGCACCGCCCGCGCCATCACCGCCCACGCCCTGGATCCCGCGTTGGCCGAGGCCGGACTTCCCCCCGGCGCCGCCAGCCTGGTCGATGCGCCCGAACACGCCGCCGGCCACGCCATGTTCTCCGACAAGCGCCTGTCGCTCGCCGTGGCGCGGGGGTCAGGCCCCACGGTCGCGCAGCTTGGGGCCGTTGCTCGTCAGGCCGGGGTGCCGGTCAGTCTGCACGGGACGGGCGGCGCCTGGATGGTGGCCGACGCCTCCGCTGACGCCGGCCGCTTCGAGGCGGTGGTCGAGGCCTCCCTGGACCGCAAGGTCTGCAATACCCTCAACGTCTGCTGCATCGTCCGCGAGCGGGCCGGCGAGCTGGTTCCCCGCTTCCTCAAGGCCCTGACCGACGCCGCCGGCAAGCGCAGCCAGCCGCCGAAGCTGCATGTGGTCGAAGGCTCTGAAAGTTTCGTCCCCAACGACTGGTTCTCGCGCAAGGTCGTCATCCTGCGCGCCGAGGGGCCCTCCTCCGAACCCGCCGCCGAATTGATGCCCAAGACCACGCTCGGCAAGGAATGGGAATGGGAGGAAAGCCCCGAGGTCTCCCTGTGGATCGTCGATACCGTCGATGACGCGATCACCGCCTTCAACACCTTCAGCCCACATTTCTGCGCCTCGCTGATTTCGCAGGATCCGGCCGCCCAGGAGCGTTTCTTCCAGGCGATCGACGCCCCCTTCGTCGGCGACGGCTTCACCCGCTGGGTCGACGGGCAGTACGCCTTCAATAGGCCCGAGCTTGGTCTCTCCAACTGGGAAAACGGCCGCCTGTTCGCCCGAGGCGGCGTCTTGGCCGGCGACAGCGTCTTCACGGTCCGGGCGCGGGTGCGCCAAACCGACCCCAAGGTGCGGCGCTGAGCGCGGCCGCGCCCGGCTTTCACCTCCACCCCGGCATGCGGGTCGGGCTGTTCGGCGGCTCCTTCAATCCGGCCCACGAGGGTCACGCCCATGTGGCGGCCGTGGCGCGGGCGAGGCTGAAACTCGATCTCGTCCTCTGGCTGGTCTCGCCCCAGAACCCCTTGAAGACCGAGCGGGCGGCCTCGCTCGCGGAGCGGATGGCCGGGGTGCGCGCCTTCGCCAAACCCTGGAGCCGGATTTCCGGCATCGAGGCGGACCTGGGCTCGCCCTACACCATAGACACCATCGTCTGGTTCAAGGCCCGCTATCCCGCGGTGCGCTTCTTCTGGCTGATGGGGTCGGACAATCTCGCCTCCTTTCACCGTTGGCGGCGCTGGCGGGAAATACCCTCGCTGATCGAGGTCGCGGTCGTCGCCCGGGGTCAGGCGGTGCGCGCCCGCTGCGCGCCCGGCGCGCGGGTTTTGCGCAAATCAGGCCGCGCGAGGTTCCTTGACGCGCCTTTGAACGCCGCCTCATCGACCGCGCTGCGTATCCGTGCTAGGGACTAGCTCCAATTTGGCGGCCCAAGGAGTTAGACGCTGAGCCCCCCCACCGCGCAGTCCGCGCAAGACGAAACCGCCGCGGCGGTGTCCGAAGACGTCCAGGAGAGCGGGCTTACCGCCGCCGAACTGGAAAAGATCGTCCTGGCCAAGCTCGACGACGACAAGGCCGAGGACATCGTCAGCATCGACCTGACCGATAAATCCAGTGTCGCCGACCGCATGGTCGTCGCCTCCGGCCGCTCGCACCGCCACGTCGGCGCGCTCGCCGACCACCTGCTGCGCGCCCTCAAGGACGCGGGCTTTGGCCGCGCGCGGGTCGAGGGCCTGCCGCATTGCGACTGGGTGCTGATCGACGCGGGCGACCTCATCGTCCACCTGTTCCGCCCGGAAGTGCGCCAGTTCTACAACATCGAAAAGATCTGGGCCGTCGATAGCCCGCACCGCGCAGGCGCGAACTGAAGATCAGCCTGCTCTGCGTCGGCCGCCTGGGCCGATCGCCCGAGGCCGACCTCGCCAGGGACTATGCCGAACGCGCCACCGCCACGGGCCGGTCCCTGGGCCTTGGCCCGGTGGAGATCATCGAAGTCGAAGCCAGGAAGCCCGGCAAGCCCGCCGAGGCCGACGTCCTGCGCGACAAGATCGCGGGCGACTATCTGATCTGCTGCGACGAGCGGGGGACGGCCCTTTCCTCCCGCGCCTTCGCTAACCGGATCGGCAAACTCCGCGACGACGGCGTCCGGCGCCTGGTGGTGGTCATCGGCGGCGCCGACGGCCTCGACCCCGCCCTGGTGGCCGAGGCCCGCGAGACCCTGGCCTTCGGCGTCCAGACCTGGCCCCATGCGCTCGCCCGCGCCATGCTCGCCGAACAGATCTACCGCGCCGCCTCGATCCTGGCAGGCTCCCCGTACCATCGGGATTGATCGCTAACTCAAACTTCCAACAGGCTGGGACGGCCAAGGACACCCTCTCCGCACGCGGGAGAGGGTTGGCGTTAGGCGGGCTTCGACGTACTCGTGTCTTGACGCAGTATTTCACTGTCGAACCTGAGGTCGCTGGAGGATGGGGCGAGAACACCCTGTCCGAGCCAACCGCCAATGGCCCCCGCAATGTTAGCCGTCTGCACCATGTGATGGATGGCTGGCTCGGCGACGAGCTTCTCGAGAGCACACCGTGTTTCATTGCCACGCGGCGACTTGCGGACGCGCTGCAGGCGGAGGCGTATACCGGATTCACAATCGATGTTGTTGAAGTCACGGCATCCGAGCAGTTCCACGACCTCCATCGCGACCTCTCGCTGCCTGCATTTGTTTGGCTGAAGATCGATGGTGAACCCTGCCAGGACGACTTCGGTCTCTCGGCCGACCTGCATCTCGTTGTCTCGCAGAGAGCCCTTGATGTCCTGCGGAGTGCGATCGCTCACGCGGATATTCAGCTCCTGTCCTGCTGACGGTTCCGCCCAGCGGATTTTGCCCCTACCCTCCCCCCATGCTCCGCCGGCTCATCCTCATCGCCGCCATCGCCGCCGCCTCCACGGCTTCCGCCCAGACGCAGCGCGATGATCTGGCGCGCACCGAGCAGGACAAGCGGCTGCGCGAACAGCAGCGGGCGGCCGCGGTGCGGGACGCCGGCGCCGCGCGGGCCGAGATCGAGGCCCTGTCGCGGGAACTCGCCACCCTCAACGCCGCCCAGGCGGCCGGCCAGACCACGGTCAGCGAGGCCAAGCTCCGGCTCGATGCGCTCAACGCCCGCGAGGCGAGCCTGGCCGCCCGCATCGGGGCCAACCAGACCGAGCTTTCGCGGCTCCTGTCGGCCCTGCAGACCTTTTCCCGCGATCCGCCGCCGGCCCTCTTCGTCCACCCGCGCGACGCCAAGAAGGCGGTCCGCGCCGCAATTTTGATCAGGGCGGTGACGCCGGAGCTGAAACGGCGGGCAGACGGCTATGCCGCCCAGGCCACCGAGCACCGGCGCGTGCGGCGCGAGGCGGCGGCGGCGGCGGGGGATCTCTTCACCGCCGAGAGCAGCGTCGCCGACCGGGCCGGCCGCATCGAGGCCCTGATCGCCGAACGGCAAGGCTTGGAACAGGCGCTGCTCAGCGACATCGCCGACGCGGATCGTGAAATAGCAACGCTTTCCGCGCGGGCCGACGCCCTGCGGCAGGTCGTCGCGCGCCTGCCTCAGACCGCCCCAAAAGTGACAGCGCCGACACAGTTCACGCGCCTGTCAGCGCCGGTCGCGGGGCCGCCGGTGCGCAAGTTCGGCCAAGCCTTGCCGGGGGGCGGAAAGTCCGAAGGATGGTCGTGGCGCCCTGCGCGAGGCGCCCGGGTCGCCTCTCCTGCCTCAGGAGCGGTCGAATTCGCGGGTCCGGTGAGCGGTTGGAAAAGCGTCTTGATTCTAAGGGTTAGCGATGACTACCATCTGGTTCTGGCCGGACTTGACCAGATCACGGTCAGGCCGGGTCAAACCGTCGCGGCCGGCCAGGGCGTTGCGACTATGGTCAATGCCACTGGTTTGGGCATAGGCTCGGATATTCCGGAGCTTCATCTGGAGCTGCGGCGAAACGGCCAACCGGTCGATCCTGCGCGGTTTTTGCCGCAATAGGCCGGTAAGACCGTCGTACTAGAGTAACAGGCCGCCTTATCAGAGCGGCCCCCAATGTCTTTGCGGAGTTCGAGAAGCAAATGATGCGGAAGTACCTCCTGATCGGCGCTGCGGCATTCGCCCTGGGCGCGGGATCCATGGCCTATGTAGGGGCCCAGGCCGACGCCAAGACCGGCGCGCCGTCCCGCCGCTACTATGACAAGCTGGTTCTGTTCGGCGAGATCATGGATCTGGCCCAGGACAAGTACGTCACCAAGGTCGACGAGCAGAAGCTGCTCGAAGCCGCCATCGAGGGGATGCTGTCCTCGCTCGACCCGCACTCGGGCTATCTGAACCCCGAAGGCTTTGACGACATGCGCGACACCACGCGCGGCGCCTACGGCGGCCTTGGCCTGGAAGTGAACCAGGAGGACGGCGCGGTCCGCGTCATCTCGCCCATGGACGACACCCCCGCCTCGCGCGCCGGCATCCAGTCGGGCGACTACATCATCGCCATCGACGGCTCCTCGGTCCTGGGCCTGCCGCTCAGCGAAGCGGTCAAGAAGATGAAGGGCGAGCCCGGGGCCGAAATCGTACTGACCATCGCCCGCGAGAAGGTCGACCCCTTCGACGTCAAGCTGAAGCGCGAGATCATCAAGCCCAAGGCCGCCACGGCGCGCCTGGAAGGCGACATCGGCTATCTGCGCCTTGGCTCCGGCTTCAACGAAAAGACCACCGACGAAGCCCGTCAGGCTATCCAGAAGATGCTGTCCGAAAAGCCGAACATGAAGGGCCTGGTCCTCGACCTGCGCAACAATCCGGGCGGCCTGCTCGATCAGGCGGTCAGCGTCTCCGACCTCTTCCTCGACGGCGGCGAAGTGGTGTCGCAGCGTGGCCGCACGGCCGGCGACATCGAACGCTACAACGCCCGCCCGGGCGATATCCTCCAGGGCAAGCCCATGGTGGTGCTGGTCAACGACGGCTCGGCCTCGGCCGCGGAAATCGTCGCCGGCGCCCTGCAGGACCGCAAACGCGCCGAGGTCGTGGGTCTCACCACCTACGGCAAGGGGTCGGTGCAGACCGTGATCCCGCTGCGCGGCGGTATCGACGGCGCCCTGAAGCTGACCACGGGCCGCTACTTCACCCCGTCGGGCAAATCCATCCAGCGGACCGGCATCGAGCCGGACCTGGAGGTCGCCTTCACCCGCGAGCAGGCCGAAAAGCTTGCCGCCCAGACCTTCCAGCTCACCGAAGCGACCCAGCCCAACGCGCTGAACGCCGACGAGGGCAAGGTCCGCCGCGCGGCGCACGACATCGCCGAGGCGCCGCCGGAAGCCTATGAGGAAAAGTGCAAGGACATGCGGGCCAACGACCGCCTGAAGTCCGGCGTCGAATGCGACTTCCAGCTGGTGCGGGCCATCGCGGTCCTCAACGCCGGCTCGGTGGCCGCGACGCCCAAGGTGCCGGGCATCCCCCGCGTCGCCGCGACCTCGAAGATCCCCGGCCTCGCCGCCCGCCAGGCGGCCGAGAAAGCCAAGAACCAGTAAGCCTCTCCACGGGGCTGTCGACGAGGGCCCGCGCCGCAAGCGCGGGCCTTTTTCGTATGGGCGTGGTCAACGGTTCTAATTCCTCACCCGTAGGGGGAGGGGGACCATCGAAGATGGTGGAGGGGGTTCTCCGCGCCTGAGACGGTTAGAATCCCAACCCGCGAATTCTCGTAGGGGCGAGAATGCCTTAGGACCCCCTCCACCGCTGCGCGGTCCCCCTC
>DGYN01000059.1:0-125 GCA_002398405.1 Caulobacteraceae bacterium UBA5005
GGCCTAAGGAGGAAGAGGCCCCGCCCTTCCGGCCACACCGGCGAGGGGGTCCATTCGCGCACAGGTCCCTGGCCAAGGGCCGCGTTTTCCAGGGCGTCATCGCCGGTGTGGCCGGTGACGATGAC
>DGYN01000059.1:441-747 GCA_002398405.1 Caulobacteraceae bacterium UBA5005
GGGCGGCGCGGGCGGCGGCGGGGATCCCTGTGGCGGGCTTTTCGCCGGTCCAGGCCAGGCGGCGAAAGTCGGCGCCAAGGTCGCGGGCGAGGGCCTCTGCTGTTCGCGCCCAGGAACCGCTCAACGGATTGAGCCCGTGATCGACATGCAGGGCGACGACCCGCCGCTCGGTTTCGACCGTCAATCGCAGGGCCTCATAGGAGTCCGGCCCGCCGGAGAAGGCGACGGCGACGGGCGCGCGGGAGTTTGGATCTAGGCGGCGGAAGGCCATAGGGCTGTTTATGGGGACTGTTTGAAATTGCGCAG
>DGYN01000059.1:957-1184 GCA_002398405.1 Caulobacteraceae bacterium UBA5005
GGGGACTGTTTGAAATTGCGCAGCAATTTCTAACTGTCCCCGGCGCGGCCAGCTTGGGTGTCGGGGACAGTTCGGAAATCGATGATTTCCAAACAGTCCCCTGCGGGCCTACGGGCACCGCGCCCTGGTGCGGGCCTGCACCGCCTGGGCTTTCAGGGCGGCGTTGGCGCGGGGGTAGCGGGTGTTGAACTCATTGAGGATGCCGCAGGCGTCGGGGTTGCGGCGGG
>DGYN01000059.1:1427-3886 GCA_002398405.1 Caulobacteraceae bacterium UBA5005
GGGTCTCGATCAGGGCCAGCGCCAGCTTCATGGTCGCGTCGGGGGCCCAGCTGGTCTGGGGCCAGCCGCGGATGGCGGCGATATAGGCCTGGGCCGCTTCGTTATAGGTCGCCTGCCTAAACAGGGTCTCGCCGAGATAATAGTTGGCTTCGGGGGCGTCGGCGGCGTCGGGATTGGCGGCGATCCAGGTGCGGAAAGCCTCCCCGGCCGCGCGGTTCTGGCCGGCGGCGTAGAGCTGCATGGCGGCGTCGAAACCGGCCACCGGATCAGCGGCGACGGCGCGCTCCGCCGCCGCGGCGGCCGAGGCCTGGGCGGCCAGCTGGCGCTCGAGGCCGTCGATGCGGCGCAGGATTTCCGTGGCCGCCTGGGCCTGGTTGCGCACCTCGGCCGCATCGCGCGCGGCGTCGCGGCGCAGGGCCGCCACGTCTCTGGCCAGGCTGTCGAGCTGGTTGTTGACGCGGCGGAGCGTCTCCTCCAGGTCGCCGACCCTTGTGGTCATCAGATCGACCTGTTCCTGGGTGCCCGCCGGCTGGATGACCACCGGGCGGCCGGTGTCGCGGCCCTGCATGAGGATAGCCCGCATCTCGCGGAGGGTCTGTTCCACCCGGTCGAGGCGGCGGTCGTTCTGCTGGCCCAGCGCCCTGGGCAGGGGATCGCTCAGGGAATCGGCCTGGGCGAAGGCCGCGCCGCAGAAGGCTAGCGACAGAACGGCGGCGAGGAGGGGCGTCTTCATGCGATTAGCGTTCCAATACCCCCGTTAGTCCCTATCGCGCCCCGCCGGTGATGGCGGTGTGGCCGTTGCGGTTCTTTGCCCAGGCTTCCTCGTTGCCGCTGATGTCGATGGGCCTCTCCTTGCCGTAGGAGACGGTCTCCACCCGGCCCGCGGAGACGCCGCGCGAAACGAGATAGGCGCGGACGCTTTCGGCGCGGCGGGCCCCGAGGGCGAAGTTGTACTCGCGGGTGCCGCGCTCGTCGGCGTTGCCTTCGATGCGGATCGAGACCTGCGGATATTGCGTCAGCCAGCGGGCCTGGGCGTCGAGGATCGGCTGGGCGTCGGAGCGGACCTCATGCTGGTCGGTGTCGAAATAGACCCGGTCGCCGACGTTGACGAGGAAGTCCTGAACCGATCCGGGGATCGGCGCGGTGGAGGCCGGCAGCGTGGTCGAGGTCGTCGCCGAATTGTTCGGCGAGGCCCGGCCGGGGGCAGCGGGCGCGCCCGCGCTAGACGGAGCCGCCATGGGCGGAACATTGGGGATCGAAGCGGTCTTTTTGGTGGCGCAGGCGGTGAGCGCCGCGGCCGCCAGAGCGGCTAGGGCCAGATGAGACACCGTCTTCAGATGGGAGCGCATGGGGGGAGAGTCCTCCGTCTCAGGTCAAGATCAAGGCTTCGTAAGGCAAAGAAGCCATCCTAGTGGTTACGCTAGGCTTACGATGAGGGCGCAAAGGTGGCGCGTCACCACATTTGAGCCTTGAAACAAGAGTGCGTGACTAAAGCGTGACTATTCCAACAGGGGCGACCATGCCGGATCAGAGCCGACTCCGGAATAGGGCGCCGGTTGAACGAGGCCATTGAGGTCTACAGTCCACAAACGCGGATTACCCCCGGGTGTTTCCCTAAAGAACATCAGAACCCGGCCGTTGGGCGCCCAGGTGGGGCCCTCGTCGAGGTAGGAGGTGGTCAGGAGCCGTTCGCCTGAGCCATCGGCGCGCATGACGCCCACATGGAACTGGCCGCCCACCTGTTTGGTGAAGGCGATGTAATCGCCCTTGGGACTCCACACCGGCGTCGAATAGCGCCCATCACCCCCCGAAAGCCGGCGCTGGCCCGAGCCGTCCGACCCCATGACATAGAGCTGGGGCGATCCCGCCCGGTCCGAATTGAAGACGATCTGCGAGCCGTCGGGGGAGAAGGAGGGGCTGGTGTCGATCGAGGGATCGGCGGTGATCCGGCGGTTGGAGCGGGACCGAAGGTCCATGACATAGATGTCGGAGTTGCCGGACCGCTCCAGCGAAAAGGCGACGCGGCTGCCGTCCGGTGAAAAGCGCGGGGCGAAGACCATCCCCTGGAAGCGTCCCAGCGTCTCCTGCCGGCCGGTGTTGAGGTTCATCAGATAGATGGCGGCGGAATTGTCGTTCAGGGCCATGTAGGTGACCTCCTGGGCGGAGGTCGAAAAGCGCGGCGTGAAGATTTGGGCCGATCCGCTGGTCAGAAACTCGGCGTTGGCCCCGTCCTGATCCATGCGGGCCAGGACCTTGCGCCTCGCGTTGCGCGGCCCGCTTTCGGCGACGAAGATGATCTTGGTGTCGAAATAGGGCCCCTCGCCGGTGAGGCGCGTATAGACCGAGTCTGACACCTTGTGGCCGATGCGCCGCCAGGACTGGGCGGGGGCGACGAACTGCACGCCGATGACATCCTGCTCGGCGTTGACGTCCCAGAGGCGGAATTCGGCGCGCAGGCG
>DGYN01000013.1:0-25497 GCA_002398405.1 Caulobacteraceae bacterium UBA5005
ACGGATGTCTCCGGTCCAAACAGGGAGGGGGCGGGGGGAGGGCTTACGGCGCCCAAAGCAAGAGGCGCTAATGCCCGCCGGACCCCTCATAGACGCCGGGGGCCAGGCGTTCGGATTCCTTGCCCTTGGATCCGGCCGCCAGGACAAACCGCCGGTCGCAGTAGCCGCAGTCGGCGGCGCCGTCTTCGCCCAGCTCGATGTAGACGCGGGGATGGCCGAGCGCGCCTCCGACCCCGTCGCAGGAGACCCGGCGGGAGCGGACCAGCACCTGTTCGGCGGGCCTGGCCGGATTGGCCGTGGCGCCGGTCAGCACCGTGCGGCGGGCGGAGACCTCCTCGTCTTTTATGACTGGCCCCGGCTTTGGCTTTGCAACGCGCTTCATGGCCATTACCTATGCCCGGCGAGCCCGCTAGCCAAGGCGTCTTTTTATGTCTCTGCCGATCAACGCTATCGAAGCCAAGGGCCTGGTCAAGACCTACGCCAAGACCAAGGCCATGCCGGCCAAGGAGGCGCTGAAGGGCGTCGACCTGGCGGTGCCGCGTGGCTCGATCTTCGGGCTTCTGGGCCCCAATGGCGCGGGCAAGTCGACCTTCATTAACATCCTGGCGGGGATCGTCCGCAAGACCGGCGGGGAGGTCTCGATCTGGGGCCGCAACATCGATGAGGAGCCGCGCAACGCCCGCGCCGCCATCGGGGTGGTGCCACAGGAAATCGCCGCCGACGTCTTCTTCACCCCGCGCGAGGCCCTGGAGGTCCAGGCCGGGCTTTATGGCGTTCCCAAGGGCGAGCGCCGCACCGACGAACTGCTGGCGGCGCTGGGCCTCACCGACAAGAAGAACGCCTATGTCCGCCAGCTTTCCGGCGGCATGAAGCGGCGGCTGATGGTCGCCAAGGCCATGGTCCACGCCCCGCCGGTGTTGATCCTTGATGAGCCCACCGCCGGGGTTGACGTCGAACTGCGCCGCCAGCTCTGGGACTATGTGGTGGGCCTCAACAGACAAGGCGTCACCGTCGTACTGACGACCCACTACCTGGAAGAGGCGCAGGAGCTTTGCGACACGATCGCCATCATCAACCACGGCGAACTGGTGGCCTGCGAGCCGACGGCCCAGCTTCTGAAACGCATCGATACGCGCACCGTCGTGGTGACGCCCATGACCCCCTTCAAGGACGCGCCTGACCTGCCGGGGTTTCACGTGAAACTGCGCAAGAACGGCGACCTGGCTGTTTCCTTCAAAGCAGGCGAGGCCAATGTCGAACAGGTGCTGGCGGCGGTGCGCTCGGCCGGCGTCTCCATCGACGACATCGCCACCGAGGACGCGGACCTGGAGGACGTCTTCCTGTCCCTGACCTACGGCGCCGCCACGGCCGCGTAAGGCTTGCGCCCGGGCCTAACCGGCATATTGTTTGTCCCACATACGAATTGCCCGAAAAGGGCAGGGGGGAAACATGCGCCGTTTCATCGTCAGCTTCCTGGCCTTCCTGGGTCTCGCCGCCTTTGCGACCTCGGCGTCCGCCGCGGTGACCCGCATGGAGGTGAAACGCACGGTCCCGGCCTTCGGCGGCCAGGACTTTGGCGCGGCCGGCGCCTATGAACTCCTGGAGGTGACGGTCTTCTTCGAGGTTGATCCCAAGCTGCCGGTCAACGCCCTGATCGCCAACATCCAGCGGGCCCCGAAGAACGCCCGCGGCATGGTCGAATTCGACAGCGACATTCTTATCCTGCGCCCCGCCGACCCGAAGAAGGGCAACGGCCACCTGTTCTACGAGCCGGTGAACCGCGGCAACATGCTGGCGCTGGGGGCCTTCAATGGCGGCGGCGGCGGTCCCCTGACCGAAGCCCGCGCGGCGGGCGACGGGTTCCTGATGAACAAGGGCTACACCATCGTCTTCGCCGGCTGGCAGCCGACCTATCCGATCGCCGACGCGCCCACCATGTCCATCGGCGGCGGCAGCCGCCTGCCGGCCGGCGGCGGGCGCCTGCAGGCGCGGCTTCCCGTCGCCAAGGCCGCCGACGGATCGGCCATCACCGCCCGCATCCCCGCCGGTGTCGGCGCCGGACCGAATGGCCCGGCCGGGCCCGCCGGCCGGCCGATCACCGTCTATCTGACCTATCCCGCCGCCGACACCAGCGACCGCAGCGCCTACATCCGCAACTCGGCCACCGGAGAGCGCATCCCTGGCGCCACCTGGCGCTATGTCGATGAGTGGCGGGCCGAGGTCACCCTGAGCGGTCCGCCGCGCGGCCCCATGGAGCTGGTTTACGAGGCCAAGGACCCGGTGGTCTACGGCCTGGCGCTGGTCGCCATGCGCGATACGGTGTCCTTCCTGCGTCACGGGACGGCGGGCAATCCGGTGGCCGGCCGGATCACCAAGACCTTTGGCTACGGCGCCTCCCAGACTGGGCGGACGATCAAGAATCTGATCTATCACTTCAACGACGATGAGCGGGGCCGCATCGTCTTCGACGGCGTCCACATCCACATCTCGGGCGCCAGCCTCAACAGCCAGAACACCGTCTTCGGCCAGCCGGGCCAGAAGGGCGGCGAGGCCTTCCCCTATACCTACGAGACCCTGTTCGACCCTTTAAGCCGCCGCACCGACGGCTGGCTGATGCGCTGCGCTGGCACGCGGACCTGCCCCAAGGTCGTCCACACCGATTCCGACGCGGAACTCTCCCTGGCCGGCAGCCTGGTCTACACCGACATCCAGGGCCGCGATGTGAAGACGCCGGACAATGTCCGCATCTATCTGTTGTCCTCCACCCAGCATTCTCCAGCGGAGGAACCGAGCCGCGGCGCCTGTCTCAATCTCTCCAACCCCATGCCCTACCGGCCGTCGGTGCGCGCCCTGTTCACCGCCCTCGACGAGTGGGTGACCACCGGCAAGGCGCCGCCCCCCAGCCGCCGCCCGACCCGCGGCGACCAGAGCCTGGTCTCCCTGGAGGAGGCAAAGCGCATCTTCCCCAAGATCCCCGGCCTGACCTTCAGCGAGGACTTCCCGCCGATGTACGTCACCGACCCGGCCTCCGGCGAAGCCATCACTGGCCTTGCCTATCCCGTGTTCCGGCCCAGGACCGACGCCGATGGCAACACCGTAGCGGGTGTCCGCCACCCTTACGTCGCCGCGCCGCTCGGCAGCTACACCGGCTGGAACCCGCGTCCCGGCGGCGTTGGGTCCTGCCCGGCCACCGGCTCCTACGCGCCCTTCGCCAAGACCAAGGCCGAGCGTGAAGCTTCCGGCGATCCCCGGCTCTCCATCGAGGAACGCTATGCCGACGAGGCGGCCTATGTGGCGGCGGTCAAGAGGTCGGCCGACGAGCTCGCCCGTCAGAGGTACATCCTGGCGCAGGACGCGGCGGCCATCGTCGCCGAGGCCGGCTCCCGGTATCGCGCCGCCCTGGGGCAGTGAGGGCCTTTCGCGCGCGGCGCCTTTCCGCTAGAGACCGCTTCCTTGGCTAAAAGGCACCCGTAGCTCAGCTGGATAGAGCGTTGCCCTCCGAAGGCAAAGGTCACACGTTCGAATCGTGTCGGGTGCGCCAATTTCCTGAATGTTCGTTCGGAACGGGCGGCCGTGATCGCCCCCCGGCCGGGCTCCCTTAGTGACTGTGTCTCCATTTTCTTCTACTAAGTGGATGCAGGCCTGAACGGACAAGGCAGGGAGATCATCATCGCGACGCCGCTCAAACCCAGGAAGAAGAGCGCCGCTCCCCGGGGGCGCGCCGAACGGCTCGACCCCGGCCTTCGCAAGAAGCTGATCCTTGATAAGGCCGCCGCCCTGGTCATCGCGAAGGGCATTTCCAACTGCTCGCTGGACGCCGTGGCCGAGGCCGCAGGCGTCAGCAAGGCCCTGGTCTACAAATACTTCCCCAATCGCGACGCCTTGCTCGGCGCCCTGCTGCAGCGCGAGTTCGAATATATGCAGGGTCTCGACGGCGACCCGACCCAGGCGCCCCGTCCACAGTCCGGCCAGAGCATCGATGAGGTGCTGCGTATCGGGGTCTACAGCTATCTGCAGTATCTGGCGGAGCGGGGCGGTCTGTTTCGAATGCTGATCAACGACGCCGGGGTCGCGGGGCAAATGCAAAAGGCCCTCATCGAAGGGCGGGGCGCCAACATGCGTTTCTGGACCGACAGAACCATGGCCGCCTACGGGCTTCCCTATGACCTGGCCCGTATCGGGGTGATCATGACGTCCTATGCCCTCGACGGCGCCCAGGGATCGGTGCGCTCGGGGAAGATCGAGGCCGATCGCCTCGCCGACTTTTGGACAACCTTCGTCCGGGCGGGATGGGTCGCCGTGGGAAAGAAATTCGGCAGCGTTTCCTAAAGCCTTAGCGCCACTTTCAGCCGCGGCTCCAGCGTCCCCCGCCGGCCGAAAGGCTAGTGCAATAAGTTACATTAATCGTTGACAAGGCCGCCTGGGGCGGCAACCCTGGCTAGTACAACAAGTTACATTAAACGAGGAGCGACATTTCAATCGCTCCCGGGGAGGGACCTCATATGCGGCGTTTCGCGAGCTTCGCGTCGACCCTTCCGCGCGCGCCCATCACAGCGCGTGTTGGAGGGAAGCCGGCCGCGTCGCCGCCGCCAGAGGTCAAAACATAACAGAGAGGGGAACAGCCCAATGACCGCGAAACAGTCGCTTCTTTTGTCCTGCGCCGCCGCAGGCTTGTCGCTTTGCGCAAGTCCCGCGTTCGCGCAGCCGCCGTCCGACGAGGCCACCGTCGAGGAAGTCATCATCACGGCGGAAAAACGTGAGGCCAACCTGCAGGACACGCCGGTGGCGGTGTCGGCCTACACCTCCAGGACCCGCGAACTCCTGGGCATCACCACCATCCAGGACCTGACCAACTTCACCCCCGGTCTCAGCTATTCCACCAGCCTTGACCGGGCGAGCCTGCGCGGCATCGGCCGCAACACCAACAACCTGGCCAGCGATCCAGGCGTGGCCACCTATGTGGACGGCTTCTACAACTCCAGCACCCGGGCGGCGGCCGGCTCGCCCCTGTTCGTGCAGCGAATCGAGGTCTTGCGCGGGCCCCAAGGCACCCTCTACGGGCGTAATTCGATCGGCGGCACCATCAACGTCATTTCGCCTCGCCCGACCAACGAATGGTACGGAGAGGTGCGCGGCGCCTACGCGAGCTATGACCGGCACGTGATTGAAGGCGTGGTCTCCGGTCCGATCAGCGAGAACCTCCGCTTTCGGGTGGGAGCCTCCAGCACTCAACAGGACGAGGGCTATTTCACCAACGTCACTGGCGGTCCGTCGGAGGGGGACGTCACCGACGCCCACTACCTGGAGGCGCAGCTCGAGGGCGAGATCGGCGAGAACTTCGAGTTCTGGATCAAGGGGAGCCTCGACGCCTTCGAGGAGAGCCGCAGGGCCACCGCCCAGAGCGGCGATTATGATTTCGCCCGCCTGCCGTCGACCTATCTGACCCAGGGCGCGGCCTACGGCCTAGTGCTCAACGGCGCTAATCCGGTGCAGGCGGGCGGCTATACGGGCCGGCACAATCCCGCCATGACCAACCTTCGGCAGTTCGCGGCCGACACCACCAACAAGGCCACCAAGGACGATTCGCCCACCGTCGTCGGCGAGGCCGTCTGGCACATGCCGAACATGGATCTGAAGTATGTCGGCGGCTATTCGAAGTACGACTTCGTCCTGATCTCGGACTATGACGGCACGGCGGTGCAGTCCTACACCATTCCGCTGACCCCCAGCGCCAATCCGGCGGCCTGTATCAACACCCCCGGCTGCGGTCCGCTCAACTACATCTCGACCTCGTTCTCGGTCTACGAGGAGCACAAGACCTACTCGAGCAATGAACTGAACCTCAGCTCCACGCACGATGGGCCAATCCAATGGCTGGCGGGCGTCTACGCCTACGAGGAAGACTACACCCAGCCGGTGAATTTCCCGTCCGGGAACCCGCAATTCGCCACCCCGGCCGTCACCTCGCACCAGGTTGGCGCTCCCACCCTCGGCGCTCCCCCGAACCCGTCGCGGTCGCTCTACTATATCGACACCCACCTCAGGACGAAGTCGCAGGCGGTTTACGGTCAGATCGACTGGCAGCTCAACGACCAGTTCAAGATTGCCGCGGGCCTGCGCTACACAAAGGACGAGAAGGCCGGGACCGAGTTCACCCGTCAGCTCTGCTTTGGCCTGACCGTGTTCTTCGGCTGCGACAACCTCGCCAACACCGGCACCCGTTCGGTCGTCGCCGATGTCACCGAGAGCCTGCTCGGCACCCTGGTGGCCGTGCCCAACGCTACGGCGCCCGTGCGCGACTCCGCCACGGGAATCTGGTCGCGCGACCTGGCCGCCGAATGGTCGGCGACGACTGGCACCGCCGGCCTCGAATGGACCCCCAATGACAATACCCTGGTCTATGGCAAATACAGCCGTGGCTATAAGGCGGGCGGCTTTGCCTCCGGAACCATCGTCAGGGATCCGGTCACCGACGAGGAATACGTCGACGCCTATGAGATCGGCCTCAAGGCCAATCTGATCCCAAGCCTGCAGACCAACGTCTCTCTGTTCTATTACGACTATCAGGACATGCAGATCCCGGTGAGCGTGGTGCCCTCCAACGGCCCGCCCATCGTCCAGTACTTCAACATGAACAAGGTGGTTTCGCAGGGCGTCGAACTGGAAGCGATCTGGCGGCCCCTGCCCCGGCTTACCTTCCTGCTCAATTACGCCTGGCTCGATCCGATCATCGAGGACACGGGCAAGGACACGGCCGGCCAGCCCAACAAGTTCACCAATAGCGTCAGCCAGCTGCCCGAGAACGTCGTCGGAAATCGCGTGCCGCAGTCGCCCGAGCATAAGGTGGCGCTGAACGGCAACTATCGCTTCGAGTTCGAAAAGGGGTCGCTAACCACCTCGGTCAGCTACATCTGGAAGGACGAGACCTATTTCGCGATCTTCAAGCAGCCCTACAACCTGGCGCCCGCCTACGATCAGGTCGATCTGCGGGCCACCTGGACCGACGCCATGGGCCGTTATTCGGTCGTCGGCTACGTCCGTAACGCCTTTGACGAGGTCGGCTACGACAGCCGCTCAGGCGGCCGTCAAAACCAGCTCCCGGCGCCCAGCCTGACCAACCCCACCACACCCGCCTCGATCCCGCCGGGGATCGCCATCTCCAACAGCCTCACCCCGCCCAGGACGATGGGCGTGGAATTCCAGTACCGTTTCTAAGACCCAAGGCCCGTAAGACCCAAGGCCAGTGCAACTTGCGGCGCGCGATGTCGGTCGCGCGCCGTCTTTCTTTGCGGCGTTGAGTCTCCGCCCGCGGAGTGCGACAAGGCTGCATGAGCCCTTCTCGATACGGTTTGGCGGCTTTCCTCAGCCTTTGCCTCGGGTCCTCAGCATCGGCACAGACACCGGACCTCGCCAAATCCGGCTGGACCTTCATCGCCATGAGCGACGGGACCGACGTCTATATGCGCCATGACGAGGCGATGCCCGGCGCGGTCCGCAAGGTCTGGACCGCCTATGAACTCGGTGAGGCGCGGGACCGCGGCGGGTTTTCCTTCCGTTCGGTCAAGAGCCTGGGAGAGTACGATTGCGACAAACGCCGCACCCGCGTCCTGGGCGAAACCTTCCACGCCGCGCCGGGCCTGGCCGGCAAGGATTGGGCGCCTGAGGCCTTCGTGATCACCGACTGGGCCGAGCCCGCACCGGGCTCGGTGGGCGACCTGCGGATGGAATTCGCCTGTCCGCCTCAGGCCCGGGCCGCCTCCTAACGCCATCCCAACCCTTAGAGTTTTCGTTCACCCCCTTCGCGCGGGCGATGGGCCGTGCATGATTGGAAAAAACAGCCGGGGGACGCGGGGATGAGAAGAGGGCTGACGGCGGCTGCGATCGCTCTGCTTCTGATGGGGTGCGCGACCATGGGCGGATCATCAGGCTTCACCCCGAGGCTCGCCACCCCGCGCCTTACCCCCGTTCCGGCGGCAGAGCGAACGCCAGAGCAGGTCGCCATGATCCGCGGGCGCGAGCTCAACATCTATCTCACCCTGGCCCGCCACCCGGCTCTCTACGAACGGTGGACGCCGCTGGGCCAGTTCCTGCTCAACGGATCGCAATTGCCGCCGCGGCACCGCGAAATCCTGATGCTGCGCATGGGCTGGCTCTGCCAGAGCCCCTATGAGTGGGCCCAGCATGTGCGGATCGGCATGGGCGCCGATATCGGGCTCACCGCCGCCGACGTCCACCGCATCGCCGAGGGCCCCGACGCGCCGGGCTGGGACCCTGTCGAACGGATCCTGGTCAAAGCGGTCGACGAGATGCGCTATGACGCCATGATCTCGGATGCGACCTGGGTGGCGCTCCGCGCCTACTATTCGGACCAGCAGGCGATGGAAGCGCTCTATACCGCGACCCAGTACCAGCTCGTTTCCATGGCCCTGAACAGCGCCGGCATCCAGGTGGAGCCGAACAACGCCCACCGCCTGCCGGCCGACGTTCCCCGGCCGGCCCCGGCGAGCCGGGCCAAGGGTCCGCGGCTCTCGACCCCAAGGATCGCGCCGGTGAAGGTCGCCGACCTCACGCCCCGGCAGCGCCTCCTGGCCGCCAACCAGATCCGGCCGGACGGGACCATGCTGAACCTCTATGCGACCCTGATAAACCATCAGGCTCTCTACGGGCCGAGGACGACCTTCGGGACCTATCTGCAGCGCGACGGCCTCCTGCCGCCCAGGACGCGCGAGCTGCTCATTATGCGCACCGGCTATCTGATCCGCGCCGAATACGAGTGGGCCCACCACGTCTCCTACGCCAAGGACGCCGGCCTCACCGACGAAGAGATCGCCCGCATCGCCAAGGGACCAGAGGCGGCCGGCTGGAGCGAGGCGGACCGCTACGTCCTGCGCGCCGCTGACGAGCTGCGCCGCGAGGCCTTCATCTCGGACGCCACCTGGGCGGGCCTCACCAAAACCTACGACGAAAAGCGGATGCTGGAGATCATCTACACTGTCGGCGGCTATTCGATGACCGGGGTGGCGATCAACAGCTTCGGGGTCCAGGTCGAGCCGGGCTACCCGAAGATGCCCTCGTGAGGCGCCTTTTCCGGCGTCAGCCGGGGTCTTGTGGATGTTCACCCGGCAGCGCCGGTCGACGTGGAGTGTCGTAACCCCAGCTTCGTGCGTCCCGGCGCCCGGGTGAACAACCTTCACGGCAACGGCAGCTAGGCCGCTTTGGCGACCGTCGAGACCGCCGTCCAGGCAAAGTCCGGGTAGAACCGCGCCATCATGCGGTCGACGTAGGCCGTCAGGTTCGGATAGCCGAGCGCCAGGTCGCGCACCGGCGCCTCGAAGAAGGGCGTCATCAGTCCCGCCAGCACCCCGAAGGCGATGGCGTCGACGCCGGTGGGCTTGTCGCCCATCAGATAGGCCTTGTCGCCGAGGATCAGGCTCAGGGCCGAGAGCGACCGCTCGCCCAGACCCAGGACTTCTTCGGGGGTGTGGCGGCCGAGGCCCACGGCGAAGATGCGCGAGGCGACCTCCTTCTGGACGTCTTCCTTGATGGCCGCCTGGGCCTCGGCGGGCATGCCGGTGAAATACTGCGCCGGGCCTTTGGCGAAGTTCGTCTCATCCAGCCAGCGGATGCCGGCCATGGTCCAGCCGAAGTGGTTCTCGATCATCCGCTCGATGGCCCAGGCCTGGGCCCGCTCCAGGCCGGAAAGGCCTGCGTCGAAGTCGAAGCCGTACTTTTCCTCCAGGTGCAGGCGGATGAAATGGCTGTCGGCGATCAGGACGCGGTCATCCTCGATCCAGGGGAGCTGGCCCTTGGGCGACAGTTCCGGATGGGCCGGGCTTTTGGCGTAGGAAAGCCCCGCCATCTTCAGATGGATTTCGGTCTTGGTGACATAGGGGCTGCCGTCGGGCAGGCCGAAAACCTCGCCGGCGGCGAAAAGCGTGATCATGAAATTCATCCTTCGTTTCAAGTTGACGAAGGACGCCTTAGCCACCCCCTGCTGACAGCATGGTGTCAGCAGACTGGCAGCATAGTGGAGTTCATGACATCCTGGATGGACATGCGCCGCGCCGACCGCCTCTTTTCGCTGATCCAGGTCCTGCGCCGCCAGCGCAGGCCGGTCACGGCCGAGGCGATCGCGCAGGAGCTGGAGACCTCCAAACGCACCATCTACCGCGACATCGCCACCCTTATGGGCCAGCGGGTGCCGATCAGGGGCGAGGCGGGGATCGGCTATGTGCTGGAGCGCGGCTACGACATGCCGCCGATGATGCTCACCGCCGACGAGATCGAGGCGGCGGTGCTCGGCGCCCAGATGGTGATCGCCACGGGCGATCCGGCTCTGGCCTTGGCCGCCAAGGACCTGGTCGCCAAGATCGCCGAGGCGGTGCCCGAACGCCTGCGCCCCTTCGTGCTGGAGCCCGCCGGCCGCGTGCCGCCGCGCTATCAGGAAGCGGCCGACACCATCGACATGGCCATGGTCCGCGACGCCATCCGTGGCGGCCGCAAGGTGAGGCTCGACTATCGCGACGAACAGGGAAGGCCCAGCGAGCGCATCGTCTGGCCGGTGGCCGTCGGCTATCTGCAAACCGTCCGCCTGGTCATCGCCTGGTGCGAGCTGCGCGAGGATTTCCGCAGTTTCCGCACCGACCGGGTCGCGGGCGCCGACCTGCTTGAGACGCGTTTTCCGGCCCGCCCTTCAGTTCTCTTCGCCAAGTGGCGCGCCCGGCAGATGGAAGAGGCCCGATGAATTTTGCGATCAGCGCTCTCGCGGATCGGCGAAGCGGGGCTATATGAGCCCCCATGCCCGCCGTCATCTCCGTCAAAAACCTCTCCAAGACCTACGCCTCGGGCCTCCACGCCCTGAAGGACGTGAACCTGGAGATCGAAAAGGGTGAGATCTTCGCCCTGCTGGGTCCCAACGGGGCGGGCAAGACCACTCTGATCAGCATCATCTGCGGCATCGTCAACAAGACCGGCGGATCGGTCAGCGTCGATGGCCACGACACTGTCGAACACTACCGCGCCGCGCGGATGAAGATCGGCCTGGTGCCGCAGGAGCTGAACACCGACGCCTTCGAAAGCGTCTGGGCGACGACAAGCTTTTCCCGCGGCCTGTTCGGCAAGGCGCCTAACCCCGCCCATATCGAAAAGACCCTCAAGGCCCTCAGCCTCTGGGACAAGAAGGATAGCAAGATCATGACGCTTTCCGGCGGCATGAAGCGCCGGGTGATGATCGCCAAGGCCCTCAGCCACGAGCCGGAGATCCTGTTCCTCGACGAGCCCACCGCCGGCGTCGATGTCGAGCTGCGCAAGGACATGTGGCAGCTGGTCCGCGATCTGCGCGACCAGGGCGTCACCATCATCCTGACCACCCACTATATCGAGGAAGCCGAGGAGATGGCCGACCGGGTGGGGGTGATCTCCAAGGGCGAGCTAATCGTCGTCGAGGAAAAGACGGCCCTGATGCAGAAGCTCGGCAAGCGCGAACTGACCCTGGATCTGGCCCAGAAGCTCGACAAGCTTCCCGCCAAACTCGCCAAACTCGGCGTCACCCTGTCGGACAACGGCCTGAAACTGACCTACGCCTTCGACGCCCACGAGGAGACCACCGGCATCCCCGAGGTCCTCAAAGCCGTCGACGACGCCGACATCGCCTTCAAGGACCTGGCCACCAGCGAAAGCTCGCTGGAGGACATCTTCGTCTCCCTGGTGCACGCATGAACCTGCACGCCGTCCGCGCCATCTACGTCTTCGAAATGAGCCGCACCTGGCGGACGCTCTGGCAGAGCATCGTCTCGCCGGTGATCTCGACCTCGCTCTATTTCATCGTCTTTGGGGCCGCCATCGGCGGGGCGATCCGCGAGATGGGCGGGGTGACCTACGGGGCCTTCATCATCCCCGGCCTGATCATGCTCAGCGTCCTGCAGCAGAGCACCATGAACGGCTCCTTCGGCATCTTCTTCCCAAAGTTCGTCGGCACCATCTATGAGCTCCTCTCGGCGCCGGTCAGTTCGCTGGAGGCCGTGGCGGCCTATGTCGGGGCGGCGGCGTCGAAGTCGATCATCCTGGCGGTGATCATGCTCATCACCGCGCGACTGTTTGTCGACTACGAGATTCAGCATCCCTTCTGGATGATCAGTTTCCTGGTGCTGACCGCGCTCAGCTTCTCCCTGCTGGGCTTCATCATCGGGGTCCTGGCGGGGGGCTTCGAGAGCCTGCAGTTCATCCCCATGCTGATCCTCACCCCCCTGACCTTTCTGGGCGGATCCTTCTATTCGATCGACGCCCTGCCGGGGATCTGGCGGACCGTCTCGCTGTTCAATCCGGTGGTCTATCTGGTGTCCGGCTTCCGCTGGTCCTTCTACGGAACCTCGGACGTCGGGGTGGGGATCAGCCTGGCCGCGACGCTCGGCTTCTTCCTGGTATGCCTGGCCATCGTCAGCTGGATCTTCAAGACCGGCTACAAACTGAAAGCCTAGGTCGCTTCTTTTTCGACCCTCTTCTTCGGCCAGAAGCGCTTGGCCTCGGTGAAGTCCTCGAAGGCTTCGATAGCCTTGTCGACGGCCACCGGTTCCTGGACTTTGATGTGGCCCACGATCTGGCCGGCGGCAAAGGCGAGCGAGGGAGTCTTGGCGCCATCCAGGCCGGCGATGGCGGCCGCCTCGGTGAGGGCGATGTCGTTGAGACGGCCCAGGCTATCCTGCAGCGCCTTCAAGGCCGCGGTGAAGCGGCGGCGGCGCTTCTCACCGTTCTCGCCAAAGGCCAGTTCGAAAAAGCCGGTGGCGTAGCGCAGGCGCTTGGCGCGGATACGAAGCTTGTGACGCAGGTCAGTGTCCAGGGCGCCAAGGTTCGCCCCCCGCCGCTTCACCCGGCGGCGAAGGCCGTCCAGGGCATGGGCGGCGAAGGGGCCGATCGGGCTTTCCAGGATGGCGGCGCGCTCGCTCGCCCGCCGCCAGTCGCCGTCCTCGACCCAGATGGCCGTTTCCAGCATGGCCCGCGCAAACCGCGGAGAGGCCACCGCCGCCAGAGCCTTGTCATAGGCGGCCATACGGGCGGAGTTGAGTTGCACGCCGTAGCGCGCCGTGGCCTTGGCGTCGCCGATCAGGGGCGCGGTCGGCTCAAAGCCGTCCTCCAGAAAGACGTCCAGGGTGCGGGCGTCGCCCAGTTCCCCGGCGATCCAGCGCGCCTCCTGCTCGATCCATTCGGCGCGGGAATCGTCCACCGCCGGCTGGAAGATTTTCATGGCGGTGCGCAGGCGGCGAAGTCCGATGCGTGTCTGGTGAACCCCCTCGGCCGACGGGACCCCGCAAAGGCTGGTGGCCGCGGCGACGGTCTGCATCAGGCAGGACCGGGCGATGCGCCGGAAGGCCTCGGTGATGGTCATGTCGGGGGCGAGCGGCGTTGGCGAGGCCTTGGTCCGGCGGTCCCCGTTCAGACCGGCCAGGGCAAAGCCGCGGTCAGACTTGGTGAGCAGGGAAAGGCGGATCGGGGCGGCGTCGAACAGCTGGCGGGCGAGGTCGAACAGGGCGGCCTGGCGGCCGGATTTGAGCTCGAGCTCCATTTCCAGGACCGGCTCGGACTGTTTGCCGGCGATGAGCTTGCCGCGGTCGATGGTGATCTCGATCACCGTCCCGTCGCAGATCCACACCCGCGTCTGGCGGGAGACTGTGGAGGTAAAGACCGGGATCAGGCGATCATCGCCCAGCAGGTCCGCCGCGGGGGTCAGCGCCAGGGCCTGAAGATTGACGGCGGCCGAGGCGATCTCGCTCTCCCACTCGTCGCGGGCGAAGATCTCGGGGCCCGCGGCGCGCTTTACCGTCTGGATGAAGCGGTCGCCTTCCTTGCGGACGCGCAGGGATACGCCCGCCTCGCGCAGGCAAAGGGTCGCGGTATCGTAATAGGTGGCCTTGAGGGCTTGCGCCTTGACCTCCCCGGCCATGGCCGGATGCCTTGCCAGCCGCCGCAACGCCGCCAGCGTCACGTCGAATTTCAGCTCGGTCTCAGCGCCGCTGGTCCGTTCGGACGACATCGAAAAGCTTTCGCTTGGTCCCACCGGGTCTACGGCCTGTCACACATAACGCCGGGCTGTCTATCGTGGGTCCCAAAAAACTTGAGCAGTTCATCCCCAAACCATCCACAGGTTTCCGCTAAACGCCCGATTTGGCTGTAACCTTTGCCGTAAAAGGCCCTGGCTTGAGAGCGGGCGGCTTTGGGGGTGATGCCGTGATGTCGCACCGCACAAAGAATCCGATACGGACAGATTAAACTGTCGTAAAAATCTGCGAGGAAGTTTTGGGGTCGCCTGCTCAAAGCCTTGCGACTTCGGATGGCGCCGGTCAGGGCGCAAAATAAAAAAGGGGGATTTCCGTTGATCCGCAATCATACGCTCGCGTTTGCGAGCATGACCGTCCTGGCAATGGCTTCAGCCAGCGCCGCCTACGCGCAGGAAACCACCGGCGCGATCCGCGGCACGGTAGTCGGCGCCGACGGCGCCGGGCTCGCCAATGTCCCGGTGACCGTTGAGCATGTGCCCAGCGGCACCAAGGTCACCGTCACCACGACCGCGACCGGTAGTTATGTCGCCCGCGGTCTTCGCCTGGGCGGTCCCTACACGGTGAGCGCCGAGGGGCTCGAAGAACAGATTTCGTCCATCTCTCTGGGTGGGGCCGTCGAGGTGAACCTCGCCGCCGGCGCCGTGGTCGAGGCAATCGAAGTGTCGGGCCGCCGGACGACCAACGACTTCGGCACCGGGGGTTCGACCACCAACATCGGCTCTGAGCAGATCGCTGACCTGCCTTCGATCAGCCGCGACCTCAAGGACGTGGCCAGGCTCGACCCCTTCGCCCTGATCAACGATCCCAGCAACGACGACGCCTTCTCGTTCGCCGGCGTCAACACCCGCCTGAACCAGCTGACCATCGACGGCATCCGTCAGAACGACGAGTTTGGCCTCAACAACAATGGCTATCCGACCCAGCGCTCGCCGATCTCGCTCGATGCGGTGGAATCGGTCAGCGTCTCGGCCGCCCCGTTCAGCGTCATCAACAACGGCTTTATCGGCGGCTCGATCAACGCGGTCACCAAGTCGGGGACCAACGAGTTCCACGGGTCGATCTTTTATGAGCGCAGCAACGACGACCTGATCGGCGACAGCTATACGGGCTTCGATAACCGCACCCGCGTCAACAACGTCAACAACCCCAACTATGGCCAGATCGGCCTTGTCCCTTATCGCCGGGTGTTCGACGAAACGGTCTGGGGCGCGAGCCTCGGCGGCCCGATCATCCAGAACAAGCTGTTCTTCTTCGCCTCCTATGAAAAGTTTGAGAGCGAGTTTTCGCTTGAGGAAGGTCCCGCCGATGGCGGGTTCTCCACCGACATCCCGCGGATCACGCCGGCCGCCATCGCGGCTTTCCAAGCGGCGACCCAGGCCCGGTACAACTACGACACCGGATCGTTCGTCAATCTGGCCCCGCCGGTCCAGGACGAGAAGTACATCGTCAAGGTGGACTGGAACATCACGGACGAACACCGTCTGGCTTTGACCTTCCAGGAGACCGTTGGCGACTCGTTCAATGGCGCCACCGGTTCGGTCTTCGTCGGCGGCAACTCGGTCACCCAGCCCCGGATCGGCCTGGAATCGGGCCAGTACTTCAAGGACGAGCGGCTCACCACCTACAACGCCCAGCTGAACTCCCAGTGGACCGAGAACTTCTCGACTGAATTCCGCGCTAGCTACAAGGAAACGGAAACCAGCCAGATCCCGTTCGGCGGACTGACCGTCGGTCAGGTCACGGTCAATGTCGCGGACTTGCCGGGCGTCCTGCCGGGCTCCGGCACGCCGCAGATTCAGTTCGGCGCGGACAATTTCCGCCACGACAACTACCTCTACTCCGAGAACACCAATTTCGAGCTGATCGGCCGCTACAACTACGGCTCCCATGACATCCTCGCGGGTGTGCGCACCGAAGCGCGGGACTTCCTGAACGTCTTCGTGTCCCAGTCGCTCGGAACCTGGGGCTTCAACAGCTACGCGGACTATCTGGCGGGCCGGGTGGGCTCCTTCTTCCTGCGCGGCGCGGTGGATCCTGCCGGTGGTGCGGTCCCGGCTACGTTCGGTACAGCTCGCGGCGGCGCGGTGGAGTTCGGCTACGATCTGAACTCCCTCTATATCGAAGACAACTACCAGGCGTCCGACAACCTCCGCCTGAGCTTCGGCGCCCGCTACGACTGGTTCAGCATGTCTGACCGGCCAGAGAACAACGCCAACTTCGCGACCCGCCAGGGCTTCGCCAACACCTCGAACCTCGACGGCCGCGACCTGATCATGCCGCGCTTCGGGTTCGACTGGGACGTGGATGACAAGCTGACCGTCACCGGTGGCATTGGCCGCTTCTCGGCGATCGGCACCAACGTGCAGGTGGGTAATCCCTTCGGCAATGACGGCGCGCGCATCACCAGCGCGACCGGCTGCAACCTGACGGTTCCCGTCACCGACCTGACCAGGGTTCCGGCCGGGTGCACCTTCACGCCGGGCAGCGGCAATGTCGTCGCCCTCGACCGCAACTTCGAAATCCCCAGCGCCTGGAAGACAAACGTCGCCGCGCGCCGGGAATTCACCCTGCCCTTCCTCGGCGACTTCAGCCTCGGCGGCGACCTGATCTACACCTCATTCGAAAACGCCCTGTACTATAAGGACATTCGCGCGGTGCAGATCGGCACGGCGCCGGACGGCCGCCCGGTTTACGGCCGCGGTACGACGGGCGTCACCGCCGGTAACGAGTGGGATCTGCTCCTCACCAACCTGAAGGACGGCGGCGACTCCAAGGCGGTCGCCGTCAGCTTTAGCAAGTTCCTGCCCGAGGGACTTTTCCAAGGGACCGACATCAACGCGGTCTACACCTATACCGAGGCCAAAGACGGCAACCCGATGACGAGCTCCCAGCCGGACTCGTCCTATGTTCGGTTCGCGTCCACTGACCACAACAACCCCCGGCTCACCACCTCGGATTACGAGACGCGCCATCGCTTCGCCGTGAACATCAATTGGGAGCGGGAGCTGTGGAAGAACAACCCAACCTCGGTGACGATATTCGCCCAACACCGTTCGGGCCTGCCCTATTCGTTCGTCTATCACGCCAGCCGGAGTGGCAACTTCGACAACGACTTCGGTAATGCCGTGCCGCAGTCCTATTCGGGCGCCTTCGGCACCTCGAACCAACTGTTCTACGTCCCGCAGGTCGACGCTAACGGCTTGGTGACGGCCACCAGCGATCCCCGCGTCACCTTTGCGGGCGCGACCACGGCCAACACCGTCAACCTCGATCAGTTCAACGCCTTCCTGAAGAGCACCGGCCTTCTCAAATATGCCGGCAGGGTCGCCCCGCGTAACGCTTTCCGCGGCGACGGGGTGAACACCGTCGATGTGCGCATCACCCAGGAAATCGCCGCCCCCTACGTGCCGGGCGGCAAGTTCAAGGCCTATGTCGACATCGAGAACTTCGGCAATCTCCTGAACAACAAGTGGGGCGTGGTCGAGCAGTATCCCTTCTATCGCGGCGTCGGCACGGTGGACGTCAGCTGCGTCGCGCCGGCCACGCCGGGTACTGTGGTGGGCTGCGCCACGCCGGGCGCTGTCTTCCGCTACCAAAGCCTGCAGCAGCCGGCGACGCAGCTGGCGGGTTCGCCGACTGGTGTCGCTCGCCGTCCGTTGCAACTCCTGCCCGCTTCGGTGTGGCAGGTTAAGCTCGGGGTGCGGTTCGAATTCTAGGCAAACGGCGGTCCCCGCCGGGGGCGCCTAAGGTTGGGCTCGCATATGCGACGCCCAACCGTCTAGGGTCGTCTTATCGCCTCGAGGTCTAAGGGGAAGCGTCACGACCATGTTCGAGCCCATCCATCGCCGGACGCTTCTCGTCGGCCTGGGCGCGGCCGCCTCACCCTTTGTCCTGCCAAGGGCGCTCGCTCAGTCGGGCGCTACCGGCAATCCCTTCTCACTGGGCGTCGCGGCGGGCGAGCCCTGGCCGGACGGCTTTGTCCTGTGGACGAGGCTCGCGCCAAGTCCCATGGCTCCGGACGGCCGGGGCGGCCTCGCCGCGCCGGTCAAGGTGCGCTGGGAGGTGTTCGAGGACGACGCCCTGCGCCGCCTCGCCGCCTCGGGCGAGGTCGATGCCGACGCCCGCTTCGCCCACTCCCTGCATGTGGAGGTGGGGGGCCTGCGACCCAACCGGCCCTATTGGTACAGGTTCACAGCGCTCGGCGCTCAAAGCCCGGTCGGCAAGGCCAAGACGGCGCCGGCCCTGGGCGCGCCGCTCGACTCCCTGAAAGTCGCGGTCGCCTCCTGCGCCCACTACGAGGTCGGCTGGTTTTCGGCCTACCGGCACATGGCGGCTGAACAGGCGGACCTCGCCCTCTTCGTGGGCGACTACATCTATGAATACAGCTACCGGCCGACGCGGACCGATGTCGTGCGCCGTCACGACATTTCCACGGACGCCCTGACGCTCGCCGAATACCGCAACCGTTATGCCCTCTATAAGCAGGACCCGGATCTTCAGGCCGTGCACCACGCCTCGGCGTCCCTGGTCACCTGGGACGACCACGAGCTGCACAACGACTATGCCGATACCCTGTCGGCCTATCCGGGCTGGACGGAGGAGACTTTCCGGCAACGGCGCATCGCCGCCTACCAGGCCTTTTACGAGCACATGCCCTTGCGGTCCCGGTCGATTCCGCGGGGGCCCGCGCTTCGGCTCTACGACCGCTACCGGTTCGGCAATCTGGCCGAGTTCAGCTTCCTTGACGGGCGGCAGTACCGTTCGGCCCAGGGTTGCCCGACGCCCACCGACAAGCGCGGCCATGTGGCGCCCATCTCCTGCCCGGACATGAGCGATCCGAGCCGCACCTATCTGGGGCCCGAGCAGGAATACTGGCTCTATGAGGGTTTCAAGAACGCTCCGGCCCAGTGGAACATCATCGCCCAGCAGACCCAGTTCAGTCAGTACCTTCAGAAGGGACCCGGCGACGTCATCGGCGAGTATACCGACAACTGGTCGGCCTACGGCCAATCGCGCCAGCGTCTGCTCGACGCCTTGGTCGGCTCAAAGCTCAAGAATCCGGTGATCTTCGGCGGCGATATCCACTGCTTCGTGGCCGCCGACGTCACCCGCGTGGCCCGCGATCCGGAATCCGCCACGGTGGCCAGCGAGTTCGTCACCACCGGGATTACCGCCGATCCCATGCCCGACAGCTTCGCCGACACCCTGCCGATGAACCCGCATGTCAAATCCGTCGACATCCGGCCGCGCGGCTATTTCACGGCACAGGTCACCCCCAAGGCCATGGAGACCCGCTACCGCGCGATTTCCGACCGCCTGGACAGGAACGCGACGGTCAGGACGCTGAAGTCCTTCGCCATCGAGGCCGGCCGCCCCGGGCTGATCGTCCGCTAAACCCGCCATCACGATTCGGTTCTCTGGGCCGCGCGATGCAACCCAAAGACGGGGGTCGCGGTTGAAGCTAGGACGGCCGGGCCTGCGCGCCGCGGTTGCGAAACTTGGGCGATGGGCGCTCCAGACACCAGGAATGACGGGCGGAGGGCAGCTTCCCCTTGCCCTCACGCCCCCCCTAATCTAGGGGGTGGCGCGAAATTCTTTAGCAGGAACAACGCGTAACAATGTTCAGCGAAAATACAACCGACCCGCTTGACGTCGCCATCGGAGCTCGCGTTCGCGCGCGCCGCCGCATGCTCGGCCTCTCCCAGACCGCTCTCGGCGACGAGTTGGGCGTCACTTTCCAGCAAATCCAGAAGTACGAGCGCGGGATCAACCGCATCGCAGGTTCAACCCTGATCCGCCTGGGCAAGGTGCTGGGCGTTCCGGCCGGGAGCCTTCTGGGCGACGACGAGGTGGCGGGCGATGCGCCGCCCTGGGCCTACCTTATGAAGTCCGGCGTCGCCGAGACCATCGACGCTCTGGCGTCGGTCAAGAGCCCCGCCATCCGCCGCCAGATCGTGGCTTTGGCCCGGGCGCTCGCGGAGAACGAGCGCGGCGAGGACGACACACAAGACTAAGGCCGCGCTAACCCTATGGCGATGCTGAGACATTGGGCCGCAGCCGAAAAATCGCCCACTACGTCGGCTAACGCGTTGCGGGAATTTTTGGCGCGTTCTACGACCCCTGCGAGAGGGGCCCATGTTTCACGTTGTGACAGGGGCGAACCGGGACCGGTACGCCCGCCAGCTAAAGTCGATGCACGCGCACCGGCCCGAGATGTTCGAGGGCCGGCCGGGGGGCGGTCCCGAGGCTGCCGCTGGCCGCGGCGGCCGCGACCGGTTCGATGACGTACACGCCATCTATGTCATGGGCCTCGACAGCTTCGGCGAGATCGAGTGCTGCGTGCGGTTGCGCCCCGGCAATCAGGGCTCAATCGTTGGTTCCTTCTACACCCACGGGATCAATCCGAACGAGCGGCCGCCGAACGACCCCCTTACCTGGGAGATGTCTCACTACTACGCCCGCGGCGGCGCCCGGGGCGAGGCCGGGCACGGGCTCCGCGCCCAGATGCGCCTGGCGGTGCTGGCGGCGGCGGACGCGGCGGGGATCGACCGCATCCTGTCGGTTGCCGAGCTCGCCTTCTGGCCGGCGGCCCAGCGCTGCGGCTGGACTGCGCGGCGGGTAGGACCCGATTTCTACTACTGCGAGGACGCCAAGGCCGTGGTCTATGAGGTCGCGGCGGGGCCAGAAGCCCTGGAAGCCTATCGCCGCTGGCTGGAGCGCGACGTCGCCGAGGCCGGGCCCGAAGCGGGCGAGGTGGCGGCGGTGGCCGATCGTCTCGGGCCCAAGGGCCTGGATTTGGTCAGCAGCCTGACCCGCAGGATCGCCGGGATCGAAGAGACAGATGGGCCTGACGCGGCCCTGGCTCTTGTCGAAAAGCTCAACCGGGCCGCCGGCGAAGCGGCCGACAGTTAGACCCTAATGTCTAGAAGCGACCCGGGCCTAAGGGGCCGGTCAGGGGACGGCGCCGGAGCTGCAGTCTGAGTTTTAACCTGAGGCGGTTGGCGTTCCACGGGCGCGGTGGGAGCGATGGTGCGAAAGAAGGCGGCGCGCGCATCACTTATCGGACGCGGCGGGATCATCGGCGGCGGGGCGGCAGGGATTGTCGGCATGGCGGTTCAGCCTTCGGCGAACATGGTTAATGTCAGCCTAATCGGCCTTTTCGAGCGCCGCCAGCAGCGCTTCCACATGGGCGTCGTTTTCGAGAGGGCCGGTGTGCTTGGCGACGATCACGCCCTTCGAATCGATGACGAAGGTTTCAGGCAGGCCCGTGGCCCCGAAATCTATCGTCGCCTTACCCTCCCGGTCGTCCAGAACCAGGGCAAAGGGATCGCCCCAGCGCGACAGGAAGGCGGCGGTCTTGGCGGGCTGGTCCTTTTGGGCGACGCCGACGATGCGCGCGCCCCTGGCCTTCAGCTTGTCGAGATAGGGCGCCTCATAGACGCACGGCGCGCACCAGGAGGCGAACAGATTGACCAGCGCCGGACCCTGGACCTGGCTGGAAAGGGTCATGGGCGGTCCGCCTTCCAGAGGCGGCGCGGTGACCTCCGGCATGGGTTTTCCCACCGTCGCATTGGGCTCGACCCGCGTGCTGCGGCCCAGGGCATAGAGGCCGAAGAGGGCGATGGCCGCCAGCAGGAACACCAGCGGCAGAAAAACGAGCCAGCGCTTCATGGCTGGGTCTTGCTTGCCTGCTTTGGGGCGTCCTTCTCGGCCTGCAGCCGCGCGGCCTCACGCTTCCACTTGGCGGCGCTCATCAGGCTGGCCGCGATCATCCAGCCGACGACCACCGCGGTGATCCCATAGGCGCCCCAGACGTAGAAGGCGTACTTGCCGGTGTCGAAATCAAAGGCCATCAGGCTTTCCCCGCCAACTGGACCTGCAGGGCGCCGGCCTTGCGCCGCCAGACCTCGGCCCTGATGCGGACCAGCCACAGGGCCCCGAACAGGGCCACATAGCCCGCCATGGTCAGGAAAAAGGGCAGCAGATAGACGTCCGCCAGGCCGCTCTCGCCGGTCAGGCTGATCGACGCCCGCTGGTGCAGGGTGTTCCACCAATCCACCGAGAACTTGATGATCGGCAAATTGATCGCCCCCACCATGGCCAGGATGTTGGAGGCCCGCGCCGCCTTCGCCTCATCATCGATGGAGGCCTGAAGCGCCATATAGGCCAGGAAGATCAGGAACAGCACCAGCGCGCTGGTCAGCCGTCCGTCCCACTCCCACCAGGTCCCCCACATGGGCTTGCCCCAGAGGGAGCCGGTGACCAGGAACAGGAAGGTGAAGGCCGCGCCGATCGGGGCGGCCGCGCGGGCCGCGGCGTCGGCCAGGGAGTGGCGGAAAACAAAGCCGAAGAAGGCCGAGACCGCCAGGCAGCCGTAGGCAAACATGCCGGTGGTGGCGAGCTGGGGATGCAGGAAGAGCAGGCGAACCGTGTCGCCCTGCTGGTAGTCCTCGGGAACCGTAAAGGCGATGGCTGTGCCGCTGATCAGCAGACCCGCGGCGATCACGGCCACGATCGGCGTGAACCACCGCGAAAAGTCCATGAACCGCTGGGGGTTGGCGAGGAGCTGGATCATCCCCCCGACTTAGAGGCGGGCGGCCTCATCGGCAAGACCGCCCATCCTCCCCCGCACCCAGCGGGAACGGGGAAGGGGGACCGCGCCGAAGGCGTGCGGCGGGGGACTATTGCGGGTCGTAGGCGCCCGGCAGGCCCTGCGGGCGGCCTTGGCCTCCGCCGCGCCGCCCGCCGCCCATCGCCATCCGCCCGCCGCCGCCGGGGGCAAGGCCCAGCATGGCTTGCGGGGGAAGGGCGTCAAACACCGCCCGCTGATCGACGGTCAGCGCCGTATAGAAGCGCTTGGCGGCTTCGGCGCGGGTTTTCATGTCGGCCTGACGCTGTGCGCCCTGAGCGATCTGGGCGTCGAGGCGCTGCGGCGCGGTCATGCCCTGCATGGCCTGGCGCTCGGCGCGGCCCGGCCGATCGGGGGCGCCGGTGGCGCTGAGGAAGGCCTGGAAGGCGTTTTCCTGGGCCGGATTGATCTTGAGCTGGGTGCGCAGGTTCGCCGCCCGCTCCTCGGGACCGGCGGGGCCGAAGCCTTCGGCGCCGGGAGGCGGCCCGCGGCGGCCCGGCGGCTGGGCGAAGCTGTCGGCGGAAACAACGCTCAGCGAGGCCGCGGTCATCAGGCCAAGCAGCAGGTTGCGTTGCAGGTTCATCTTGTTGTTCTCCATGTCGAACGCCCCCGTTCGGGATCGAACTGAAAGGTTGAACGGGGCGGCCGAAAGATTCCGTCGCGGCCTACGAAAGCGCATTCCTCACAGCCGCGGCCATGGCGAAGGGGCCGAGCGCCACGGCGGCCATACAGTAGGCTCCCAGGAAGGCGAAGGCGGACTCCCAGGGCAGGCCCTCGGAAAGCGCCGCCAGCCCTCCCGCGCCGAAGATCACCGGTGGGGCGAACAACGGCAGGACGATCACCGCGATCAGCACCCCGCCGCGCTTGGAGCCCAGGCTCAGGGCCGCGCCGATGCCGCCGGTGAAGGAAAAGCCAAGGCCGCCCACCAGGGCCGCGGCGAAGGTCGGAATGACAAGGCTCGGGTCCGCGCGCATGGCCACCGCGGCGACCGGAGCGGCCAGGGCCAGGGGCGCCGCTGTGGAGAGCCACTGGGCGAAGCATTTGACGAAGCAGACCGACTCCAGGGCCGGACCCCCGAGCGACAACAGGTCCAGGGCGCCGTCCTCGTAGTCCCGCTCGAACAGGCGCTCGAGGGACAGGAGGGCGGCGAGCGCCAGAGCGACCCAGCTCGTCCCGGTGGCCACCGCCTTCATTGGTTCGGGCGCCGCGCCCATGCCGAAGGTCAGCAGGGTGGCGATGCCTGCGTAGAAGGAAAGGGCCAGCAGGGCCCCGCCGCCCCGGCCCCAGGCCAGGGAAAGTTCGCGCCGGAAAAGGGCGGCCAGGCTTCCCATCAGCCGACCTCCACGTTGCGGGTCTTGATCGGCAGGGGATCGTGCACCGCCGCCAGGATCATGCCGCCGCCCGAAATGTGCTCGGCCATCAGCTCGCCGAACAGGGCGCGGCGGGCCATGTCGAGCGGCGCCATGGGCTCGTCCAGCAGCCACAGGGTCCTTGGCGCGGCGATCAGCCGGGCCAGAGCCAGCCTGCGCCGCTGGCCGGCCGAAAGCTTGCGGACCTCCAGGTCGAGCAGGGGAGACAGGCCCAGGCGCTCGACGACGGCGGCAAGGTTGGCGCTCGATCCCCCGGTCCATTCCACCTGGAAAGCCAGTTCGTCCCGCGCCGACCGGCCGCCCTTCAGTCCATCCTGGTGGCCGAGGAAATGCAGACCCAACCGCCGCGCCTCATCCGGGTCGAGATCGCCGAACCCCACATCCCCCGCGGCCGGCCGGATAAACCCGGCGACGCAGCGCAGAAGGCTGGTCTTCCCCGCCCCGTTGGCTCCAACGAGGGCCACTGCCTCGCCCTTTCCCATGGCGAAGGAAAGGCCTTCAAACAGCAACCGGTCGCCCCTGGTCAGGCTCAGGTCTTCGATGGTCAGTTGGGCGATCATGAGAACGTCTCGCAACTAGGCTCATGAACCTTCGCCGTATTGGACGAGTGCTGCAACGCAGCGTATGAAGCGCGCGGCCCAACGGGGCTTCCGCCGCGCGGGCGAGGACGCTGTGTGTCCACGCCGATCAGCGCGCAGGTCCCGGTCGGATGTCCGGTGGGCCCGAACGAAGAGAAAGGGGACAGCCTCATGGCGTCTTTGGACAGCCTCAATACCCGCCAATCGCTTAAAATCGGCCGCAAGAAGTTCTTCTATTACAGCCTTCGCGCCGCTGAGGAAGCGGGCCTGACCGGCATCCGCAACCTGCCGGTTTCGATGAAGGTGCTTTTGGAGAACCTGCTGCGCAACGAAGACGGCCAGGCCGTCGGCCAAGATGACTTCAAGGCCATCGCCGCCTGGATCGAGAACAAGGGCTCTGTTTCCCACGAAATCAGCTTCAGGCCGGCCCGCGTCCTGATGCAGGACTTCACCGGCGTTCCCGCCGTGGTGGACCTGGCGGCCATGCGCGACGCCATGGCGGCGCTCGGCGCCGATCCGGAAAAGATCAATCCGCTGAACCCGGTCGATCTGGTCATCGACCACAGCGTCATGGTCGACCACTTCGGCACGCCCAAGGCCTTTGAACAGAACGTCGCCAAGGAATATGAGCGCAATCTGGAGCGCTACCGCTTCCTGCGTTGGGGTTCGTCCGCCTTCAATAACTTCCGCGTCGTGCCGCCCGGCACGGGGATCTGCCACCAGGTGAACCTGGAATACCTCGCCCAGACCGTCTGGACCGCCGCCGAGCAAGGCGACACCATCGCCTATCCCGACACCGTGGTCGGCACCGACAGCCACACCACCATGGTCAACGGCCTCTCGGTCCTGGGCTGGGGCGTCGGCGGCAT
>DGYN01000013.1:25739-27087 GCA_002398405.1 Caulobacteraceae bacterium UBA5005
GGCGGCATCGAGGCCGAGGCGGCCATGCTTGGCCAGCCGATCCCGATGCTCATCCCTGAAGTCATCGGCTTCAAGCTGACGGGCCGGATGCCGGAAGGCGCCACCGCCACCGACCTGGTGCTCACCGTCACCCAGATGCTCCGCAAGAAGGGCGTGGTCGGCAAGTTCGTCGAATTCTACGGCCCGGCGCTGGCCAACCTGACCATCGAAGACCAGGCGACCATCGCCAACATGGCCCCGGAATACGGCGCCACCTGCGGCTTTTTCCCGATCAGCCGGGCCACCATCGACTATCTGGCCGCCACCGGCCGCGACAAGGAACGGGTCGCCCTGGTGGAAGCCTACGCCAAGGAACAGGGCATGTGGTACGAGGAGGGGGTCGCTGATCCTGTCTTCACCGACACCCTGGAGCTGGATCTCGCGACCGTCCTGCCGTCGCTCGCCGGCCCCAAGCGCCCGCAGGACAGGGTCCTGCTCTCCGAAGCCGCGCCCAAGTTCCACGAAGCCCTCATCGGCGAATTCGGCCGTCCCGAAGACGCGCCGCGCATCGCCGTCGGCGGCGAGAAGTTCGATCTGGGCGATGGCGATGTGGTCATCGCCGCCATCACCTCCTGCACCAATACCTCCAATCCCAGCGTCCTGATCGCCGCGGGCCTGGTGGCGCAAAAGGCCGTGGCCGCGGGCCTCACCACCAAGCCCTGGGTCAAGACCTCGCTCGCCCCCGGATCGCAGGTGGTCACCGACTATCTGGCCAAGGCGGGTCTGACCAAGCATCTCGACGCGCTCGGCTTCAACCTCGTGGGCTACGGCTGCACCACCTGTATCGGTAACTCCGGACCCCTGCCTGACGCCGTTTCCAAGGCGATCCAGGACGGCGATCTGGTGGCGGCCTCGGTGCTCTCCGGAAACCGTAACTTCGAAGGCCGGGTGAACCAGGACGTGCGCGCCAACTATCTGGCCTCACCGCCCCTGGTGGTCGCCTACGCCCTGGCCGGCACCATGAAGCTCGATCTCACCACCGAGCCCCTGGGCAAGGACAAGAAGGGCAAGCCTGTGTTCCTCAAGGACATCTGGCCGACCAACGAAGAGATCGCCGCCGTGCAGCGCAAGGTCGTGACCAACGCCCTGTTCTCCAAGCGCTACTCCGACGTCTTCGCCGGCGACAAGAACTGGCAGGGGATCAAGATCTCCGGCGGCCAGACCTACGCCTGGGAAGGGGATTCCACCTACGTCCAGAACCCGCCCTACTTCGAGGGCATGTCGATGACCCCCAAGCCCATCGGCGACATCGTCGAGGCCCGGGTGCTCGGCATCTTCGGCGATAGCATCACCACCGACCACATCAGCC
>DGYN01000013.1:27298-69344 GCA_002398405.1 Caulobacteraceae bacterium UBA5005
TCACCACCGACCACATCAGCCCGGCCGGCAACATCAAGAAGGTCTCCCCCGCCGGCGCCTATCTGTCGGAGCACGGGGTCGATGCGCTCGACTTCAACTCCTATGGCGCGCGCCGCGGCAACCACGAGGTGATGATGCGGGGCACCTTCGCCAACATCCGCATCCGCAACAAGATGACCCCCGAGATCGAGGGCGGTGTGACCAAGCACTACCCGTCGGGCGAAGTCATGCCGATCTATGACGCGGCCATGAAGTACCAGACCGAAGGCCGGCCCTGCGTCGTCTTCGCGGGCAAGGAGTACGGCACGGGCTCGTCCCGCGACTGGGCGGCCAAGGGTGCGAAATTGCTGGGGGTTCGGGCCGTGATCGCCGAGACCTTCGAGCGTATCCACCGCTCGAATCTGGTGGGCATGGGCGTGCTGCCGCTGCAGTTCAAGATCGACGGCTGGCAGAAACTGGGCCTGACCGGCGAGGAGATCGTCACCATCCGCGGTCTCCTGGACGTCAGCCCGCGCCGGACCCTCACCGTCGAGCTCTACCGCCCGTCGGACGGCCGCGTCGCGCGCTTCCCGGTGATCTGCCGCATCGATACCCCGACCGAGCTTGAGTACTTCAAGAACGGCGGCGTTCTGAATTATGTCCTTCGCAATCTCGCCAAGGACGCGGCGGCGTAAGAGTCACACAAATACAACAGTCACGGCGAGTTGAGGGGCGCGTGTCCCTCTTCTTTGCCTTAATGGGCCCATGCGACTGGGCCTTTTGACCTTTGTGGCCGTCTTGACCCTGGCGAGTGTTGCTCAGGCGCGCCCGCCTGTGGTCGTCGAGCTCTATACCAGCCAGGGGTGCGGCGCCTGCGCCGACGCCAGCGGCCCGATCATCGACATGGCCGGCGAAGAGATTCTGCCGCTCGTCTTCTCCGTGGACTACTGGGACTACCTGGGATGGCGGGACACCTTCGCCAAGCCGGAGTTCTCCGCGCGCCAGCGGACCTACGCCGAACGGTTCGAGGACCGGACGGTGTTCACTCCTCAGGTGGTGGTCGGCGGCATGGGCCAGGCCATGGCCTCGGAGACCAAGACCGTTGACCGCCTGATCCGCAGCGCCGCCCGCGCCATGGCCGATCCGCCCCAGATCCTGATGCAGGGAAACCGCGTCCTGGTGGGCACAGGAACCAGGCTGACGGCGCCGGCCGATGTCTGGCTGATCCGCTATGATCCGCGGGGGCAACTCGTCGACGTGCGCAAGGGCGAGAACCAGGGCCGGACCCTCGGCTACCGCAATGTCGTCAAGGAACTGGTCCGGATCGGCGGCTGGGGCGGCAAGCCGGTCGCCTTCGACCTTCCCGCGGCCAAGGAAAAGGGCCTCGAGACCCTGATCATGATCCAGCAGCCCAAGGGCGGCCCAGTCCTGGCCCTGCTGGCGGATTAGTCGGATTTGTCATCCCGGCCGTAGCGTAGCGAAGAGCCGGGACCCAGCAGCCGTACTCGACGAGGCGCCGGTGGGCGGCAAAGCGGCTGGATCCCGGACAACGCTTCGCGTTTCCGGGATGGCAAAACCTACTACCCCGCCCGAACGATCCCTCTGACGACGGTGACCGGCCATCGGGTCAGATGCTCGCCAAAGCAGGGGCCCGAGATGCATTCCCCCGTGCCCTTCAGGAACAGCGCGCCATGGCCGGAGCAGAGGATGAACCTGTTGTCCCGCGTCAGGTACCGGTCAGGGCCGGACGCCAGGGGCCATCCGGCGTGGGGGCAGCTGTCGACATAGCCGCGCACCTCGGCCCCCTCGCGCAGCACAAAGCCGGAGAACAGGGCGTCGCCCTCGCGGAAGACAAAACCCTTGCCCCCCGGATTGGCGATCTCCTCCAGCGCGCAGAGCGCGGTCCCGAAGGCCGGCTTTGCGGGGTTTTCGCTCACGCCAGGGCGCCGCGCACCACGCGGAAGGGGCGCACGGTGGTCTCGGCAAAGACGCCGGCCAGGGCATAGGGGTCCTCGGCGGCGAAGGTCTCGACGGCCGCCTGGTCCTGCGCCTCGATGATGAACATCGAACCGACCATCCCGCCCGCCTCGTCCAGGAAGGGCCCCGCCAGCTTGACCATCGACAGGCGGTCGTCGACGTACTGCAGGTGGGCGGGCCGAGCCCCCATCCGCGCCTCCAGGGCGTCCTTGCGGTCGATGCAGGTGAGCACGAACAGGGCCATCTAGAACTCCGGCTTCAGGGGACGGGACAGCAAGGCCGCCATGGCCTGATCGACGCCGGTTTCCCCGGCCAGGATCGCGGCGACGGCGTCGCAGATGGGCAGCTCGACCCCAAGTTTTCCAGCCAGCGCCCGCACCGCCGGGGCGGACGAGACGCCCTCCGCCACCGACAGCTTGCCGGAAAGGGCGGCTTCCAGGGTCTCCCCCCGGCCAAGCGCCAGACCGACGCTCATGTTGCGCGACTGCGGGCTGGAACAGGTGAGCACCAGGTCCCCCAGCCCGCAAAGGCCAGCCAGGGTCTCGGCCTCCGCCCCCAGCTCCACCGCGAAGCGGGTCATTTCCGCGAACCCCCGGGTGATCAGGGCCGCGTGAGCCGAACGGCCCAGGCCCCGGCCTTCGACCATGCCGCAGGCGATGGCCAGGACGTTCTTGATCGCGCCGCCGGCCTCCGCCCCGATGATGTCTGAGGTCAGATAGGGCCGGAACGCCGGGCCGGCGATGGCCTCGGCGATCATCCGCCCCAGGATCTCGTCGCGGCAGGCCAGGGTCACGGCGGTGGGCAGGCCCCGCGCCACCTCGCCCGCGAAACTTGGGCCGGACAGGACGGCGGCGGGGGTGTCGGGAAGGGTCTCCTCAAGGACCTCGGTCATCAGCTTCAGCGTGCCCTGCTCGATCCCCTTGGCGCAGAGCACGACGGGGACTTCCGGCCGCGCCGAGCCGGCGTATTGCGCCAGGGTGGCCCGCAGATGCTGGGCGGGCGCCACCGCCAGGATCAGGTCCCAGGGGGCGAGGTCGGCCAGGTCGGTGGTGACGTCGATATGAGGGTCCAGGGGCACGCCGGGCAGGAAGGCGGTGTTCTCCCGCTTTTGCGAGATGTCGGCGCAGACCGAAGCCTCCTTGGCCCACAGGGTGACCGTGAGCCCCGCCCGCGCGCAGACCTGGGCCAGCGCCGTTCCCCAGGCCCCGCCGCCGATTACCCCGACGGATGTGAATGCACTCATGCCTTGGCCCCTTTGCGTCCCGGCGGGTGGACAGGATTGGCCAGGGCGGCGGCCTCGTCCAGGGGCCAGCGCGGCCGCGCCGCAGCGTCAATGCCGGAGGACAGCCCCAGCGCCAGGCGTTCGGCGCCCGCCAGGGCGATCATGGCGGCGTTGTCGGTGCAGTATTTCAAGGGTGGGGCGTGGAAGGAAAAGCCGTGCATCGACGCCTTCGCCTGCAGGGCCTCGCGCACCGCCTGATTGGCGGCGACCCCGCCGGCCACCACGAACCGGCGCTCGGCGTGCTCATGGCCCTCCATGGCCTTGGCCGTCTGGTCGGCCAGCTGACGGGCGATGGCGGCCTGGACGCAGGCGGCCAGGTCAGCCCGTTCCGCATCGGTGGTCAGGGTCTGCGCGATCCGGGCGGCGGCGGTCTTCAGGCCGGAGAAGGAAAAGTCGCATCCCTCGCGGCCCAACAGCGACCGGGGCAGGGGATATCGGGCGGCGTCGCCCTCCCTGGCCAGCGCCTCCAGGGCCGGGCCGCCGGGGTAGGGCAGGCCCAGGGCCTTGGCGATCTTGTCGAAGGCCTCGCCCGCCGCATCGTCGATGGTCGAGCCCAGGCGGATCGCCTTGCCGACGCCCTCCACGGCCAGAAGCTGGCAATGGCCGCCCGAGACCAGGAGCAGCAGGAAAGGATAGGCGATGGGCTCGGCCAGGCGCGCCGAGACCGCGTGGCCTTCCAGGTGATTGACGGCGACGAGCGGAATGCCCCTGGCGAGCGCGATGGCCTTTCCGGCCGCCAGGCCCACCATCACCCCGCCCACCAGCCCTGGCCCAGCGGTGGCGGCGACGCCTGTAAGGTCGGCGAACTTGACGTTCGCCTCGGCCATGGCCCGCGCGATGATGGCGTCGACCACCTCCACATGCGCCCGTGCGGCGATTTCCGGCACCACGCCGCCGAACGGCTTATGGGCCTCGACCTGGCTGGCGACGATCGAGGAGGCCACCTCCACCCGGCCATCGCCGAACAGGCGCACCACCGCGGCGGCGGTTTCGTCGCAACTGGTTTCGATGCCAAGGACAGTGAGGGTCATCTTAGGTGGCGCACATCATTGTTTGTTGGGCGATGGGCGCCGAAACCGGCGGCCACTTTCGGCTATCACCCTTAGTCTGGACCGGGTATCTCCCCCATCGTGACAAGGCAACCACTCCTGCGTATCGGAACCCGCGGCTCCAAGCTGGCGCTCGCCCAATCCGGCATGATGCAAAGGCGCATCTGCGCAGCGCTCGGCCATGATCCGGCGCAGGCTGACATGGTCTGCCCGCTCACCGTCATCACCACCTCGGGCGACATCATCCAGGACCGGCGGCTGCTGGAAGCCGGCGGCAAGGCCCTGTTCGTCAAGGAAATCGAGGAAGCGCTCCTCGCCGGGACCATCGACTGCGCCATCCACTCGATGAAGGACGTCCCCGCAGAACTGCCGCATGGCCTGGTCATCGCCGCCATCCCGGAGCGCGAAGACCCGCGCGACGCCTTCATGTCGGTCAAGTACGAGACCTTCGACGCCCTGCCTAAGGGCGCGGTCCTGGGGACCGCGAGCCTGCGCCGTCAGACGCAGTCCCTGTTCCGCCGCCCCGACCTCAAGGTCGAGATGCTGCGCGGCAACGTCGATACCCGCCTTGCCAAACTGGAGGCCGGGGTCGCCGACGCCATCCTGCTTGCCCTGTCGGGGCTCAACCGCCTGGGCCTTGGCCATCTGCCCAAAGACCTCATCGACCCGGTCGCCGCCCCGCCCGCGCCGGGCCAGGGCGCGCTGGCCATCGAGACCCGCGAAGGGGACAAGGGCGCCGCCTGGCTCGCCGCCCTGCACCACCATCCCACGGCGATCTGTGTCGCCGCCGAGCGGGGGGCCCTGGAAGCCCTTGAAGGGTCCTGCCGGACCGCCATCGGCGCCCACGCCCGCATCCTGGGCGACGACGTCGACCTCATCGTCGAGGCCTTTACCCCCGACGCGGCTCAACGATTCCGCCGGGAGGCCTCGGTGCGGCTCACGGGGGATGGACCCGCCCGGGCCCTGGGCGTGGAACTGGGCCGCTCCATTGCCGAAGAGGGCGGCGCGCGCCTCGCGCTTCCGCCAACCGCCTGATGCGCCTGTGGGTCACCCGCACCGAGCCGGGGGCCAGCGCGACCGCTGATCGTCTGCGCCGCGCCGGCCATGACCCCGTGGTCGCCCCTGCCCTGGTGACGCAGGCGTTGCCCAACGCCCGCCTTGACCTGACCCGCGCCGCCGCCCTGGCCTTCACCAGCCGCAACGCCGTCGATGTCTTTGGCAAACTGAGCTCCCGCCGCGACCTGCCGGTCTTCGCCACCGGCGAGGCGACAGCGGCGGCGGCGCGTAATCTCGGCTTTTCCCGCGTCAGCTCCGCCGATGGCGGGGTGGCTGATCTCGCCGCCTTGATCCTCCAGCACCCGCCGGGTGGCGATGTAATCTGGCCCGGCCCCACAGAGCCCGCGGGGGATCTGGCGGCTCTGCTCGCCGCAGGGGGCCTTCGGGCCTGGCTGCAGCCGGTCTACCGCAGCCTTGAAAGCGGCGAGGCCCCTCCGGCGCTCATCGATGGGATCGTCATTCACTCGCCCAAGGCGGCCCGGGCCGTCGCCAGGGTGCTGCGTGAGGATCTCGCGGCCAAGCTTGTCCTCTTCGCCATCTCCCCGGCCGCCGCCGAGCCCCTGCTGGACTTCCCCTTTTCCCGTGTGTCTGTGGCGCCGCGGCCTAACGAAACGGCGCTGCTATCGACTATTGCGGGTTGACCCGGGCCGCGGCAGGGGTGAGCTAAGGTCATGACGTCGACCGAGCCTGCGTCTCCGCCCGCTGATCCCGCGCGCTATCGGCGCAAGGGCCTCGGCGTTGGCTTCTGGCTTTTGATCATCTTCGGCTTTGGCTGCATTGGCCTTGGCGTTTTCGTCGCCAAATATGTGCCGGCCCTGACCGCCAGGAAGGACCCCGCGCCGGCCGCCACGGTCGAGCCTTGGCGCAAGTCGAGCACCGAGCCCGTCACCACCGTCGTCACCCCCGCCGCCGCTCCGGCGGTCGCCGTCCCGGCCGCCCCCGCCGGCGACTATTCCGCCCTGTCCGCCCGCATCGCCGAGCTTGAGGCCGGCCAGACCCGCACCCTGCAGGCGGCGTCCAGTGCGCTGGCGGCCTCCGCCCTCTTTCAGGCGGCCCAGACCTCCAGGCCGTTCGCGGCGGAACTCTCGGCGGTCGAGCCCCTGATGGGCGCATCGCCCGACCTTGCCAGCCTTCGCAGGATCGCGGCCACCGGCGCCCCAACCAGGGCCAGCCTTTCGGCGGAATTTCCCGCCGCCGCTTCCCGCGCCATCGCCGCCTCCAGAAGGCCCGATTCCCGCGCCAGCCTGTTCGACAGGGTTCGTCACGCCTTGGGGAGCGTCATCACCATCCGCCGCATCGACGTCACCGAGGGCAAGAGCGCTCACGCCGTCTTGGCGAGGGCCGAGGTTAAGGTCAGCGAGGGCGATGTCGAAGGCGCCCTGACCGAACTCGACACCCTGCCCCCCGCCGCCCGCGACGCGCTGGGGACCTGGCGGGTGCGCGCCGAACAGCGGGCCGAGGTCGACCGCCGCGTGGCCGCCCTGCGGGAGACCGCGGTGCGGGCGTTGCGTGAGACGGG
Organism: Caulobacteraceae bacterium UBA5005; assembly: GCA_002398405.1. Taxonomy (GTDB): domain Bacteria; phylum Pseudomonadota; class Alphaproteobacteria; order Caulobacterales; family Caulobacteraceae; genus UBA5005. The sequence continues at coordinate 34,161 of DGYN01000013.1, forward strand.
GACGGCTTCGTGATCCGCGTCTCCGTTGTTCTTTTCCTGATCGCGGCCCTGGCGGTCGCAACGCTCTCCTGGATGAACGATCCAGGCCAGGCCAGCCTGATCTGGCTGGGCCTGCGCCTCGACATGCCGGCGGCCGTGGCGGTTCTGTTCGTCCTGGCCGGCGCCCTGGCCGCGACGATCTTCTGGCGCGTGGTGCTGTGGGTGGCGACCGCCCCCAAACGCGCCGCCCAGGCGAGAGTTGAACAACGCCGCGTGCAGAGCCAGGAGGCCCTCTCCCGCGGCTTCCTCGCCGCCGCCGCCGGCGATGGCTCCGAGGCCCGGCGCCTGGCCCAGAAGGCCGCCGACCTGTCCGGGGAAAACCCCGCCCTGGTCAGCATCCTCGCCGCCCAGGCCGCCGAGACCGCGGGCGACCTTCCCGCCGCCAAGGCCGCCTATAGGGCTATGCTGAGCTCGCCGGAGATGCGCCTGGCCGCCCTGCGCGGTCTGATGCAGAACGCCCTGGCGCAAAACGACAAGCTCGGCGCCCTCGGCTACGCCCAGGAGGCCTATAGCCTCGCCCGCACCGCGCGCTGGGCCTGGCGGGCCCTTCTCGAAAACAAGCTGGAGACCGGGGACTGGGCCGCGGCGCTGGACCTCGTTAAGACCGCGCTCGACCGCAAGATCGTCTCGCCGATCGTCGCCGACCGGGCCCGCGCGGCCCTCCTGGCAGCCTCGGCAGCCAGCCTGGAGGAGCGCCGCCCGCAGCAGGCCCTGGAGTTCGCCCTGCAGTCGGCCAAACGCAATCCTGGCTTCACCCCCGGCGCGGTGATCGCCGCCCGCCTCCTGGCCGCCGAGGGCAAGCAGGCCAAGGCCGCCGGCGTCATCGAGGCCGCCTGGAAGGAAGATCCTCATCCGGCGCTTTGGCTGCTCTACCGCGACCTGATCACCGCCGAGAACCCGCGCGAGCGGGCCCGGCGGCTGGCCGCGCTGGCCGCCCTCAATCCCCTGACCCGCGAGGGCAAGATCCTCGCCGTCGAACAGGCCCTGACCTCGGCCGCCTTCCCCGACGCCCGCGAGGCGGCCCGCGCCCTTTCCGACGAGCCTCTGACCGCCCGGCTCTGCGGCCTCTTCGCCCGCCTCGCCCACGGCCTGGGCGATGCCGATGGAGCCCGCGCCTGGATGGCCAAGGGCGCGGTCGCGGCGCAGGAGCCCGACTGGTCCGACATCGACCCGGCCGGCAAGGCCTTCGCCTATCAGCCCGGCGACTGGGCGCGGCTTGTCTCCGCCTATGCCGAAACCGGCGATCTCATCCATCCGCGCTTCGAGCGCAGCGAGGCCGTGATCAGCGATCTGCCCAAGATGCCGGTCGCCTACGACACCCATTCCCCCTTCGTCACCGCCGCCGAGACGGGCTTTGCCCCCATGGCCGATGACCCCGGCTTCTTCGCCGGCGCCTTCGACGATGGCGAGGGGGAGGGGCCGTCTCCGCGCGAGCCCGGCAAACGCCGCGGACCCTTGAGCGCCGGGCGGCGGCGCTAACGCTTGGCAAGTGGTGCGCGCACCGCTAAGAAGCGCCACCCCGGATTAGGCCGCTTTAGCTCAGCCGGTAGAGCACATCATTCGTAATGATGGGGTCAGGTGTTCGAGTCACCTAAGCGGCACCATCCTGCAACCCTCCCTCCACCTTAGCCGTTAGCTTGGCCGGAAGTGGAGACAAACGTCATGATCAGCAAATTCGTATCGCTCTCGGCCATGGCCGCGGCCGCCCTCATTGGCCTTAGCGCCTGCAGCGACAAGGAAGTGATCAATGTCGCCGAACCGGCGCCGACCCCGGTGCCCGAAGGCGCGGTGCTCGTGCCGGAGATGAAGCCGACGGGCGACCTTGCATCGTCCTACGGGACCGCCCCTGTGGGTTCGGCCGGCGCTGAGCCCACCGGCTCGGCCGTCCCTGAGATGACCCCGACCGGCAATATGAAGCAGGCGGTCAATCCCAATCAGCCGTCTCAGCCCGCCGGTCCGCCGCCCAAGTAGAAAAAAGCCCGCCCGGCACGAGGCCGAGCGGGTTATGGGAAGTCATCAGGTAGGGCCCGTCCGGCGGCCAGAGAGAACCTCCGGACGGGGTGGTCTTCTAGGCCTAGAAGTGGCGTTGAACCTCGATGCCGAAGGTGCGGGGCGGAGCGAGGTCGTAGGACTTGTAATAGATCTGGCCCGTGCCATCGCCGGCCACCGAACGGCGGGTGGCCCCGGAGAACTCGTAGACCAGATCGTCGAAGATGTTCTGCACGTAGGCGATGACCTTGTACTTCTCGTCGGCGCTCGTGAAGATGGCCCGCAGGTTCACCTGGTCGTAGGCCGGCGTCCTCTGGATTGGGGCGTTGAACAGGCTGCCCTCGGACTCATCGCGCCAGATGTAGCTGCCCGAGACGGTGATATCACCGCCCTGCAGCACATCGCGGAACGTATAGTTCGCGTTGATCGCGACCTTGTGCTTGGGCGAGGTGAGCAGCCGGTTACCCGAGAGATCCTGGGTGAACTGCTGCTGGCCGGTGATCAGGTCGATTGCCCGGCCGAGCGTGCCCGGCGTCCCTTGGCAGCCCGCCGTCTGGCCCGTAACCGGAACAAGGCAGTTGATGGCGACCAACGGCTGGGCGTTCTCCAGAAGCGCAGCCGGATCAACCCCGTTCTGGAAGCCGAAGTCGGTCTTGCCATCCTTAACCCGCGCATCGAGATAACCGTAGCTGAGCAGCACCTGAAGGTTCTCGGTCGGGTACCACATGGCCTCGACCTCGATGCCCTTGTTCACGGCCGACGGCAGATTGATAAAGCTGTTGACGCTGGTGCAGGACGAGAAGTCGCCCGGCGTCGTGCAGCGGTCGAAGATCGGCAGCGGCAGCTGGATGTCGGTGTAGTCGTAGTAGAAGGCCGAGGTGTTGATGCGCAGCGATCCGTTGATCGTCGCCTTGGCCCCGATCTCGTAGGAGTTGACGGTCTCCTGCTTGATCAGCGGCACGGCGTTGATGAAGCCGGCGTTGAGGCCGCCCGGACGATAGCCTCGCGCATAGCGCGCATAGAGCATGGTGTCGTCGTTCAGGTCGAAATCGACGCCGATCGAGCCTGTGACGGCGTCGGTGTCGCTCACCAGGTCCCGTTCACGGGCGCCGGTGGTGCGGTTCTGGGTCGGGAAATCCGTGACGCCAGGGGCGAACAGAATGCCGGTCGGTCCAGTTCCCGTCACGACGGCCGCCAGCGAACCATCCGGCAGGACCCGTTGTGTCGTACTGCCGGCGAGCAGCGGGAACTGATCGACGGGCAATAGGGTATAACCGGCTGGCACCACCGCCGTCGCGGCGTTCACCAGGGTGTAGCCGCGGAAGAACGAGAAGGTGTTGTCAACCACGGTGTCGCCCGCGGCGGTCGAGGTTACCTGTAGGAAACGGGCCCTCTCGTGGACTTCCTTTTCGTCGCGGTTGAAGCGCAGGCCAAGGGTGAATTTCAGCCGGTCGTTCAATTCATAGTCGACCTGACCAAAGGCGGCGTAGGAGTTGGTTTCACCGGTCAGGTTGCCGAAAGTCAGACGGTCTTGAAGCTGGTTGGCGGGCGGCGTCGCGCCCGGGAAGGGCACCAGACCGAAGGCGGCGAAGGCATAGGCGCCCGGCTGGGCCAGCGCCGTGCGGAAACCGGGCGCAAAGATGGTCTGGGGCGTCTGGTCGTACTGCTCGTTCGACGCGAACAGACCGGCGACCCACTGCAGCGGGCCGTCCGCTACCGAGGTAAAGGTCAGTTCGTTGGAGTACCACTCGCGCTGTTCTTCATACCGGTTGATCAGGCCTGGAGAAATGCGGCGGCTGGTGATGGTCGGAGCCGTATTGGGGCCATTGTAGGTCGCCGCGCCGATCAGATAGGACTCCACCGGGCTCTCGTCGGCGTCGGTGTTGTGCTCGTAGGCGTATTCCTGAATGCCGCCGATCCACTTCACGTCCGCGAAGGGCGCGTGCCAGGTCACGTGCGTGATGTAGGAATGCGACGGCTCGGTCAGTTCCTGGCGGGCCGGGAAGTTGGTGTTGTACTGGCGCAGGTTGGCTTCGGTGATCGGGTTGGTGCGCTGAGTGCCCAGCAACACCGGTTGCGGGTCGAAAGCGACCACGGTTCCGGGGGGCGGCGCGCCTCCCGCTCCGGGCCCCACGGTCAGGCGCACTTGGCCGCAGCCGGTGCCCGGCGGGAACAGGCCGTAGAAGTTGGTCGGCGTGTTGCCGCCGCCCAGGCTGGGGATGCAGGGGTTGGTGCCCGCGATATAGGGCGCCACGGCCGCGCCGCTGCGGCGGCGCTCCTTATAATCCGACCATCCCATCTTGAAGTAGATATCGACGTCCTCGCCGGCGTCCGCCTCCAACAGCAGGTCGTAGGTCGACCGGTTGCCGAGGTTAGTGCCCTCGGTGCGGTCGTCCGCGGCGTTTTCGAACCAGCCCTTGCCCTGACGGCTCAGCGCGGCGTTGAAACGGCCGCGCAGCCAGGGGGTGATCGGACCGGTAATGGTGGCGTCGAAGATGTAGCGCTCGTAATTGCCGGCCTGGACCGACACCGCGCCGCCGAACTCATCGTCCGGGCGCTTCAGATAGGTGTTGATCGAACCGGCGATGGAACCCCGGCCGGCCAGCGAGCCCTGCGGGCCGCGCAGGATTTCGTTACGGTCGATGAACAGCGGCCGCCGGGCCGCGTCCTGCACTGAGGAGGTGTAGACGCCGTCGAGATAGTTGGCCACCGGGCTGTCGATGGCGAAGCTGTTGTCCTGCCGGCCGATGCCGCGGATCGCCGGGCGGTCGGTGGCGTTGTTGTAGTACATCCCCGGCGTGAACTGGGCCATCTCGGAGATGGTGCCGATGCCCACCCGTTCCTTGGTCTCATCGTCCAGCGCGGTCACCGACACCGGCACGTCCTGCAGGCTTTGCGCCCGGCGTTCCGTGGTGACGATCAGTTCATCGATCAGCGTGTCCTGATCATCCGCCGGCGGTTGAGCAAAAGCCGGCGTGGCGATCGCCAGCGCCACCAAGGCGCAGCTGGCAAGCAGAGTTGTGCGAGTGTTCATCAGCGTTCTTCCCCTTACGCAGATAGTTTTCTTATATTACTGACCTTGGCCTTCCAGGATCGTGGCGTCAATAAGGAATTTGTCAGGGTAGTATGACTTCGATGCAACGAGAGCGCGAAACAACTGATTGTTTTTACTTGGTTTGTGTGTCAGATACCGGTTTCCTCTCTGCAATATTGCGCGACAGGTACGGACAGGAGGCCTAGGCTTAGTGCCCGCTCGGGAACGGTTCGAAGTCGTCGAGGGCCAGGGCGCCAGGGGCCGCAAGACGACCCCTCGCGCCTCCACGGCCGAGAGCAAGTTCGAGGCGCGGCGTGAGCAGATCGTCGACGCGGCGGTCACTCAGCTAAACCGCCACGGCATCCGCGGCATGACCCTGTCGAACGTCGCCGAACGGCTGTCCCTGGCCCCCTCCGCGGTCGGCTACTACTTCCGGCGCAAGGAGGACCTGGCGGCCGCCTGCTATTACGCTAGCCTGACCCGGCTTTCGGCCAAGGTGGATCAGGCGGCGGCGACCGGAGGGAAGCAACCCCTGCAGGCTCTGGTCCGGCTACTGTTCGATTACCGCCGCCGGGTGGAGCTTGGCGAAGAGGCGGAAATCGCCTGGCACGAGGATGTGAGGACCATCGGCAATGACGAGGTCAATGCGGCCTATGTCGATTTCTTCCGCAAGATCAGAGCCCTGTTCGGAGAGGCCAAGGGGGAAGAGGCCCGGGCGGCGCGAAACGCCCGCACCCACCTGTTTCTGTCGGAACTCTACTGGGCGGTCAGCTGGCTGCCCAAGTACCACCCGCATGACTACATGCGTATGGCCGACCGGCTGATCGACATTCTGGAAAACGGCCTGGCCGCCCCGGGCCGTGGCTTTGAACCCAGGCCGTTGGCCATCAAGCTCCACGATGAGGACGATCCCAAGCTGATGTTCCTGCGCGCCGCCACCGAGCTCATCAATGAGCGGGGCTATCTTGGCGCCTCGGTGCAGAAGATTTCGGCCCGTTTGAACGTCACCAAGGGCGCCTTCTATCACCGGCACGACGCCAAGAGCGACCTGGTGGGCCAGTGCTTCGAGCGGACCTGGCGGCTGGTGGCCGAGACCCAGGTGGCCGCGGACGTCGCGACCTCGACCGGACTGCGGAACATCGCCTCGGTGGCGAGCTTCCTGGTCGAGCACCAGCTTTCCGGCGATCTGCCCTTGATGCGGTCGGCGGCGCTGGCCGCGGCGCCGGCGGAACTTAGGCCCGACCTCGTCGCCGGCTTCGACCGGATCGCCAACCGCTTCGCCAGCGTGATCAGTGACGGGCTAAAGGACGGCTCGATCCGGCCGGTGGAGGTGGGTGTGGCCGCATACACTGTGAACGGGGCGATCAACGCCGCCGCTGAACTCCATTTCTGGGCGCCCGGCATGGAGCCGGCCCAGATCACCCGGCACTATCTTGAGCCCCTGTTCACCGGCCTTCTCCCGAAAGCCTGAACGGCGAGGCCACAATGCGAAAAGCCCGCGTGGGATGGGCGGGCCTTTATCGTCTGAGGGTCTAAGCGTCGGCTGGCCGGACCAACGGTCCAGGGGGGCTGGGGGGGCTGTTCAGGATCCGGGAGCGCCAGAACCGGTCAGCCGACAGTCGTAAGATCGGGGGGCAAGCAGGCGGGCAAAGGACCGAAATAAGGTCATTTCGTGTTGCGGGCGATTTGGGGTTAGGCTCAGATTCGATGAGCGTTGACGGCAGTTTCGGCGCACCGAGGGTCAGCACCGTCTTTTTTGAAAGGCGCGAGCTGGAGCGGATTTTGCGCCTCTATGCGCGGAAGGTGACCGCGGGCGAATGGCGCGACTACGCCATTGATGGCCTTCGCGACGCCGCGGTCTTCACCGTATTCCGCCGCGCCTCCGAGCCGCCCCTCTACCAGATCGAAAAGCGCCCCGCCCTGGCGCGCCGCCAGGGCGCCTGGGCGATCATCGGCCGGGGCGGGGTGATCGTCCGCCGCGAGCATGAACTGGAGGCGGCCCTGCGCTTCTTCGACAAGGACCGCTTTTCGGTGGTCAGATAGGCAAAGAAAAACCCCGGCGCTTCGCAGCGCCGGGGCTTCTTTTGTCTTGGGTGCGCTGCGGCCTAGTCGCGGCGCACGCCCAGGAACATCAACAGGAAGCGGAACAGGTTGATGAAGTCCAGGTAGAGGTTCAGGGCGCCAAAGCTGGTCGCCACCGACATAGCCGCCTGGTCGCCGCCCATCTCATAGTAGCTCATCTTCAGGCGTTGGGTGTCGTAGGCGGTGAGGCCCGCGAAGATCAAGACGCCGACGCCGGCGATCATCAGCTGCATCAGCGACGAGCCGATGAAGATGTTGACGATCGAGGCGATGAAGATGCCCCAGACGCCCATGATCAGGAAGCTGCCCATGCCGGTCAGGTCCTTCTTGGTGGTGTAGCCCACCAGGGAAAGGACGCCGAAGGCGCTGGCCGTGATCAGGAAGGTCGAGAAGATGCTTGTGCCCGTATAGAGCAGCACCAGCGAGCCCATCGAGGCGCCGATCAGGGCGACGATGGTCCAGTAGATCAGGCTGGCGGTCCTGGGGTTCATCGAGCGGCTGATGAAGCCGGCCATCAGCAGAATGCCGATTGGGGCCAGGGAAACGACCCAGCCGAGCCCCGTATAGCCGGTGATCAGGCCTTCCGGCGTGGTCGAGAACAGCAGCTTCTGCACGGGGGCGAAGTTGCCGGTCACCCAGGCCAGGGCGGCGGAAAGCACCAGGCCGAGGGCCAGCTTGTTATAGACCCCCAGCATGAAGCTGCGCAGACCGGCGTCCACCGACATATCGGCGCTGACGACCGGGGCCGTTTGCGCATGGTTGCGGTCGAAGTCGCTCATCGCGATGAATTCCTCGTTTCAACGTCCGTTAGCCGGACCTCACACCAATATCGGGAATGGATTGGATTGGCGCAAGGGCCCGCCTATCTAGGGCCCGTGATCCGCCTCTTCGCCGCCATTCCCTTGCCGCCCGATGTGGGCGAGGTCCTGGCCCAGCGCCAGAGCCATGTGCAGGCCGCTGCCTGGCGCCCGCTGGAGGCCCTGCACATCACCCTGCGCTTCTTCGGCGAAGTCCCGGAGCCCGCCATCCAGGACATTGATGCGGAACTGGCCGCCGCGGTGATCCCGCCCTTCGACCTGACGCTCGCCGGCGCGGGTCATTTCGGGGAGGGCGACCGCATCCGCGCGATCTGGGCGGGGGTGTCGCAGAGCGAGGCCTTGAAACGTCTTGCGGCCCGTTGCGAGACGGCGGCCAGGCGAGCGGGCCTCTCGCCCGAGGCCCGCAATTTCATGCCGCACGTGACCATCGCCTATCTGCGCCGCCCCGACCCCGCCGAGGTCGCGGCCTGGATCGCTCGCAACAACCTGTTGAAAACCCAAGCCTTCCGGGTTGAACGCTTTGGCCTCTATTCCAGCTGGCCGGGGGAAAACGGGTCGCGCTACGAGCTTGAGCGGCACTATCGCCTCCGCTGAGACGAATTATTCACTTCGGCCTGCTTTCCTTTGAGGCTCAGCCGAACGAGTTGAGCCGTGAACGAAGCGACCCATATCAAGCCCCTGACGGCGATGCGTTTTTACGCCGCCATGTGGGTGGTGCTGTTCCACTATTGGCCGAAACTGGCGGTCGCCGGTGGGACGCCCGCCTTTGTTGAGCGCGGCTATCTCGGGGTGGAGCTGTTCTTCGTCCTCTCCGGCTTCATCCTCTGCCACGTCTATCTGCCGGCGGCAGAGCGGGGCGGCTTCAAATACGGCAGTTTCCTGTGGGCGCGGATCGCCAGGGTCTACCCCCTGCACCTGGCGACCCTGCTGGGCGTTGGCGTCCTAGCAATCGGAGCGACGGTCGCGGGCTTTTCCATCGATTCGGCGATCCTCTCCTGGCAATCCCTGCCGGCCAACCTCTTGATGCTGCACGCCTGGGGCCTCGCGCCGGAAGCCGGCTGGAACCACCCCTCCTGGTCGATCTCGGCCGAGTGGTTCGCCTATCTTTCCTTCCCGTTGTTCGCCTGGGTGGCGCTCAAGGTGAAGTCCCGGCCCTTCGCCGCCTTCGCCGGGGCCGGCGCCCTCCTGGCCGTCCTCTATGCCGTCTTCCCGCTCTTTGCCGGCCATACCCTGACCAGCGCCACCATCGCCTGGGGCGCCCTTCGGATCGTTCCCTGCTTCGCCCTGGGCTGCGCCGCCTATCTGGTGTGGAAGGCCGACGTCCTGCGCGACAAGGCTCAGGCTGTGGGCCTCTCGGCCCTGCTCATTGCCGCCATCGCCGCCATGGCGGCGTTCGGGGCGCACGATACGCCGCTGGTTCTCACCTTCGGGGCCCTGATGGTCAGCCTCGCCTCGCTCACCAGCACCGGCAGCAAGGCCATGACCAGCCGCATCGGCGTCTACCTCGGCGAGATCAGCTACGCGGTCTATATGGTCTGCGTGCCGTGGAAACTTTTGTTCGTGAACGCGGCCTCCAAGCTCCTGGGCGTCTCAGAACAGATGCCGCTGTGGCTTTGGGCCGTCTTCATCGTCTCGGTCGTTCCGCTCGCCGCCGCCGCCCATCACCTGGTGGAGCGCCCGGCCCGCACCGCCTTGAAAACCTTCGCCGATCGCCGCCGCGCCGCCGCCCCCAAGTTCGCCTAAAAGAGCGGCAGAGGCGGCGCCCGTTTCACAAGCAGTTTACGGCGCCGTGATCGTACGAGGCGGGAAATAGTCTTTTCATTTCTTGCTGGCATAGCTATCCCCGGCCCCAACGCTCGGGGGGCGGGAGTAGTAGCGGGTTAGCATGCGACAACAAAAGCGAACCCTTATCGGTTCCCTCGCCCTTGCCGCGGCCCTCGTTCTGGCCCCGGTCGCCGGCCAGGCGGCGCAGTACTGGCAGTGCGTACCCTTCGCGCGCCTCGTCTCCGGCATTCAGATTTTCGGCGACGCCCACACCTGGTGGCGTCAGGCGACCGGCAAGTACGACACCGGCGGCGCTCCCGCCGTAGGCTCTGTTCTGGTGTTCAAGCCCAAGGGCGCCATGAGCCGCGGCCACGTGGCCGTCGTCAGCCAGATTCCGGCCGATAGCGTCATTCAGGTCACCCACGCCAACTGGTCGCAGATTGACGGCCGCCGCGGTCAGGTCGAGGAAGACGTCACCGTGGTCGATGTCTCGCCTAGAAAGGACTGGAGCCAGGTCAAGGTCTGGTACGATCCCGTCGGGGGCCTCGGGACCACGGTCTATCCGACCTATGGCTTCATCCATCAGGACCAGACCGCCATCGCGCTCGCCGCCGCCTTCCACGGGGTGCAGGGCGCGGTCGAGGTGGTGACCTCGCCCATCGACGCCTTCAGCCAAGGCGCCGATCGCCTGTCGGCCCTGATCCAGCAGTCGCTGTCGGGCTCGCCCGCCAAGCCAAACTAGGGCACAGAGTGGCCTCTCTCCGGGGCTTTGAATGCTCAACATCCTTCTGAAAGGCGCGCCCGCGCCCATCAGCGTCCAGCCCTCCGCCGGCTGGGCGGCGCCGGCAGGCGCCATCTGGTTCGATTTCGTCAATCCGACCCGCGAGGAAGAACTGGCGGTCGAGGCGGCGCTGGGCTTCTGCCTGCCAACCCGCGAGGACATGAGCGAGATCGAAACCTCCTCGCGCCTCTATCGCGAGGACAAGGCCATCTTCATGACGGCCCAGCTCCTGGTCGATTCTCAAGGCGACGCCCCGGCGCTGGACCCCGGGGCCTTCGTCCTTAGCGGCGACCGGCTGATCACCATCCGCTATGTGAAGCCCACCGCCTTTTCCATGGTCTACGACCAGATCGCGCGCGAACCGCTTATTCACCCGTCGGGACCCGCGATCTTCATCGCCCTGGTGGACGCGATCGTCGATCGTCTGGCCGACGCGGTGGAGCGCGCCTCGGTGGTCACCGAGGGGCTATCCGAACGGATTTTCGCCACGGAGGGCAAACGGGATTTCCGTATCCTCGTCCACAAACTCGGCGCCCTGCAGCGGCTCAACGGCAAGATCCGTGAAAGCGCCGCGAGCTTCACCCGCCTGATCATCTTCTGCGAGGCGGCCCGCGAACTAAAACGGGTGGACGGTCATGAGCAGCTTGAGGTTCAGCACCGCGACATAGCCTCGATCATCGACCACGCCGGCTCCCTGTCCGGCAACATCACCTTCCTGCTCGATGCGGCGCTGGGCATGATCAACATCGAGCAGAACGCCATCATCAAGATCTTCTCGATCGGGGCCGTGGTCCTGCTGCCTCCGACCCTGATCGCTTCATATTTCGGCATGAACTTCGAGCACATGCCGATTTTCGGCTGGCCTTGGGGTGAGCCGGCCGCGGCTGCCGGCATGCTGATTTCTGTGGTCATCGCGCTCTGGCTTTTCCGCCGCAAAGGCTGGTTCTAGGGTCCCGGAAACCCAAAGCCGGCTAACGATTGCGGCATATGGAGGCGCCGTACGGCAACGCTTCCTTAACAGCGATAAGCGCATGGTTGCCCGATCCTTAAGCCCGATCCTTAGGTAGGACCTTTCGCCCATGGCGGCCGCCGCGCCGAACCTGATCCGTATTCTCGACGCCACCCTGGTGCGCGAGATGCTGAACCTGCATCTTCAGTTCCTTCATGGGCGGCCGGGAGGACGGCGGGCGAACTTTTCCTATTGCGATCTTTCCGGTCTCAACCTTTCGGGGGCCGAACTTTCCGACGCCGAGATGACCGGGGCGCGGCTATTCAAGTCCAACCTTTCGGGCGCCAAACTCGATCGTGTCATTCTGTACGGCGCCGATCTGCGGGAAACCGACCTCTCGGACGCAAGCATGATCCGCTCCGACCTGCGCGGCGCCTGCCTGCGCGGCGCCAATCTCACCGGGGCGGACCTCGCCGGCTGCGACCTTCGCGAGGGCAATATCGCCCTTTCCGATCCCGAGGCGGGTTTCAAACTGCTCAAGCACGAAATGCGCCCGGGGGAACTCGATCACGCCAACCTGGCCGGCGCCAACCTCGCCGGCGCCAAGATGAACGGGACTCTGGCCCAGGCGACGGACTTCACCGACGCCAATCTCTCCAAGGCCCATTTGCCGGGCGCGCGCCTGGCCAAGGCCAAGCTCGATGGGGCCGATCTTTCCGGCGCGGACCTGGCCCGCGCCGATTTCAGGGGCGCGAGTCTCAAGCGCGCCGTGCTGGCGGGCGTCGACCGCGGTCAGGTCGATCTCTCAGGCGCCGACCTGACCGGCTGCCTCAGCGCCGCGGCGGAAATGCCCTCGGTCGAGGGCCGGCCGCTCAACGAGGCCGTCGATCTGCATGAGGCCTGGTGCAACTCCGGCGGCGCCAAGGGCGGCCTTCTCAAGGCTGGGGCGATAGATTTCCGTCCCTTGGGGACCCTGACCCGCCGCAAGATGCCGGGTATTTCTGCGCCCAATTCGGTGTTCTTCGGCATGGACCTTTCGGGGGCGGAGCTGCAGGGCGCTGACCTTTCCGGCTGCGACCTGCGCTCGGTCAATCTGGCCAAGGCCGATCTTAGGGGCGCCAAGCTCATCGGGGCCGATCTTTCCCGCTCCAATCTCGCTGAGGCCAACCTCGGCCCTCTGGTCCTTTCGCCGGAACGTAAACTCCCCACCGACCTCTCCCGCGCCAAGCTCACTGGGGCCAATCTGCGCGGCGTCTCCGCACCCCACGCCCGCCTTACTGGGGCCGATTTTTCCAGGGCGAAAATGGAGGGCTGCGACCTTTCCAACACCGAGCGCGCATAGCGCAACCCCCTTGGATGCGGGAGTTTCGTTCATCCTCCAGTCAAGTTAAGCTTGGTACAAAGGGCGTTACGCCACCGAATTCAAAGGGACACCCATGCAGAAGTTCGCCATCCTCGCCATGGCCGCCGGGTCGATCGCCGCAGCGGCTCCCGCGCAGGCGCAATATGCTCAGCCCTCCGGCGGGCCTCTCTCCACCATCTTCTCCTGCCAGAACGCCAACAACCGGCAGGGCCAGGGCGCCCTGGTCGGCGCCCTTGTCGGCGGCTTTGCCGGCAATCAGATGAACGACAAGGATCGCACCACCGGCACGGTGATCGGCGCCCTGGTCGGCGCCGCCGCCGGTTCGATGATCGGCTGCCGCATGCAGAGCCAGGATGTCCAGCGCGCTCAGACGACGACGCAGCAGGCGCTGGCCTCCGGCCGCTCCCAGACCTGGACCAATCCGCAGACCGGCGCGTCCGGCGCCGTCCAGATCATCGACACCTACAACTACGGCGCCCAGCCGCTCGGCGGGGGTTACAATCAGGCGGGCTACGGCCGGCCTTCGCTCTCCACGGTGCGCTGGATCGCCGGCGTCGAGCAGCCCCGTGAATATCAGCCCAGCGAGGGCAGCTATCAGGCCAACGGCCAGGCGATCATCCGCTCGGGCCCTTCACAGCGCGCGCGCCAGATCGGCACCCTGCGCGGCAACGACCGCTTCGACGGCCTGGTCCGCATCGAAGGCACCGACTGGGTGCTGGCCTCGCGCGATAACCAGATCCTCGGCTACGTCCAGGAAAGCCAGACCCGGTTCCTCGGCGACACCTATGCGATGCAGCCGCAACAGCAGCCCGGCTACGGCCAGCAAACCAGCGGCGGCTATCCCCAGCAGCCCTTGGGCGACGGCTATGCCGACTATCCGGACTATCAGCCGGGTCGCGGCCAGATGTGCCGGGTGTTCGACCAGTCCTACACCGACAACCGGGGCCAGCCCTCCACCCAGCGCTTCACCGCCTGCCAGACGGCCGGCGGCGAGTGGGTCGTTCAGAGCTAGCGGTTCCGGCGAAGGAGCCGTTGCCCGACGCTTCAATCGAGCAGGTCCTCCGGCCAAAGCTGCGCGCCATGTAGGACACGCAGGATTTGGACTGTCTCACCTGTGATCCGGTAGGCGATAATGCAGGGGGTTCGACCGACCACCAGCTCGCGTGTGCCCTCGACGCGGCCGGGCCGCCCGCTCTGTGGAAAGCGGATCAGCCGAATCACCGCCTCGGCGATGCGCGAGTCCACTAGCGCGGCCGCGCGCGCGTCATCGGCTTCAATGTGATCGTAAATCGCCCGCCGATCCTCTAGGGCGTATTGCGCCCAGATTAGTCTCACGCCTTGCCGGTCCCCATGCTGGCGGCTCGACGCGCAGCGAACTCAGCATCGACCTCTTCGTGCGCCACATCAGGCCGCGTGTCGTCTAGCGCCTCACGCACCTTGGCGCGGAACCAGGCATCGTAGGCCTGCGGATCGGCGATCAGTTCGAAAGGTAGGGCGCCCTCCCGCGCGGTACGGGTCAGCAGGATGCGCACCGCGTCGGAGACGGTCATGCCCAGCTTGTCGAGAACCGCGGCAGCTTGCGCCTTCACCTGCGGATCAATGCGCGCCTGGATCAGATCATTAGCGGCCATGGACGAACTCCTTTGCCGCCACTGTAATGCAATTGAATTACGCTCGCCACCCAGGACCTCATTAGCTAAAGATCCTCGATCGTGAACCCCAGCGCCTCCTGCAGGCGCTGGGCGAGGATCTGCCGGTGGCAATCGCAGGCCCTATCTTCGTAACAGAGCAGGGCCGACTTCCCCTCCGTCGCGATCTCGCCGGCCCGCGCCAGTTCGACCTGGGCGGCGGGCTCTTCCATATGGGCGTTGAAGATCGCCCGCATCTCGTCGGCTCGCCCCGCCCGCGCGGCGTCGCGCCCGGCCTTGGGCGTCCCCAGCTTCTGCAGGTGATAGTAGCCGATCCCGGCCTCCGCAAGGCTCGCGGCCAGCAGGGTCTTGGAATAGCCTGCCTTGCGCGATGAGGCGACGGCGCGCACGTCGATGACCGTCTTGACCCCCGCGACTTTAAGCTTGGCGATGGTCACAGGTTGCGTGTCGGTCTCGTAGCCAATAGTTGCCAGCTTCATGCAGGGCCTCCAGACATTTCGGCGCAGGACCATTAGGGCGGCGGGCGGCGAGGTCGCCCTGATCGAGTTCGGCGATCCGGCCCGTCCCATCGACGTGGTGTTTTCCCACGGCAATGGCTTCAACGCCATGACCCACCGCCAGGCGCTGGAGCCCCTCGGGGATCGCTTGCGCATCGTCGCCATCGATCAGCGGGCCCACGGCCGGACTGCCTTGCCGATGCTGAACCTCGACCGGGACAACTGGTGTGACCTCTCCGGCGATCTCATCGCCGTCATCGCCGCCTTGGAAATCGAAAAGCCCGTGGTCCTCGCGGGCCATTCCATGGGCGGAACGATCAGCCTGCTGTCCCTCGACCGCCTGAAGGACCGGGTCAAGGCCCTCGCCCTCTTCGATCCCGTCATCCCGCCGCGCATGACCCCGCCGGACGAGCCGCATACTCCCTACCTCCACGCCCTGCACGACATGACGCTAAAGCGCCGGGCCCGGTTTGCCAGCCGAGGGGCGGCCTTCGAAGGCTATCAGGGCAAGGGCATCTTCAAATCCTGGCCCAGCGAGGCTCTCGCCGACTATGTCGAGGACGCCTTCGTGGAGGACGGGGAGGGCGTGCGCCTGACCTGCGATCCCCGCTGGGAGGCCTCCAACTTCCTCGCCCAGCGCCAGCCGTCCAAGGTTCTGCTGCTCGCCGTTGATCGGCCCACGACAGTGCTTCGCGCGCCCTCGCCCCCCACCACCTGCCACGTCGCGCCGGACGAGCCAGGCGTCGTCGCAAACCCGATGCTGGAGGTGTCGATCATCGAGGCAACCACGCACCTGCTCCCGGTCGAGCGGCCGGACCTGGTGCGCGAGGCTCTCTTGAAGACCGCTAGAGGCTAATCCCGGCGGTGGCCCGCGCGTCCAGGACGGCCTTGGCCGCCGGCGGGATCGGCATGATCTTTCGGGCGCCCAGGTCAAAGGTGACGATATAGGCCTGGCAGGATCCGAACGCCCGGCCGCTCACCGGGTCGACCAGCCAGTGGATCACGTTCATGCCCTTGGCGTCGAAGGAAAGCTGGCCGGTCCGCATCTGGTAAAGATCGCCGGCCCTTGCCCAGTCCAGATAGATCAGCCGGTATTCCAGGGCGGCGTTGCCGACCTTTTCCGGCGGCGGATCGGTGTGCTCGACCACGGTCTTGCGGAAACCGTGCCCCATCTGCGGAATGCCGCTGACGATGGTCCCCATGAACAGTTCGGCCTGCATCCGGCCAAAGCTGTCGCAGTCGCTGGCCCCAAACGCCCCGGCGGCGATGATCTTCAGATCGAGTTCATCGGCTCTGGCCAAGCTCGCCCGGCTTTCCACCGGCTCGACCGTCATGCTCTTGCCGTGCGCGAAGTCAGGAAGGGTTCCCACCAGCCCCGCCGCCCGCTCCCGCGCCATCTTCGGCCAGGGAAAGGGCCGCGCCTCGTCGGTGGTGACATGGGCGACCACGGTGTTGAAGCTCGCGCAGGGCTCGCCGCTCAGCGAGTGCCACAGGATAAAGAGCAGCCGCGCGTCGGTCTCGCCCATCTCCAGGACGCTGGCCGTCATGTGCAGCGGGGCTCGCGACCGGGCTTCCCGCAGAAACCGGATGTGATGCTCGCGGACCAGCAGGGTCGCGCCCGCCCCCGGCCGAAAGGCGCCGGAAAGCCCCAGAGGCTCGCAAAAGGCCGTCAGCCCCTCGGTCGCCAGGGCCACATAGTGGCGCACGTTCAGGTGCCCCATCTCATCGAGCTGCTCGGGCTTGACCCCCCCGCGCCAGACTTCGACGCCGCCGGCCGTCATGCCGCGCGGCAATCGGCGCAGAGGCCGTGGACCTCCAGCATGACCCCGGAAATGGCGAAATCCGCCGCCGCGGCCTGACGGGTCAGGGTCTCGGTGGATTGAGGCTCCACCTCCCGCGTTACGCCGCAGCAGTCACAGATCAGAAAGGCCGCGTCGTGCCCGCCCTCCCGGCGGCAGGCGACATAGGCGTTCAGGCTCTGGATGCGATGCACCAGCCCCTGGCGCTCCAGAAATTCCAGGGCGCGATAGACGGTTGGCGGCTTGGCCCCGCCGGGGGTGAAGGCCGCCATCAGGTCATAGGCCTTCACCGGCTGACCGGCTTCCAGCAACAGCTCGATGACCCGGCGCCTGGGCGTCGTCATCCGTTCTCCGGCGGCGGCGATCCGCGCCTCAATGAGCCCCACGGCGGCGGCCAGGCTTCCCCCGGCCAGGCCCGGGGCCGTCGCATGATCGTGGTCGCAGGACTGAGCCATGGCCTTCGACCTAGAGACGAACGCGGCCTTCCGCAAGCGGGGGCGCCTGTGTCACACTCGGCCCATGAGCCAGCCGGACGAAAAGTCCCGCCCCGCGACGCGCGTCGTCAAACGGCACGCCCTCTTGGTGCGCCTGACCCACTGGATCAATGTCGTCGCCCTGACGATCATGCTGCTGTCCGGCCTGCAGATCTTCAACGCCCATCCGGCCCTCTACTGGGGCAAGAAGGCGACCTTCGATTCCCCGTGGCTTTCCATGACCGCCCAGGGTGATCGCGGCGTGACCTACTTCCTGGGCAAGACCTTCGACACCACCGGCGTCCTGGGCCTATCCGAGCACGACGGCCAGAAGGTCGTGCAGGGCTTCCCCGCCTGGACCACCATCCCCCACCTGCGCGACCTGGCGAGCGGCCGCAACTGGCACCTTTTCTTCGCTTGGGTGTTTGGGATCAACGGCCTGATCTATCTCCTGTCGGGCCTGATCTCCCGCCATCTGCAGCGCGACGTCCTGCCCTCGCCCAAGGACATCAAGGCCCTGCCCAGGGATCCGCACCTTAGGTTCAAGTTCTCCAAGGGCCCGGACTCCCTCCGCTACCACCCGATGCAGCGCCTGGCCTATTCGGGGATGGTTGTCATCGTCCTGCCTCTGGTGATCCTCACGGGCCTGACCATGTCGCCCTCGATGAACGCCGCCTTCCCGGGCCTCCTGGACCTCTTCGGCGGCCGTCAGAGCGCGCGATCGATCCACTTCATCTGCGCGGTCCTGATCGTGCTGTTCGTCATCGTCCACGTCCTGATGGTCATCGCCTCGGGCCCCTTCAACCAGCTGCGCGGCATGATCACCGGCAAGGTCTCAGTCCGGGAGGATCAGCCATGAACCGCCGCGCCTGGATCATGGGCCTCTTGGCCAGCGCCGGCGCGGGCCTCTTGGCCGCCTGCGACGGCGTCACCCGCGCGCCCTCGACCCTCAAACGCCTGCTCATCGCCGAAAAATGGAACTTCAGGGTCCACCGCTTCATCCAGCGCGACGCCCTCGCCCCCGAATTCACTGAGGCCGACATCTCCAAAGACTTCCGCGCCAACGGCTCGGTCGCGCCGGGCGATCTCGACTATCTGATGCTGCAGGGCGGCGATTTCGCCGGCTTCCGCCTGGTGGTCGACGGCCTGGTCGAGCGGCCGCTCAGCCTCACGCTTGCGGACCTGCGCGCCCTCCCGGCCCGCACCCAGATCACTCGCCACGACTGCGTCGAGGGCTGGAGCTCGATCGGCAAATGGAAGGGTGCGCGCCTCTCGGCCCTCCTCGACCGGGCGGGCCTGAAGCCGAACGCCAAGTTCCTCGTCTTCCACTGCCTGGACACCCTCGACCCCGCCGCCACCGACAACCTGGCGGGCCGCTATTACGAGAGCATCGACCTTGTCGACGCCCGCCACCCCCAGACCATCCTCGCCTACGACATGAACGGCGCCGCCCTGCCGGTCCGCCACGGCGCGCCGCTGCGCCTTAGGGTCGAGCGCCAGCTCGGCTACAAACACGCCAAGTTCGTCCAGCGCATCGAGGCGGTGGAAAGCTTCGAGCAGATAGGCTTCGGCAAGGGCGGCTTCTGGCCCGACCGCGGCTACGAGTGGTACGCGGGAATCTAGTTCGCGTACGGCGTCCTGGAGATCAGCTCCATCTCAGCCCGGCAGGCGGCGGCGTCGGCCGCGTTGGCGGGGTCGGCGCGCAGGGCGGCGACCTCGGCCCTGGCCTTGTCCATATCGGAGCGGAATTCCGCCGACCCGTTCAGGGCGGCCATGACCACCGAGCCGGTGGTGCGGGCGCCTTCGATAGCGCTGGCGTTGTGGACGCCGCACACCACGCGGCTTTCGCCAAACGCCCGGCCGCGGGTCATCAGGGCTTCGGCCCGGTCCGGCGCCAGCTGCGCCAGCATCAGGCTCACAGCCCAACCGATGGTGCCGTGGCCGGAGGGGTAGTCCAGGCTCTGGGCGATCCGGTCCTTGTCGGCCAGACAGATTTCGCCCGCATCGATCAGGAAGGGCCGCTTGCGCTGGAAGACGTCCTTGGCCCGCTGCTGGCTCACCCCCGCGTCGGACTGCAGCCGGCGCATGATCGCGGCCGTCACCGGCGCGTTCTGGGGGGTAAGCTTGGCGCCCAGGGCGCAGCTGAAGCTCTTGCCCAGGGCGTCGGCGCCCAGCGCGTTGTCCTCCTGCGCCAGCTTCCAGCGCGGTGTGTCCTTCAGAGACCGGCTGGCCTTGAAGATGGCGCGGTCCGTCTCGTACCGTTCCGTACCCAGCGTCGGGGCGGGCGGCAGGATCTTGGCGGCGTCAGGGGTGGTTTCGGCCGTCAGGTAACCGCGCGTGCGTTGCGGCGCCTGCGCGGCCTGCTGGGCGGCGGCGATCCCGGCGGACCCCAGCAGAAGGGCGGAAACAATGAAAAGCCCGGCGCGCATGTATCCCCCACTCGCTTGTGGGACCAACCATGCCCGCCGGGCTGGTGGCGTTCAAGCCGCTCTAGGCGGCGGCGAACAGCTTCTGCCAGCGGCGCTTCTCGCGCTTTTTCCAGCCGCCGCGGTGATAGGCGTCCGAACCGATTAGCGGCACCACCGTCGAGGCTTCGGCGAAGACCATCTGTTCCCAGACGGTCTGCACCTTCCCCCAGGACGCGGCTTCCTGAAGCGTGGACGAAGAGCAGGCCCCGTCGCGCACGTCGGCGACGGTGATCTGCACCGCATATTTGTGCATGTCCGCTTCGACGCCCAGGATCTCGGCGCAGACCACGGTGTCCTGGGCGAAGTTCTTGGGCACCCCGCCACCGACCATGAAGAGGCCCGTCACGCCAGCCGCGATCTTGATGTCGGTCAGTTCGGAGAAGTCGGCCACAGCGTCTATGCACATATAGGGCAGGCCCTGCTTCTTGCGCTCCTTCTGGTGCTTCACCAGGCCAAAGCCGGCGGAGCTATCGACGAACGCCGGGCAGAAGATCGGCACGCCCTCTTCATAGGCCGTCTGGATCAGCGAGCCTTCCTTCTTGGCGTTGCCGGCCGCCAGCCACTTGCCCATCTCCAGGATGAACTCGCGCGACGAATAGGGGCGGGGCTCCAGGCTATTGGCGATCTCGAAGATCGTCGCATCGCACGCCTGCAGCTCTTCCTCGTCGATATAGGTGTCGTAGATGCGGTCGATGTAGTTGGCGCGCAGCTCGTTGTCGTCCACCGGGCCCGCGGCCTGATAGTGCTTGAAGCCCAGGGCCTCGAAGAAGTCCATGTCGACGATCGAGGCGCCGGTGGCGACCACCACGTCGATCATCCCGGTACTTCAGCATGTCACGGTAGACATGCATGCAGCCGCCGGCGCTGGTCGATCCGGCCAGGATCAGCCAGGGCGAGCAGGCCGGATCGTCGATGGCCATGTTGAAGATGTCGGCCGCCCGCGCGGTGTCGCGCGACGAGAAGCTCATCTTGCGCATGGCGTCGATCACCGGCCGCGCGTCATAGCGGGTGATGTCGACGTGCTCGACGACGGTCTGGAGGAGTTCAGCCTTACGGTTCGAGGGAGCGTTCATTCGGGTTTCCCCATAGCAGAAAGCGCCCCGTCGTTAGGCCGGACGGTGCTTACGGCAGATTTCAAACTGGCAGGCTAACTAACGCCGGCGCCGCTTCTTTCCACGCGCCTTCGACAGTTTCACGACATTGGTCGCGGCCGCCTCGAGCTTGGGCATCGGCAGGACCCGGGGGCCCAGGCCGAACATCGACAGCATCGGCGCGTCGGTCAGCTCGGCGATATCGAGGTCGCCGTAACCGTTGAAGCGCGTGGTCATGGCCGAGCCGTAGGCGCCCAGCATGCCGATCTCGATGCAGTCGCCCTCACCCACGTCCTCAGGCAGCCAGAAGGGTCCCGGCATGTGGTCCATGGAATCGCAGGTTGGACCGTAGAAGCGGAAGGGCTTCAGCTCGCCGCTGGGTTCGCCGGTCGCCCGGTGCAGCTTCACCGGGAAGGGCCATTTGGTATGGGTGGCGTCGAACAGGGCGCCGTAGCAGCCGTCGTTGAGATACAGCGCGTCGC
Source organism: Caulobacteraceae bacterium UBA5005 (assembly GCA_002398405.1). Lineage (GTDB taxonomy): Bacteria > Pseudomonadota > Alphaproteobacteria > Caulobacterales > Caulobacteraceae > UBA5005. The sequence continues at coordinate 55,439 of DGYN01000013.1, forward strand.
CCTTGCGCAGCTCGACCTTGGTCAGCACCGAGGCGGCTTCCGCCACCAGGGCGCGGCCGGGCTCGCACCACAGCTCGCTGGTTTCATGCACCATCATCTCGGCGAAGCCGCGGTGGATGCTGTCGACGTAGTCGCCCATGGCCGGCGGGACCATGCCCGGATAGACGCTCGGGAAGCCGCCGCCGACATCGACGATGTCGGCGAAAACCCCGGCCCGCACCAGGCTGCGCGAGGCCTGGGCCATGGCCGCCTGATAGGCGGTCGGGCGCATGCACTGGCTGCCGACGTGGAAGGAGACCCCCATCAGATCGTCGGTGGCGCGCCGGGTGGCGAGCAACAGCTCCGGCGCATGATGCGGATCGACTCCGAACTTGCCGGCCAGGGAATAGGTGGCGCCTGGGGCGTCGACCGCCAGGCGCACGATCAGCTGCAGGTCGGACGCATGGCCGGTAGCCTCGCGAATCTTGGCGAGCTCCTCATGGGTATCGAGGGAGAAGACCCGCACGCCATAGTCGAAATAGGCCTGCTCGATGGCGCGGCGGCTCTTCACCGGGTGCATGAAGGCCATGCGGCCCTTGGGCGCGTGTTTCGCCACCAGCTCGATCTCCGGGATCGAGGCGACGTCGAAGGCGGTTACGCCGTTTTCAAAAAGCGTTTCGATCGCCCACGGCGAAGGGTTCGCCTTGACCGCGTAGAAGACCGAGCCTTGAAAGCTGTCCCTGAACCAGCGGGCCGCTACAGCCGCCGCGGCCGGCCGCACCAGGGCGACAGGACGTTCGACAGACCGCTCGCGGACCAGGTCCAGAGGGTTATGGTACGTGTGCAATTCACGTAACCCCCTGCAAATAGTTAAACCCAATCCGGCGTTAGCGTGGAGGGTCCGCCGGAACGCAGCCCAATAGGGATCGCCGCCCCCCTTGTAAAGGAACTTTTCGCCGCATGCGGTTAGCGCCCCGTTAAGCTTCTCCACAGGCTGTCACGCATCTGTCACGCAACTGACAACTAAGCTTCGCGGCCCCCGCGTAATCCCCGCCTCATCAGACCGCCAAAATCGGCTCTGGCTTCGAGAAGGGGATCACATCACATGCGCATCAAAATCGCGCTCTTCGCCACGGCCGCTGTCGGCGCCATGGCTTTTTCCGGCCAGGCCCTGGCCCAGGAAACCACCACCGTCTGGAAAGGCGCGCCGCAGTTCGTCAACGACACCCTGACCTTCAAGGTCCGCGGCCGGGTCTATTATGACGTGGTCAGCCAGGACGTCGATTTCGCCAATCCGACGGCCACCGATCTTTCGACCGCCACCAGCCGCATCCGCACCGCCCGTATCGGCGTTGAGGGGACCTGGAACCAGAACTGGGCCTACAAGGCCGAGGCCGCGCTCTCCAGCGCCGGCGGCGTCACCCAGTGGGAAGATCTGACGCTGGAATACAAGCCGAACGACACGACCTCGCTGATGATTGGCAACTTCAAGTCCACCGGCTTCGAGAACATTTCCTCGTCCCGCTACATCACCATGATGGAACGCGGTCCGTTCAACGACGTGATGGACAACGGCCGCGTCATGACCGCCGCCGCCAAGATCAACGGCGAGACCTGGACCGCCGCCGCATTCATTCATGGCGACAGCGTCAACAGCGCTGATCCGGCGCTCGGCTCCTCCGAACAGTTCGGCTACGGCGCGCGCGGAACCTTTGTTCCGGTCAACGGCGACTTCACCAAGCTCCACCTGGGCGGTTCGATCCGCTTCCGCGACCGCGGCAAGGGCGCCGCCCCGCTCTTCCAGTACCGCGTCCGCAACAACACCAACTTCGGGGGCCGCAACGTCGACACCGGGGCCATCGGCGACAAGGACGCGCAATACGCCGCCGAGTTCCTGCTCATCCACAAGGCCTTCTCGCTGCAGGGCGAATATCTCTCCGCCAATGTCGAGCGCGCCAACGGCATCGATCATGACATCGACGCCTTCTACGTCTCCGGCAGCTGGTTCCTTACCGGTGAGATGCGCAACCTCGACGTCAAGCGCGGCGAACTGGGCCGCACCCGGATCCTCAATCCGATGACCGCCGGCGGCATGGGCGCTGTCGAACTCGCGGTGCGCTACGACAGCGTCGATCTGACCGAGGCCTTCACCCAGGCCCGGCCGGCCCCGCCGGCCCCGGCGGTCGCCGCCATCTCGCCGCTGGCTGGGGAGTACACGGCCCTGACCTTCGGGGCCACCTGGTACCCCTTCCCCTATGTCCGCTTCATGCTGAACTACACCGACGCGGAAAACGATCTGACGCCGATCCGCCTGGCCAACCCGGCCCTTCAGATCAACCCCGACGTCGATGTGAAAACCCTGCAGTTCCGCACCCAGTACGACTTCTAACCACCAACCCGGCCGCCGGGTTTGGCGGCCAAAGGAGTGTTTCCATGAAAAAGCTTCTGGCTCTCGCCGGCGTCGCCGCCTTGGCGCTCACTGCTGGCCAAGCTCAATCCCAGGCCGGCCGCGACCAGGTCTGGGCGGCTGGCTCGTCCACCGTCTTCCCGTTCGCCACCCGCGTCGCCGAAAACTATGCCCGCAAGTCGGGTAAGAAGGCGCCCAAGGTCGAGAGCCTGGGCACCGGCGGCGGCATCAAGGCCTTCTGCGGCGGCATGGGCGGGAGCTTCCCCGACATCGCCACGGCCTCGCGCCCGATGAAGAAGTCGGAATACGACATGTGCGCCTCCAAGGGCGTCAAGGACATTATCCAACTGAAGATCGGCAACGACGGCATCGTGGTCGCCACCGACAAGGACGGGTCCGACTACAACCTCAAGCTCGAGCATCTGCACCAGGCCCTGTCGGCCAACGTCATGCGCTCCGGCGCCTGGGTAAAGAACCCCTACGTGACCTGGGATCAGATCGGCGCGGGCCTGCCTGGCAACCGCATCGTGGTCTACGGCCCGCCGCCGACCAGCGGCACCCGTGACGCCTTCGTCGAAATGGGCGTTGAGGGCGGCGCCCGGAAGTATCCGGTGATCGATGAGTTCCGCTCCAACAACGAAGCCGGCTTCAAGGCCAAGGTCGACCCGCTGCGCGGCGACGGTGGCTGGATCGACGCGGGCGAGAACGACAACGCCATCGTCCAGACCCTGACCCGCACCCCGGGCGCGCTGGGCGTCTTCGGCTACTCCTTCCTGGAGGAGAACGGCGACAAGGTGAAGGCCGCGGCGATCAACGGCGTCAAGCCGACGGCCAGCACCATCTCGGACGGCTCCTACCCCCTGTCCCGCAGCCTCTTCATCTACGTCAAAAAGGGCATGATCGGCGTCACGCCGGGCCTCAAGGAATATGTCGACGAGTTCATGTCGGATGCGGCGGCCGGTCGCGGCGGATATCTCCAGGCCCGCGGCCTGATCCCGCTCACCCCGGGCCAGCTCGCGGCTCAGCGGGGCACGGCGGCGCAGGCCTCCGTCATGACCCGCCCGACGGCTTAAGACCTCTCTCTTCCCGTTTCCCTCCCCTTGTGGAACGGCCCCTGGCCGCGGCAACGATGCCGCGGCCACTTTTTTGGGGACTGTTTCGCCAGAAACTGTCCCCGACACCGCGTCGGGGACAGTTAGCGCTGCGCGCAAACAGTCCCCGTCTTCCGATTGTCGTATATTTCCGCGATAATCGAATTATGGAAAGCAACGCCGCCATCGCCAGCCTTTCGGCCCTGGCCCATCCGGTCCGGCTGGATACCTTCCGCCTGCTGGTTCAAGCAGGCGAAACCGGCCTCGCCGCCGGCGAGATCGCCCGGCGGCTGGGGATCCTGCCCAATTCGCTGTCCACCAGCCTCAGTATCCTCAACCATGCGGGTCTGATCACCGCCCGGCGCGACGGCCGTTCGATCATCTATTCAGCCGCCTACGGCCGGATGCGGGAAGTGGTCGCCTTCCTGTTGGAGGACTGCTGTTCCGGCCGTCCCGAGATCTGCGCGCCCGTGGCCCAGAGCCTCGAACGTCTCGCCTGCTGCCCCTAACGAGAGAGCGCCATGCCCTTCAACGTCCTCTTCCTCTGCACCGGCAATTCAGCGCGCTCGATCCTGGCTGAGGCGGTGATGAACCGCGTCGGGGCGGGGAAGTTCGCGGCCTATTCCGCCGGCTCGATGCCGGCAGGCGCTGTCAATCCAAACGCTTTGTCCCTCCTCAAGAAGCTGAACTTCGACACCAGCGGCTTTCGCTCCAAGCCCTGGGAGGAATTCGACCGGGCCCACAATCCCGGCGCCCCCGACTTGGATTTCGTCTTCACCGTCTGTGACAACGCCGCGGGCGAGGTCTGCCCAATCTGGCCCGGTCAACCGATGACCGCCCACTGGGGCCTGCCCGATCCGGCAGCGGTCGAGGGCTCGGAGGCGCAGATCGCTCTGGCCTTTGCCGACACCTACCGGATGCTGAACAACCGCATCAGCATTTTTGTCAATCTGCCCATCGCCTCGCTGGACAAACTGTCCCTGCAGGCGCGTCTGGACGACATCGGCAAGGCCATGGCGTGAGCGACCTTCCCCGCCGCCTCACCGCCGAGGCGCTCGGAACAACCCTGCTTCTGGCCATCGTCATCGGCTCCGGAATCATGGGCGAGCGTCTGTCAGGCGGCAATGTCGCCATTGCCCTGTTGGGCAATACCCTTGCCACCGGCGCGGGACTGGTGGTTCTGATCACCGTCTTCGGTCCCTTGTCGGGCGCTCACTTCAATCCCGCCGTGACCCTCGCCTTCGCCCTTCGCCGGGAGATCGGGCCCGGTGTGGCGGCGCTCTACGTCCTCGCCCAGATCGCCGGCGCCATCCTTGGCGTCTTCGCGGCCCACGCCATGTTCTCTGAGCCCATCCTTCAGGTCTCGACCAAGCTGCGCGACGGACCTGCCCAGGCCTTCTCAGAGTTCGTGGCGACCTTTGGCCTCCTGGCCGCCATCCTCGGGACCCTGCGCTTCCGCCCCGACTTCACCGCCGTGAGCGTCGGCCTCTACATCACGGCCGCCTACTGGTTCACCGCCTCGACGTCCTTCGCCAACCCGGCCGTGACCATCGCCCGCGGCCTCTCCGACACCTTCGCGGGGATTGCGCCGGCCTCCGCGCCCGCCTTCATCGCCGCCCAGCTTATCGGCGCCCTGGCGGCCACGCTTTTCTTTGGCTGGCTGCTGCGAGCTAAGAGCCCTTAGGGGACTGTTTGCGCGCAGCGCTAACTGTCCCCGACGCGGTGTCGGGGACCGTTTCTCTCGAAACAGTACCCTAGGCCGCCTCGACCGGCCCCCGCCTCAGCCGCGCCAGGCGGCGAAGCTTGCGCCAGAACCGTGTCTTCTCCGGCTCCGGATAGGGCTGCAGATTGCGCACGAACTCCTCGGCGCAGACCCGCCAGGAGAAGGTCTCGGCAAAGGCGCGCACCACGCCCCGGTCGCACTTCAAGGCTTCCAGGCAGGCTTCCTTAAGCCCCTCGGTGGGCGTCGCCGCCAGGGCGCCGGCGTTGGAGCCCGGGATGATGTCGATCGGCCCCGGCGCCGGATAGGCCGCCACCGGCGTTCCCGCGGCCATGCTCTCCAGGATCACCAGGCCGAAGGTGTCGGTCAGGGAGGGGAAGACGAAGACATCGGCGCTGGCGTAGGCGAGCGCCAGCTTGTCCCCCTGCAGGGTGCCGGTGAAGTGCAGCTCCGGATAGCGTTGGCGCAGCTCCTCCTTCTGCGGCCCATCCCCGACGATGACCTTGGTGCCCGGCAGGTCCAGCCGCGCGAAAGCCTCGATGTTCTTCTCCACGGCCACCCGGCCGACATTGATCCAGATCGGCCGCGGCAGGCCCTCGAACAGATCGGGGTCCTCCGCGTCGCGCGGGTGGAACATCACGGTGTCGACGCCCCTCGCCCAGGGCGAGATGTTGCGAAAGCCGTGCTTGGCCAGCTCGTCACGCATGGTCGGCGTCGCCACCATCAGCCTGCCCGACGGTTTGTGGAACCAGCGCATATAGGCGTAGCCCGCCGCCACCGGCACGGGGAGCCGCGCCGACACATATTCAGGAAATTTGGTGTGGTAGCTGGTGGTGAAGGGCAGCTTCCACTCCACGCAGATCCGCCGCGCCGCCAGGCCGATCGGTCCTTCGGTCGCGATGTGGATGGCCTCGGGTTCAAAGGTCTTGAACTTCTCCTGCACCGTCTCGTGCGCCCCGATCGCCAGCTTGATCTCAGGGTAGGTCGGCAGGGGAAATGTCTTGAACTGGTCGGGTGAGATGACCTCGACCATGTGGCCCATCTCGCGGCATTCGGCGACCACCCGTGACAGGGTGCGGACCACGCCGTTGACCTGCGGCTCCCAGGCGTCGGTGGCGAGCAGGATGCGCATCGGCCGGTCGGCCGAGAACGCGCCCGGTTGCGCCGCCTGCAGCCGCGCGCCTTCGCCTGCCGGCCCCTGCAGCTGCACCCAGCTCCAGAACGCCCCCAGCAGGGCCTCGCGGGTCGGGAAATAGCGATAGACGGTGCGCTCGCCGACTCCGGCGCTCTCGGCCACATCGGCGAAGGAAATCTCGTCCAGGCCGCCCTGGTCCAGCTGTTTGCGCACGGCCTGCAAAATGGCCTCCCGCGTCGCCTCCATCTGGCTTTGGCGCAGGGGGGACGAGTAGCGGGGCGGGCGGGCGCCGTTCATGACAGCAGGTTTGTCATGAAATTGCACCGGTACGTCAATAAGCTTGAGCGCGCTGGTCTTTTTATGCTGCATGCGCTAACGTTTTCCCGCATTGCACAACGATGACAGCGATGAACGCCCCCGCGCCGGCCGACTCTCCGAGCCTAAAGGCGGAACGTGACACTCCTAAGTCACGCCGTACGCGAAAGCGCATCCTCGAGGCCGCCACCACCCTTTTGGCCCAGGTCGGCTACGCCGCCGCCACCAACGCCAGGATCGCGGAGGAGGCCAGGCTGACCCGCGGGGCCATGCTCTACCACTTCCCGACCCGCGAAGCCTTGATCGAGGCCGTGGTCGAGCACCTTCAGGACGCCCGCTCCAGCCTCTTCAAAGGCGCCAGCCATGATCGCCCCCCCGGCGTCGACGCGGCCGAGCACGCCATCGACGCCTATTGGCATCTGCTCAAGACCCCGCCCTTCCTCGCCTTCGCCGAACTGGAGGCCGTGGCCCGCACCGACGAGACCGTGCGCGCGCTGCTGGCCCCCGCCCAGGCCGAGTTCGACCGCGCTGAGGCGGACGATCAGCCGCTTGCCCTCCTGCACGCGGGCTCGACCCCCAGGCTTCAGGCCAGCCGCGATCTCGCGCGGTTCATGCTGGAAGGTCTGGCGCGGGCCCGTCTCACCCACGACGCCCCGGAGCGCGAGGCGCGCCTCCTCTCGGTGATCAAGCGCGCCACCCTGCTCCTCAACCGCAAGGGCCTGATCGCGGAACTCTGGACCGAATAGGCCGTTAACTGCACCGGGGCGCAGTTCCGCCCCGCTTAAGAGGGATTGATCATGGTCAGGCTTATTGTCGCCGCGGCGATCTGCGTGGCGGTGCTGATCGGCTTCATGCTCCCCAACCCGGGCGCCAAGGATAAGCCCGTCATGGCCCAGGCCTCGCCCGCGGCGCTGCTCAACTAGCCGGCCTTCGCCGCGCAACCCTTCAGGGTCTCGGCCCCCGCCTTCACCTCCGCCACATAGCCAAACACCCGGTCGGACATGCCGTCCGAGCATTCGCCAGGCGTCAGGGTCAGCGACAGATTGGGCCCGGCCCAAACAGCCTTCTCGCCCTCTACCTTTGGCCCGTTGTGAGCGATCGTGACATCCACCGCGTCCGGCCGCGACAGCCTGACCGTCCCCTCCCGCACCTCAACAGCCCAGAACGGCTCGGTCCCCACCGCGTTGAAGTCCCCGGCGAACGGTCCCGGCGCCGATGCCTCCGCGGCAGGGGCGGGAAGGGGCGCTACCTCCGCCTTCGGCTCGCAGGCGGCGAACAGCAGCAGGGCGGCAAGGGGGGCAAGGCGGCGCATGGCGAAATCTCCTCGGCTCAGGCTAGTCTTAGCCCCGATGAGTCGGAAACTCTCCTTCTATGAGTTCTTCGCCGGCGGCGGCATGGCCAGTCTTGGCCTGGGCGATAGCTTCGACTGCCTCTTCGCCAACGACTTCGACCCCTTGAAGGCCCGCACCTACCGCGCCAATCACGACGCGCCCATGCGTGAGGGCGATGTGTTTTCCCTAAAGCCCTCCGACCTTCCCGGCCGCGCCGACCTCGCCTGGGCCTCAAGCCCCTGCCAGGACTTCAGCCTGGCGGGGGCCCGCGCGGGCCTGACCGGCGGCCGCTCCTCGGCCTTCTTCGGCTTCTGGTCCCTGACCCAGGGTCTGGCCCGCGAGGGCCGCGCGCCCCGCCTCATCGCCATCGAGAATGTCGTCGGCCTGCTCACCTCCCACCAGGGCGCCGACTTCACCGCCCTGTGCCGCGCCCTTGCCGATGAAGGCTACCGCTTCGGCGCCCTGGAGATCGACGCCGCCGCCTTCCTCCCCCAGTCCCGCCCCCGCGTCATCGTCCTGGCTGCGCGCGAGGGCCCGGGCGGTTTCGAGGGCCCATCCCCCTTCCACACCCCCGCCGTGCGCGCCGCTCACGCCCGCCTGCCCGCCGATCTGCAGCGCGCCTGGGTCTGGTGGCGCCTGGCCGCCCCGCAGAAGCGCAACACCGACCTCGCCGCCCTTCTCGAGCCGGACACCGCCGTTCCGTGGCGTTCGGAAGCCGAGACCCAAAGGCTCCTCTCCCAGATGGACCCCCGCCACCGCGCCAAGCTCGACGCCGCGCGGCTCGGCGGCCGGGCGGTCGGCGCCGTCTTCCGGCGGATGCGCGGCGCATCCCAGCGGGCCGAGGTGCGCTTCGATGGTCTCGCTGGCTGCGTCCGCACCCCCGGCGGCGGCTCCTCCCGCCAGCTCCTGGTGGTGGCCGAAAAGGGCCAGGTCCGCAGCCGCTGGCTCACCGCGCGGGAGGCCGCGCGGCTCATGGGCCTTCAAGAAACCTATCAGCTGCCCGTCTCGCAAAGCGCGGCCTTGAAGGTCATCGGCGACGGAGTGGCCGTTCCCGTGGTTCGCCATCTGGCCGCGGAGCTCTTCGAACCGCTCCTTCTCCGGCCTCAATCAATCGTGGCGGCCGAATAGAATATCTGCACTGACTTGATAGGGTTTAACGTCCTAGGGTTCGACCAACATCTAAGCCTTCAAGGACCATCCCCATGGCTGACTACGACGCCTCCCGCTTCAAGCGCGCCGGCCGCGGTAAGATTTTCGACTCGATCATCGACACCCTGGGCGACACCCCCCTGGTGCGCCTGCCCAACCTCACCCGCGAGCTGAAGCCGCAGGGCGAGGTCCTGGCCAAGCTCGAGTTCTTCAACCCCCTGGGCTCGGTGAAGGACCGCATCGGCGCCTCGATGATCGAATTCCTCGAGGCCACCGGAAAACTCAAGCCCGGCGGGACCATCGTCGAGCCAACATCGGGCAACACCGGCATCGCCCTGGCCTTCGTCGCCGCCTCCAAAGGCTACAAGCTGATCCTGGTCATGCCCGAAAGCATGTCGATCGAGCGCCGCAAGATGCTCCTGATCCTCGGCGCAAAGCTCGAACTCACCCCCGCCGAAAAGGGCATGCGCGGCGCCGTCGCCCGCGCCCAGGAACTCCTGGCCGAAAATCCCGGGGCCATCATGCCCCAGCAGTTCGAGAACGAGGCCAACCCCCTGGTCCACCGCGTCTCCACCGCCGAGGAAATCTGGAACGACACCAATGGCGAAGTGGACGCCGTGATATCCGGCGTCGGCACCGGCGGCACCATCACCGGCGTTGGCCAGGTGCTCAAAGCCCGCAAGCCGGCCCTTAAGATGATCGCCGTCGAGCCCACAGCCTCCCCCGTCCTCTCCGGCGGCCCCCCCGGCCCGCACAAGATCCAGGGCATCGGCGCGGGCTTTGTCCCGGCCATCCTCGACCGCGGCGTCATCGACGAGATCATCCAGGTCTCCAACGAGGAAAGCTTCGAGATGTCCCGCCGCGCCGCCCGCACCGATGGCGTCCCGGGCGGCATCTCCACGGGCGCTGCCCTCACCGCCGCCTTCCACATCGCCGCCCGCGACGAATTCCGCGGCAAACAGATCGTCGCCATCGTCCCCAGCTTCGCCGAACGGTATCTCTCGACGGCCCTGTTCGAGGGTTTGTGACCGACGTCTTCACCCCCGAAAAGCGCTCCGCCGTCATGCGCCGCGTCAAGGGCCGCGACACGGCCCCGGAGCTGAAGGTCCGCAAAACTCTCACCGCCCTTGGCGCCCGCTACCGCCTGCACCGCGCGGATCTCCCCGGAAAGCCGGATATCGTCTTGCCTGGCCGCCGGCTCGCGATCTTCGTCCACGGATGCTTCTGGCACGGCCACGACTGCGCTCGCGGCGCCCGCCTCCCCAAGCAGAACCGCGGCTACTGGCTCGCCAAGGTCGATAGAAACCGCGCCCGCGACATCACCCACCGCGCCGCCCTCAACGCCCAAGGCTGGCGCGTCGAGACCCTCTGGGAATGCGAGCTGAAGGACGATGGGACCCTAAAGGATCGCCTCTCCCGCATCCTCTCTGCATCCGATCCGGCCACTCCCCGCCTCTAGGCCCCCGAGGGACCTACCAGAGAGGGGAATTTCCCATGCGCATCATCGCCCTGGCGGCCATCGCCGCCCTGACTTTCGCCGCCCCGGCCTTCGCCCAGACCTACGGACCGAACACGACTTTCAAGGAGATGATGGCCGACCCCAGGGCCCGGTCGATCCTCGATACCCACATCCCGCTGGTGATGACCGTCTTCGACGCCGGCTCCGGCCAGCCGGAAACCTCGACCCTCAAATCGGTGTCGGAAAACGAAATGGCCCAATCCCAGGGGGGCTTCAGCCCTGAGGCTTACGCCAGGATCCTGAAAGAGCTCCAGGCGCTCTCGCCCCCGGCCGCCACGGCTCCCAAGTTCGGCCCCGACTCCACCTTCGCCCAGCTCGCCGCCAGCCCGGCCGCCCGGGCCATCTTCGACCGCCACACCCCTATCGTCATGATGGCCTTCGACATGGAAATCTTCCCGGGGACCGCGACCCTGAAACAGGTGGCCGACAGCCCCGACGCCCAGACCGGCGCCGGCCTCACCCCCGGCGTCTATCAACAGATCCTCGCCGACCTCGCCAAACTCTAGAGAGACCCGCCCATGCGCCTCATCGCCCTGGCGGCTGCCGCCGCCCTGTCTGCCGCCACGCCTTGCCTGGCTCAAGCCCAAAAGCCGGCGCCCCCAACCGTCGCCAAGGCGCCCCCGACCGCTGCTAAGCCGCCCGGCCCATCATCGACCATGCGGGATCTCCTTAAGGATCCCCGGACCCGCGCTGTACTGCAGAAACACGTCCCCCGGATCGTCATGATCATCGACCGGGGGATCGCCGACTCCTCAAGCACCCTGAAGCAGACCTCGGAAAACGGCCAGGCCCGCACCATTGGCGGCTTCACAGCGGAGGCCTATGCGAAAATCCTGGCGGACTTCGCGAAACTCTAAGGCCGCTTGCATCCAAACCGGCCATCGGCGGCGTCTCCTCTCATAGAAGAGGAGAGCGCATGCATAGGTTCGGGATCGCGGCCGCGGCCGTACTGTTCGCGGCTGTTTCAGGGACCGCTTATTCGCAGACGGCCCGCTCGCCCGCGGGCGACTGGATGGGCGACCTCGTCATCCCCGCCGGGACCTACGAGATCGGCCTGCGCATCGAGGAAGCCTCCCCCGGCGTCTTCAAGGGCTCGATCGGCAGCCACGACACCGGCCGCTGGGGAACACCGCTTGAGGCCATTACCTTCGACGCCGGCGCCCTGACCTTCACCGCCCCCGCCGCCAACGCCAGCTTCAAGGGCGCCTGGGACCCGCAGGCCCCGGGCTTCACCGGAACCTACACCAGCGCCGGCGGCCCGGCCCCCATGACCTTCAAGGCCGGCGTCGTTCCGCCGCTCCCGACCGTCCCAGGGCTCGACGGCCGCTGGGAGGGCGATCTGCAGGGGATCGGGGTGGTGCTGCGCATCTCCAGCGGCCCCCGCGGCACGGCGACCCTGGCCGACTACCCGTCGATCAACCGTAACAACGTGGTCATCAGGACCTTGACCCGCGATGGCCAGAAGGTGGCGCTGGCCTCCGCCAACGGCCAGGTGGCCTTCACCGGAACCCTCTCCGCCGACGGAACCACCCTCGCCGGAACCTGGACGCAGCAGACCTTCGAGATCCCCGTCACCCTGACGAAGAAATAGCGCCAGCCGGGGACATGTCGCGCGCAGCGATACGTGTACCCAAAGCGCCCCCAAGAGCCTGCCCGGTCTTGCGCTATAGCTCCCGCGCCCGTTCCTTCAGGTGGTTTCGCCGGCTCACCGCGTTCTTCTCCCGCGCCTTGCGGGACACGATTCCATAGGCGACGGCGCAGGCGATCAGAACCACCGCGAGGCCCGCCACGAGTTCTAAACTGATAAGACTGGACATGGCCGGAAAGATAATCCCGCCCCGCCCGGAACCTGCTTAACATCCCCTACGGCGGATTGTCGCAGTCCTAGGGGTTGCGCCGGTCCCGCTTGGCCGCCACTCGCAGGCGCAGGGCGTTGAGCTTGATGAAGCCCGCCGCGTCGCGGTGGTCATAGGCGACCTTGCCCTCTTCGAAGGTGACCAGGTCCTGGTCATAGAGGGAATAGGGGCTCTCGCGGCCGATGATGGTGACATTGCCCTTGTAGAGCTTCACCGTCACCCGGCCGGTGACCAGCTTCTGCGTGAAATCGATCGCCGCCTGCAGCATCTCGCGCTCCGGCGCGAACCAGAAGCCGTTGTAGATCAGCTCCGCATAGCGCGGCATCAGCTCGTCCTTGGTGTGCATCGAACCGCGATCGAGCGTGATGCTCTCGATCCCCCGGTGCGCGGCCAGCAGGATCGTGCCGCCGGGGGTCTCATAGACCCCTCGCGACTTCATGCCGACGAAGCGGTTTTCCACCAGGTCCAGCCGCCCGACCCCGTTGTCGTGCCCCAGTTCATTCAACCGGGTCAGCAGGGCTGCGGGGGAAAGCTTCGCCCCGTCGATGGCCACCGGATCGCCGCCCTCGAAATCCATGGTGAACACCGTCGGCTTATCCGGCGCATCCTCGGGGCTGATGGTGCGCATGTGCACGAACTCGGGGGCCTCCACCGCCGGGTCCTCCAGCACCTTTCCCTCGGACGAGGAGTGCAAAAGGTTCGCATCGACGCTGAACGGCGCCTCGCCGCGCTTGTCCTTGCTGATCGGGATCTGGTGCTGTTCGGCGAACTCGATCAGCTTCTCGCGGCTCTTGAAGTCCCACTCCCGCCACGGCGCGATGACGTGGATGTCTGGCTCCAGGGCGTAGTAGCCGAGTTCGAAACGCACCTGGTCGTTGCCCTTGCCGGTCGCCCCGTGACAGACCGCGTCGGCGCCGACCTTACGGGCGATCTCGATCTGCTTCTTGGCGATCAGCGGCCGCGCGATCGAGGTGCCCAGGAGGTACTGGCCCTCATAGACCGTGTTGGCCCGGAACATCGGGAAGACATAGTCGCGGACGAACTCCTCGCGCACGTCCTCGATGAAGATGTTCTCAGGTTTGATGCCGAGCAGCAGGGCCTTGTCGCGGGCCGGTGACAGCTCCTCGCCCTGACCGAGGTCGGCCGTGAAGGTGATCACCTCCGCCTGATACTCGGTCTGCAGCCATTTCAGGATGATCGAGGTGTCGAGGCCGCCGGAATAGGCGAGGACGACCTTCTTGATCGGCGCGGGCATGGGCGTTCCTTGGGAGTCTAGGGTTCGAGGGGCCTTTAAGGGCGCCTGAGCCACAGGTTCAAGACAGAATGGTCGAACTCTCAGGAGTCCGGTGGAGACAACCGCTCCATCCTTTCGGTCACCGCAGCGCGTTCCTTCTCCCCTCGGGA
>DGYN01000013.1:69551-99980 GCA_002398405.1 Caulobacteraceae bacterium UBA5005
CCCCTCGGGAGAAGGTGGCCTCCAACGGAGGTCGGATGAGGGGCGGTTCTGGTGTCAGAAGCTCCAGCTCGGCAGGCCGGCGCTCCAAACCCTCGCCTCGGTGAGTCGACTCGCCCGCATGGGCGGCGGCCTATCCCTCAATGACGCGGACATGCCGGCGCAGGGTAAACCACAGGAGGGCCACGGCCACGACGGCCAGGGCCGGGGCCGGCGCGCCCAGGATATCCGCCGAAAACCCCGGCAGGGGCCCGATGAGCTCGGCGAGCACCGGTTTGGCGATGCGCCAGCCAAACGCCGCCGCCCCGGCCAGGGCGGTCAGCGCCACCGCCACCGCGCCCTGGAGGGCCAGGCGCGCCCGCATCGCCCGGCGCAGCCGAGCCTCCACCGCCAGGGTAAAGGCAGGGTCGGGCCGCGATGCTTCGGCGGCAAACAGCCGGATGAGCTTTTCGTCGGAGTCAGTCATCACGCTCACCTATAGCAAGGATGGTCTTCAGTTTGTCTCCCCCGCGTTTGACGTGGGACTTCACGGTCCCGAGCGGCAGGCCGGTGGCCAGGGCGATCTCGCCATGGGTCATGCCTTCGGCGTAGGACAGGACCACGCACATCCGCTGGACCGGCGACAGCGCCGCCAGCGCGGCGGTCAGGTCGAGGCGATCGTCCGCGGCGGCGGCGGGCCTGGGATCAGGCTCGGCCAAGATCTCGTCCTCATCCGCCAGGATCAGCCGCCGCTTTCGCGCCTCCTGGCGCCAGACATTGACCGCGATCTGCCGCAACCAGGGGCCGAACACGCCCGGGGACTTCAGGGCGCCGAGGGACTTCCAGGCCTGGACAAAGGTCTCCTGGGCCAGATCCTCGCCTAAGGCGCGGTCGCCGCAAAGGCGGCGCAACAGGTCGCGGACCCACACCTGTCGGCGCAGGACCAGTTCCCGAAACGCCGCCGCATCGCCCGCCCGTGCCAGGACGACAACGGCGCTTTCGGCGGCCTTGTCGAGCCGCGCGGCCACTTAAGGCAGCGGTTCGCTGACAGAGGCCTTCTTCGCCTTCGGCCAGATCAGCCAGGCGATCAGGCCAAAAAAGCCGAGAACGCCGGCCCCAACGCCCACGGCGACCAGAACGCCGGCAAGGGACGCATGCCCCGCCGCCCGAATACCCACGCTCATGGCGGCCGCGAAGGCGATGAACGTGAAAAAGAAACCCACGATCGCCACGATCCCACTGACGAGCTTGCGGCCCGCCCCTGGCTGCCGCTCCCAGGCAAAGCCGTCGCCCTCCGCCTTGCGCGCCATCTCCTTGTCCAGCAGCTCGGCCAGTTTGGGATCGATCGCTCCGGTCTTCTCGATCGATTTCTCCATCAGTTGGAGCATCGACTTCTGCTTCATCGCCTCGGTGATCATCCACACCGAGATCACCGCCGCCAGGAACAGCCAAAATCCCAGGGCGCCCAGGTCCAGTTCAGACTCCATATCTTGCCTCCGAAGGATGGTTCGGTTGGGGAGATGCGGCCATGCTGGCCCCTGGATGCGCCGCGGCCAAGTTTATTGCGCCTGAATTACCCCCGGGCCGGCGCACGGATTTTCCGCTATGGTCAAGCTTGAGAGAAGGCCGTGGGGGACGGGACGTTGGAATATCTGATCGGCGGCGCCGTTGGGCTCCTGAGCAGTCTGTTTGGCACGGTGACGCGATTTGACCGGGAGCGTGTCTTTTACCCGGTCGTGCTGGTGGTGGTCGCCGCCTACTACCTCCTGTTCGCCGCCATAGGCGGATCGCCGGCGGCCTGGCCTGGAGAGCTGGCCGGTGCTGCCGTCTTTATTGTTCTGGCGGTCCTGGGCTACCGGGTAAGCCTCTGGATCGCGGCCGCCGGCCTGGTCGGTCACGGCCTCTTCGATCTCGTCCACCCCCTGATCATCAACGATCCGGGCGTGCCGAAGTGGTGGCCCGCCTTCTGCTTTTCGGCCGACATCCCGCTCGGCGCCTATCTGGCCTGGCGCCTAAGCCGCTTTTCAGTCAAGCCGCCGTTGCCGGCCAGACCGCACGCCTAGGGTTCCAACCCCAAAGCCCGGTTGAGCTCGGTATCGCCCATCGCCCTGGCGATATCCCTACCCCGCTGCCCGGCGTTGTTCATGCGGTCCAGGCTCGCTCCCCGGCGCCGCAGCAGGGCCGCGGTGTCTCGCCCATATCCGGGGACACTATACCTATTTCCGTGGCTTCCGGCCAGGTTTCTGAGGCGCCAAGGTTCGTCCTAGCCGCCCCTCAAGCTGCTCCACAAACGCCGCCGCGCCGAGCGGCCGTCCCGTGCGCTCACCGCGCCGGATCGCGTCATAGTCCGCCTGCGGCAGGGCGCTATTCAGCAACTCCCGCCAGTCCGGCGCGCGCTCCAGGAGCGGGCCAACGTCCACCAGCCCATCGTTCTGCCCCGCCAGGTGCGCCCGGGCGCTGGACCAGGGCCAGTCCGCCGCCGCCGCCGCCAGCCTGGCGCGGACCGGGTTCATCTCGACGTACCTCGCGCAAGCCATCAGATGATGCTCGTCCATCGCCACCGACGCGAACCGCCCCTGCCACAGGTACCCGCGCCATCCCTCGCGGAAATTGACATGGCGGGAATAGCGCCGGTGCGCCTCGCCCAGGGCGGCGCGCAGGCCGTCGGGATCGCTGGGGGTCAAGATCAGGTGGACGTGGTTGGGCATCAGGCAGTAGGCCCACACGCCGACCCGCGCCGCGTGGCAGCTCTCGGCGATCAGGTCGCGGTAGAGCGCATAGTCCCCGTCGTTGAAGAAGGTCTGCTGACGCCGGTTGCCCCGCTGGGTGACGTGATGCGGAACATCCGGAGCGACGACGCGGGCGAGCCTGGCCATGGGGGCAGGCTGACACCGGCTTCGTGGGGCGTCAATTAGGTATAGTGTCCCCGGATAGGATAGCGCCAGCCGGGGACATGTAGCGCGAAGCGATACGTGTACCCAAACGTCTATCCCAGCATCGGAACGCTTAGCGCCGCGCAACACGTCCCGGGAGGGGCGCCGCCTCAGGACTGCAGCTGCCCCTCTTCATCCATCAGCTCGATCGTCTTCTGCATATGCACGATATGCCGAAGCGCCAGCGCCGCCGACATGATGCCCCGCATGCCGAACATCATGATGGCTTCGTCGCCCATCAGCTCAAAGGCCAGACCGCTGGCCGTGGGCAGGAACAGGATCACGACCGATAGGGCCGGCAGGGCCCACAGGGCCACGGCCTTGGCCTTGCGCATCACCGGCTCGCCCTGCCGGCTGAAGCCCAGCGGCACGCTCGCTCCCGGCTTGATCCGCTTCTGGGCGCTCAGCGAGGTGGAGAAGATCACCGCCAGGGAGGCGATTGACAGGCCATCGCCCAGGATGCGGAGGATGTCCTCCACCCTACACCGTCACCTGTGTCCCGAGCTCCACCACCCGTCCCGGCGGGATGCGGAAGAAGTCGGTGGGGTTGGCGGCGTTCTTCATCAGGAAAATATAGAGCTTGTCCTGCCAAAGGGGCATTTCGCCGGAGGCGGCCGCGACGATCGACCGCCGCCCGAGGAAGAAGCTCGTGGCCATGATGTCGAACTTCAGCCCCTGGCTCTTGCGCATGGCGGCCAGCGCCTTCGGGACGTTGGGGTTTTCCATGAAGCCGTAGGTCAGGATGATCTTCTTGAAGTCGTCGTTCATCGGCTCGATCTTGACCCGGTCTTCTTCCTTGACCCTTGGCGTCTCGCCGGTGCGCACGGTCAGGATGATGTTCTTCTCGTGCAGAACCCGGTTGTGCTTGAGGTTGTGCATCAGGGCGACGGGGGTGACGTCCACGTCGCTGGTCAGGAAGATGGCGGTGCCCGGCACCCGGTGGGGAGCGCGGGCTTTCAGGATATCCACCAGGTCGGTGAGCGGGATGGAATCCTTGCGGGTCTTCTCCGAGAGGATGCGGTTGCCCTTTGTCCAGGTCCACATCAGGAAGACCAATGCCGCGCCCAGCACCAGCGGCATCCAGGCGCCGTCGGGGATCTTCAGAAGGTTCGAGGTGATGAACACCATATCGAGCGCGCCAAAGCAGATGACGGCGGTGAGCGCCTGCCACAGCGGCCGCTTCCAGTGGTAGCGGATGATCACAAAGAACAGCAGGGTGTCGACGAACATCGCCCCGGTCACCGCGATGCCATAGGCGGCGGCGAGCTTGGTCGAGGATTGGAACATGACCAGCAGGATCATCACCCCGATCAACAGAAGCGTATTGACCTGCGGCACATAGATCTGGCCCGCCACGGTCTCGCTGGTGCGCTTGATGTCGATCCGGGGCAGAAGCCCCAGCTGCACGGCCTGTTGGGTCAACGAAAAGGCGCCGGTGATTACCGCCTGTGACGCGATCACGCTGGCGACGATGCCCAACAGCAGCACAGGCCAGTAGGCCAGCTGCGGGATCATCTGGAAGAAGGGGTTTTCCGCCGTCTCGGGCCTCGCCAGCACCATGGCGCCCTGGCCCAGATAGTTGAGCATCAGGGCGGGGAAGGCGATGAGCAGCCAGGCGGCGCGGATCGGCTTTTTGCCGAAATGGCCCATGTCCGCATAGAGCGCCTCGGCCCCGGTCACCGCCAGGAAGACGCTGCCCAGGATGACGAAGCCGACAAAGCCGGAGTTGAACAGGAACCAGACCGCATAGTGCGGCGAGAGCGCCCGAAAGACCGAGGGGTCCTCGGAAATGTGCACCGCCCCCAGGCCCGCCAGGGTCAAAAACCACATCAGCATGACCGGTCCGAAGAACCTGGCCATGCTCGCCGTGCCCCTCGACTGGACCAGGAACAGGGCCAGCAGCAGGATGGCTGTCAGGGGAACGACGAAGGGTTTGAAGGCCTCTGTCATGCCCGGCGCTTCCGGCACGCCCTCCATGATGGAGAGCACGGTGATCGCGGGCGTGATGATGCCGTCGGCGTAGAACAGCGCCGTGCCGAACACCCCCAGGACGAAGATCCACCCCGCCCGTCGCCCGATCGAACGCATGGCCAGCGCCATCAGGGCCAGGGTGCCGCCTTCGCCCTTGTTGTCCGCCTTCATAAGGAAGACGACGTATTTGAGCGTCACGATGAGAAGCAGCGCCCAGAACATCAGGGACACGACGCCCAGCACCGCCAGTTCGCTCGTTCCCCCGTCGCGGGCGTGATGCAGGGCTTCACGCATCGCGTAGAGCGGGCTTGTGCCGATGTCGCCGAACACCACGCCGATAGCGCCGACCGTCAGGGCGGCAAAGCCTTGCCCCTTCGCGTGTCCGCCATTTTCGGAATGATGCGCCGGCTCGGGAGCGTCCCCAGCCATCTAGAATCCTCCGGGCCCCGGCCCTGAAACGGGACGGGGCGTACTCCCATTTGCGGGCCCGTTCAATCGCAAGCTGGAGTAACGGCGGTCAGCGCCCTATCTATGGGCAAGATGTCGGACAGCCAGAAATTCCCGGTCGCCGCCCACGCGCTGGCCTATCTAGCGCACAAGGGGGCGATGAGCGCCGGCGCCGCCATCTCCAGCGCCGAGCTCGCCGCCTCCATGCCGACCAATCCGGTGGTCGTGCGCCGGGTCACCGGCATGCTCTCCAAGGCGGGCCTGGTGGCCACCAGGGCCGGCGCCGCCGGCGGGGCCTGGCTCTTGAAACCCGCCGAATCCATCGGCCTCGACGAGGTGCTGAAGGCCGTCGACGGCTGCGCGCACCTCGGCATGGCCACCAAGGGCGCCGCCGGCTGCCCGGTCGGCGAGCGCATCCCCGACCGCGTCCGCGAGGTCCTCGCCGCCGCCGACCTCGCGGTCCGCGACCGCCTGCGCGCCATCACCGTCGCCGACCTTCTGAAATAATTGAAACCATTCTTGTTGCAATTCGGAATGGGCAGGCCCCATCTCCGGCTACACCGGCGCTCTGGTTGAACTTGTGTCTATCCAATCCGCCGCCGAGCGCGAACCGCCCGCCTCGCCGCTTGAACCGGCGCGGGCGGACTGGTCTAGTCCCCTCATCGAATCCATGAGGGGACGCCTTGGCCCGCAGGCTCTGTCTGATCACCGGCGCTTCGGCCGGCATAGGCGCGGCCTTCGCCCGCATCTATGCGAGCCAGGGCTATGACGTGGCGCTGACCGCCCGCCGCGGCGACCGGCTGGAGGCGCTGGCCGAGGAAATCCGCCTGCGCTCCGGGGTCGAGACCTTCACAATCGTCGCCGACCTCGCCGAGGCCGGCGCCCCCGACGAAATCCTCGCCAAGCTCGCCGCCCACGGCCGCACCGTCGACGCCCTGGTCAACAACGCCGGCTACGGCCTGGCCGGCGCCTACGCCGCCACGGGCTGGACTGAGCAGGAGATTTTCATGCGGGTCATGGTCGGCTCGATCCTCGAGCTTACCCACCGCGTCCTGCCGGGCATGGTCGAGCAGAAGTTCGGCCGCATCCTCAATGTCGCCTCGGTGGCCGGGCTGATCCCGGGATCGCCCAACGCCACCCTCTACGCCCCCGCCAAGGCGTTTCTGGTCCGCTTCTCGCAAGGACTGCATATCGAAAACCGCGCCCACGGCGTTCACGTCACCGCCCTGTGCCCAGGCTTCACCTATTCCGAATTCCACGACGTCAACGGCTCGCGCGACCGGATCGCCGCCAATACTCCCGAGTGGCTGTGGCTCGACGCCGAGGAAGTCGCCGCCGCGGGCTACGAAGCCGCCGAGGCCAACCGCCCCCTCTGTGTGCCGGGCCCGCAGTACATGGCGCTCACGGCGCTGGCCAAGATCCTGCCCGACGAGTGGGTGATGGCCTTGATGCGCACGCGCCTAAGCCGTATGCGCGGCCTCTGACATGACCGCCGACCCCCGCCTGATCGTCGCCCTCGATTTGCCCACGCGCGCCGAGGCCGAAGCCCTCGTCGAGCGGATCGGCGACGCCGCCTCCTTCTACAAGGTCGGCCTGCAACTGATGGCCACCGACGGCATGGCGCTCGCCAGGGACCTGAAAGCCCAAGGCCATCAGGTCTTCGCCGACTGGAAGCTGCATGACATCGGCGCCACCGTCGAAAAGGCCGCCGCCGCCATCGCCGCCACCGGCGCCGCCGACTTTCTCACGGTTCACGCCACCCCTCAGGTCATGGCCGCGGCGGTCAAGGGCAGGGGACCGGCGCCCACCAAAATCCTCGGCGTCACCGTGTTGACCAGCCTTTCGGCCTCGGACCTGGAGGCCATAGGTTACCGCATGGGCGTCGCCGAACTGGTCGAGCGCCGCATCCGCCAGGCCATCGACGCCGGCGCCGACGGGGTCATCGCCAGCCCGCACGAAGCCGCCATCGCCCGCGCCATCGGCGGACCGGATTTCCTGGTGGTGACGCCCGGGGTCAGACCCGCAGGCGGCTCGATGGACGATCAGGCCAGGGCCGCGACCCCGGCCGACGCTATTCGCAATGGCGCCAGCCATCTGGTGGTCGGCCGGCCGATCAGCGCCGCCGCCGATCCGCGCGCGGCGGCCCTGGCGATCGCAGCCGAGATCGCCGGCTAGTACTTGCCGCCGCCCTTGTGGCCGCCGCCGCCGTAGCCGCCGCCCTTATGCCCGCCGCCGTGGTTCTTTGGAGGCTGCATCGGGGGCTTCATCCGGCCACCGCCGCTGAACCGCACATTGACGTTGGCCGACGCGCTGGCCGAGGCGGACGCTGACGCGCTGGCGCTGGCGCCGCCAAACCCGCCGCCGAAGCCCCCGCCGAACCCTCCGCCGACCACCATGCCGCCGCCGCCGTAGACCGGGGGAGCAAAGGCCATGCCGACGCTGCTTTCGCTGTAGAAGAAATCGCCGCCCAGACGCACTTCCTCATAGACCCTGGGCGCGCAACCGCAGTCGCAGTCGCACGGCGGCGGCGGGGGAGGCGGCGGCAGACAGCCGCAGTCGTATGCGTATTGGGGGGCGTATTGAGGCGCGTACTGAGGCGCGTACTGAGGGACGTAGTCGTAGTTGTAGCTGTAATCAGGCGCCGGGGCCGGCGGCGGGGCGGGGACATAGCCGTAGAACGGCTCGTGCCAGGGGTGCAGGTAGGAATAGACCTCCTGGCCGTCGCGGTTCTGATAGGCGTAGTCGTAGCCGTGAGCGTAACCGTCCTGATAGCGGCGCTCTTCCCACTGGGGGGCGGGCGGATAGGGATCGCGGGGATCGTAGTCGCCGCCCGCCTGAGCCTCATAGCCATCCACATAGACGCGCTTGCCATAGGACCCGCCGCCGCTCTCGCTGTGCGTCGAGTAACCGCCGGACCGGTCATAGGAGGGTTGCGCCGGCGGCGGCGGAAGCGGTTCGTAGTAGAGGGCCTGACCAAGCAACAGGGCGACAAGCATGGGCGTAACTCCAATCCTTCTGAAGGAACTAGAGACGCCACAAGGCCTTGGGTAGCGAACGCACCTGACGGGCGAGCGGCCGCTCGCCTAGAAATCCACCGCCACGCCCTTGCGCTCCCAGTCGCCGAAGCGTGTCGGCTCGGGGCCCTTGGGGCCGCCTTCCTCGCCGGTGGAGGCTGGCGGGCCTTCAGCGGCCCGCCGTGCGTTCGCCTCCTCCAGCGCCCGGCGTGCGGCGGGGGTGAGTGGCTTGGCGGGATTGGCGTTGATCGGGGTGTCTGACATGAGTGGCTGGGGGACTAGGACTCGAACCTAGAATGACGGTACCAAAAACCGCAGTGTTACCATTACACCATCCCCCAACGGGATGCCGGGCCGGGGGCGCCGGGAGGCGGTGCAGATAACGCACGCAATCCCGGTTTGCAACGGGTCATGCCCCGCCTTGCGGGGCCGGTGGCCCTTCTCTATAAGGCGCGCTCTCTAAGTGTCGGAGTGTGGCTCAGTCTGGTAGAGCACTGCGTTCGGGACGCAGGGGTCGCAGGTTCGAATCCTGCCACTCCGACCAATTTTCCCGCCCATCCCCCTATGCCCAGCCCCCGGCGGCCAGGGCGGCCTGGAACTGCAAGGCGTGGCGGGCGATTAACAGGTTGTCGTCGACGCCGTTTATGATCCGGCGCGCTTCCTTGAACTGATCCAGGGTCCCGAGATCCGCCGGCAGGTGCCGGGCCAGCGAATGAACCCCCGACTTGTCCTTGGCGAACCACCCCGCCACCATGCCCTCGCGCATGACCTTGGCGGCGATATCGGGGCGCATGGCCAGATCCAGGTTCGTCAGCATGGCGCCGCCTAAGGCCAGCGCCTTGTCGGCTCTCTTGTAGTTGTCCAGCCAGGTTAGCTGCACATACCCCCGGCCGTAGTAGGGCCAGTAGTGGAGGTTCTTCTTCCGCCACGCCTCGGAAAGCCAATAGGCCTCGCGGACGGGCTGCATGGTGGCGTTGGTCTCGTGATAGGCCGTCGCCAGCGCATAGGCGGTCCAGGACGTCCGCCAGCCTTCGCAGGCGGCGAGGAGCGCGTTGACCCCCTCGATCTCGGATTCGTCCAGCTTAGGGCCAAGCAGGCCGTTGCGAAGGTGGGTGAAAAAGGGCGCCGGGGTACTGAGGGCCACGTCGAATTCCTCCACGACAGTTGTGGGGAACATCTACCTCAGGGTGCATGGGTTGTCGCGCTCAAGCTTGTGGGGAAATTCCCGTATTTGACCGCGCCGGGGGGCTTGCTATGGCTCAGGGCATCTGACGGGAAAGCGGCATGAAACAGTTCTTCATCACCCTGGGCGCGGTGTTCGCGGGCCTCTCCCTGTTCTTTGTCGGCCTGCCGATTCTGTTGCTCATCCTGGTGGCGGCGGCGAGCGCGCCGGCGCCTGTGCCCGCCTCCACCGTCCTGGCGCTGGACCTGCGCGGCGGGCTGACCGATCAGCAGGCGACCGATCCCCTGCTGTCCTTCACCGGCCCCTCGTTGTCGGTGACCTCGACGGTGTTGACCCTTCGCCGCGCGGAAGGCGACGACAAGGTCAAGGCCCTGATGGTCTATCTGCCGGAGTTCGGCATGGACCCGGCGGCGGCCGACGAGCTGGCCCAGGCCTTCCGCCGCTTCAAGGCCAAGGGCAAGACCATCTACGCCCACAGCCAGGGCTTCTACGCCGGCGGCATGGTGACCTCGGCCTATGCCCTGGGGGCGGCGAGCAGCGAGTTCTGGATGCAGGCGGGCGCCCCCTTCGAGGCGGTGGGCCTGTCGACCGAGGACATCTTCTTCAAGCGGGCCTTCGACCGCTACGGACTGACCGCCGAATTTGAGCAACGCAAGGAACACAAGAACGCGGTCAACCCGTACCTCTTCGCCGACTACACCCCGGCCCACCGCGAGGCGCAGCTTTCCTGGATGACGTCTGTCCATGACCAGACGCTGGCCTGGGCCGCCAAGGACCGCAAACAGACCCCCGATCAGCTTCGCGCCGCCATCGAGGGCGGGCCCTATGATGCGGCCGGCGCCAAGGAAAAGGGGCTGATCGACAAGCTGGGGGTCGCCTATGAGATGGGCGAGGCGGCGCTCAAGGCTGCCGGCCGCGGCGCCGAGATCATCGATTTCCAGGACTATGAAGGCCGCTCAGGGTTGGGCCTGGCGACAGGTCCCACCATCGCGGTGATCAATGTCGAAGGGGCCATCGTCAACGGCGGGGCGGCGGTGTCGCCCTTCGGCGAGGCGAGCGCCTATTCCGAGGTTATCTCCCAGGCGATCTATGACGCGGTGGAGGAGGACGAGGTCAAAGCCATCGTCCTGCGGGTCTCCTCGCCCGGCGGCTCGGATACCGCTTCAGAACAGATCGCCGCCGCAGTGCGCGCCGCCAAGAAGGCCAAGAAGCCGGTCGTGGTGTCCATGGGGACCTATGCCGCCTCGGGCGGCTACTGGATCAGCGCCGAGGCCGACCACATCGTCGCCCAGCCCAACACCATCACCGGCTCGATCGGGGTCTATGGCGGCAAGATCAGCGGCGGCGCGGCGGCGGCCAGGTTCGGGGTCGATGTACGGGAGCTTGGCGTCGGCGGGGAGTTCGCCAGCGTCGGCTCGCTCGGCAAGGGCTTCAGCCCGGCCCAGCGCGCCGCCTACGCCGCCCAGATCGACCGGGTCTACGCGACCTTTGTGAGCCGGGTGGCGGCGGGGCGGAAGATGACGCCGCAAAAGGTCGACGCCATCGCCGGCGGGCGGGTGTGGACCGGCGTCCAGGCCCGCGAGATCGGCCTGGTGGACCAGCTCGGCGGCCTCACGGACGCCGTGGACAAGGCCAAGGCGCTCGCCGGGATCAAGGGGACGGCCAGGCTGTGGATCCTGCCCGAACCCGTGTCCGCCTTCGAGGCTTTGGAACAGGCGCTCGGCGTCTCTGCGGCGGGAGCGCGAACCCTTGCCGCGGCCGGCTTCGTGATGGGCGATCCGACGGCGGAGGCGGCCCTGGACCGGCTTGTGGAGGCTCGGATGCGGGCGCGGGGCGCGAACGTGCTGAGCCCAAGGGTGTTGCACTAACTCCACCGTCACCCCCGTGCTTGTCACGGGGGCCGGGTGATGGCCCAGGCTGTGCGCCATCCGCCGCCCTCTGGGCGGCGAGTCTGCGATCTGAGCGGCGGACGGTCCGGCCCCCGGAACAAGTCCGGGGGTGACGGTGATTTTTATTTCAGGGAATAGGCGCTGCACAATCCGGGCGCCGCATCTCCGCTCACTACCCTTCCGCTCCCAACCAGGTGAAGCATGTGAGCTAGCACCGACTGGGCGGCCGCCGGGTGGAGGCGTTTGTCCACGGCCGCGTACATCTCGGGGACCATGTCAGTGATCTTCGTTCGTCCCTTGGCGAGTTGGGCCAGAATCTGATCTTCGCGGGAGCGGCGGTGCGCCAGATAGGCGTCGATGAAGGGGCCGGGGTCGGTGATCGGCGGGCCGTGGGTGGGCCACAGGGTCGAAAAGTTCCGCTGCCGGATGATGCGCAGGCTTTCGTAGTAGTCGCCCATGTCGCCATCGGGGGGCACGATCACCGTCGTCGACCAGCCCATGATGTGGTCGCCGCAGAACAGGGCGTTTTCTTCGGTGAGCGCATAGCAGATGTGGTTGGAGGTATGGCCGGGGGTGGGGATCGCCTCGAAGGTCCACCCGGGGCCCGCGATCGTCCCGCCGCCGCAGACGGTGACAGCGGCGACGAACCCCGCGTCATGCTCGTCCTCGACCTTGACCGCCATCTCGCCAGGCGGATGAGCCATGGGACAGCCGTAGGTCACCGCGCCGGTCGCTTCCGCCAGCGGCCGGGCGAGGGGCGAATGGTCCGCATGGTTGTGGGTGACGAGGATCGCCTTCACCGTCTCGCCCTTGGTGGCGGCCAGGATCGCGTCGAGGTGCTCGGGCAGGTCCGGCCCCGGATCGATCACCGCCACCTGGCCGTGGCCGACGATGTAGGTGCCGGTGCCCAGATAAGTGAAAGGGCCGGGATTGTTCGCCACCACGCGCCGGATCATCGGGCTGACCTGATCAACCTTGCCGTAGTCGAAGGTCATGTCGCGGACGTAGGGGATCACAATCGTTAATTCCCGTTAGGCTTTGTTCTTGCGTGGCGTCCCTCGAACCTGGGGTTTGGAGGGGCAGATGGCCGCCAAAGTTGCGATTTTTGTCTCAAATCGGCTTCAGAGGCCCGCTGTGGCGCTCCTTTGTCTCATGATGATGCAGATGGTCTTTGTGGTGGCCAGCTGTGACGGCGAGCCGGATATGGCCGTGGGGATGGCCCGCGTCGCCATCCAGCCCTAGCGGCCAGCGCCCAGCAGCGGGCTCAGGTCGTATCCCGCCGCCGCCGCCAGCTCCGCGATCTCGACCAGGCTGCGTGAGCCGGACATGGCTTCGCCCAGCGCCCAGGTGTTGATCGACCGTGTGCCCGAGCGGCAAAAGGCCAGGACCCGCGCATTGGCCGCCATGGCTTCCTGCAGCGCCTCTGCCTGCCGGGGCGTCGGGGCGCCAATCACCGGGATGTGGGCGCAATAGAGCCTAATCGCCGTCGCCGCCGCCTGGATTTCCTCATGGGTCGGCTGGCCGGGCGCTTCCCCGTCGGGGCGGTTGTTGATCAACAGGGTGTAGCCCTCGGCCGCCGCCTTGGCGACGTCCTCCACCGCGATCTGCGGGGCGACGGAGAAATTATCGGTGACGCGGATGAACTCGGTCATGGTTCCACCTGTTTGCCCCCAATGACCCCGCGTTGACAACCCAAGGCGCGGGTGGAAGTTTCGCCGCTGCCTTTAAGCGAAGGACGTCTGCCCTTCATGTTGCGTTTCATCTTAAGAAGACTGCTGGTCGCGATCCCGACGTTGTTCGTCATCGTCACCGCCACCTTCTTCCTGATGCGCGCCGCCCCCGGCAATCCCTTCGACGGCGAACGCAAACTGCCCCCCGCGATCATGAAGAATATCGAGGCGAGGTACGGCCTCGATAAGCCGCTCATCGTCCAGTACGGCGACTATCTCGCTGATGTGGTGCGCGGTGATTTTGGGCCCTCGCTGAAATACACTGGCAAGAGCGTCAATCAGATCATCGCCGAGAACTTCCCGACCAGCCTGAAGATCGGCCTGCCGGCGCTGATTCTGGCGACCTTCCTTGGCATCCTGCTCGGCGTCATAGCCGCCCTGAAGCACAATCGATGGCCAGACTACTCCGCCATGGCGATCGCCATCCTTGGCATCTGCATTCCGACCTTCGTCACCGCGCCGCTCCTGGTCCTGATCTTCGCGGTGAAGCTCTCCTGGCTGCCCATCGCCGGCATCACCCAGGGGCTGAAGAGCTATATCCTGCCGGTCATCGTCCTATCCCTGCCCTTGATCGCCGTGATCTCCCGGCTGGTGCGGGCAGGGATGATCGAGACGCTCAATTCCAACTATGTGCGCACCGCCCGCGCCAAGGGACTGCCCGAGCACACGGTAGTCATTCGCCACGCCCTGAAGACCGCGCTTTTGCCGCTGGTCAGTTACCTTGGCCCCGCCTGCGCGGCGATCATCACCGGCTCCCTGGTGGTCGAGAAGATTTTCGGGGTCCCGGGCCTTGGCAAGAGCTTCGTGCTCGGCGCCCTGCAGCGGGACTACACCGTGGTCATGGGGGTGGTCATCCTCTACGCGGTCCTGGTCATCGCCCTGAACCTCATCGCCGATGTGCTCTACGCCGTCCTCGACCCGAGGGTGAAGCTGACATGACCGCCTCGACCCTCATCCCCGGGATGCGCGACGGTTCCAAGGACATGCAGGCGGTGGCCGGCCGCAGCCTGTGGGACGACGCCCGCCGCCGCCTGTTCCGCAACAGGCTCGCCGTCGCAGGCATGGCGGTCCTGGGGCTGCTGGTGCTGGCCGCGGCCATCGGCCCGTTCCTGGTCCCCTTCGCCTTTGATGAGGTGACCAAAACCGACGTCTATCTGAGGCCCCTGCAAAGTGGCCACCTGCTCGGCACCGACTACATCGGCCGGGACATGCTGGCTCGTATCCTTGTGGGCCTGCGGGTCTCGCTGGGCGTCGGCATCACAGCGACCATCGTCTCCCTGGTGATCGGCATCGCCTACGGCGCGACGGCCGGCTTTATCGGAGGGCGGGTGGACGAGGGCATGATGCGCATCGTCGACGTGCTCTACGCCCTGCCGTTCGTGTTTTTCGTCATCGTCCTGATGGTCGCCTTCGGCCGGAACATCTTCCTGATCTTCCTGGCCATTGGGGCGGTCGAGTGGCTGACCATGGCCAGGATCGTCCGCGGCCAGACCATCAGCCTGAAACAGGCCGAGTTCGTAGAGGCCGCCCGGGCCGCGGGCATGTCCGGCGCGGGGATCGTCTTCCGCCACATCGTCCCCAATCTGCTTGGCCCCGTCGCGGTCTATGTGACCCTGACCATCCCGCAGGTGATCCTGCTGGAAAGCTTCCTCTCGTTCATCGGCATGGGCGTGCAGGAGCCGCTCACCTCGCTCGGCACCCTGATCAGCATCGGCGCAAACAATATGGAGTTGGCCACCTGGCTGCTGATCTGGCCGGCCCTGTTCATGGTCGTCCTTCTGATGAGTTTTAATTTCATCGGCGATGGCCTTCGCGACGCCATCGACCCGAAGGATCGCTGATGCGCTCGGCCCTCCTCCTCACAGCCCTCGCCGCCGCGTCCGTCCTGCTCGGCTGCGGCAGGGGCGAACAAAAGGCGGTCCGCGCGCCGTGCCCCAGCGGCGAAGCCTGTCTGGAGATGGGCGTCGGGGCCGAGCCGACCAGCCTCGATCCGCACCGCAGCAGCGGCACCTGGGAGCGCCAGATCATCTCCGACATGCTGGTCGGCCTGACCGACGCCGACGCGGCCGGTGAGCCCGTGCCCGGCATGGCCACCCACTGGACGACCAGCGCTGACGCCCTGACCTGGACCTTCTTCCTGCGCGACGCCAAATGGTCCGACGGCGTGCCGGTGACGGCGGACGATTTCGTCGCCGGCCTGCGCCGCATCGTCAAACCCGAGCTTGCGGCCGAATACGCGGCGCTCGTCTATCCGATCAAGAACGCCGCCCCGATCAACGAAGGCAAGCTGCCGCCCGAACAGCTAGGCGTGCGGGCGATCGACCGGCGCACGGTGGAGATAACCCTGGAGCATCCGGCCCCGTATCTTCCCTACCTTTTGCTGCACCACGTGGCCTTCCCCGTGCCCAAGCACATGGTCGACAAATACGGCGACGACGACTGGATGAAGCCGGGCAACTATGTCGCCAACGGCCCCTACAAGCTGGTTTCCTGGAGCCTGGGCGACCGGGTCGTGGTGGTGAAGAACCCGCTCTATTGGGAGGCGGACAAGCTGTGCTTCACTCGCATCCACTACTACCCGACCGAGGACCGCATCTCCGGCGAGCGCCAGGTGCTTTCCGGCACCCTCGATACCCACACCCCGCTGGTCCAGAACCGCATAGCCTATCTGCGCCGCGAATATCCGCAGTACCTGCGGACCCATCAGTCGCTCAGCACCCAGTACCTCTTTTTCAACAACACCCTGCCGATGTGGAAGGACAGGCGGGTGCGCCTCGCCCTTTCCATGGCGGTGGACCGGGACTTCATGACCACCAAGGTCCGCGGCATGGGCGAGCCGGCGGCCTATAGTTTCGTGCCGCCCGGGATGCCGAACTACACGCCTCTGCCACCGCCCGAGTGGGCGAGCTGGCCGCTGGAGAAACGCCAGGCGGAGGCCCGCAGGCTGCTCTCGGAGGCCGGCTACGGCCCCAAGAAACCGCTGAAGTTCGAGTTCATGATGCGCGGCTACGACCCGACGGGGACCTATGCCGCCGTCCAGGCCGACTGGAAGCAGATCGGCGTCCAGGCGGTGCTCAACACTACCGAGACCCAGATCGCCTATCAGAACTATCAAATCCGCGACTACGTCTTTGGCGAGGCGGGCTGGGTCGCCGATTTCCCCGATGCGATGAACTTCCTCTATCTGCTCGATTCAAAGACCGGGGCGCACAATTACGGGGGCTACAACAACCCGGCCTATGACGCCCTGCTTGCCCAGGCGAACCTTGAACCGGACGTCCAGAAGCGCGCGGCCATCCTGCGCCAGGCCGAGCAGCTGATGCTCGACGACATCCCGATCATCCCGCTGTTCACCTATGTCACCTCGAACGTGACCAGCCCCAAGCTTTCCGGAATGGTTGAAAACCCCGGTGACACGCACCGGGCGCGGTACATGTGCAAGGCCGAGCTCAAGAAGTGACCAAGCTTCTCTCCGGCGGCAATCCACAGATCGCCAAGGGCTACGGCGACGGGCCGGTCAAGGCCTATGTCGCCGCCATGCCTGGCTGGAAGAGCGCGGTGGGCGAGAAACTCGACGCGCTGATCGCGAAGATCGTTCCGGGGGTCGAGAAGGCGGTCAAATGGAACTCGCCCTTCTATGGGAAGGAACGGGACAGCTGGTTCCTGACCTACCATTGCTACGACCGGTACATAAAGATCGGCTTCTTCCGCGGAAGTTCCATGGACCCCCCGCCGCCGGTCTCCTCCAAGCACCCGGAGATGCGCTATTTCCACATCCACGAAGGGGATGAGCTGGACGCACAGCTCGCCGGCTGGATCAAACAGGCGAGCCGATTGCCGGGGGAGCGGATGTGAGAAAGCTGCAACCCGGTGAGACGGCGGCCGAGCTGATCGACGCCAAGATCGCCGTTCTGAACGACTGGCGGGGCGAGACCCTGGCGCGGGTGCGGCGGCTCATTCTCGAGGCCGACCCGAACATCGTCGAGGAATGGAAATGGGGCGGGCCGGTGTGGTCCCGCGGCGGCATCATCTGCACCGGCGAGACCTATAAGGCGGCGGTGAAGACGACCTTCGCGCGGGGCGCGGCGCTGGCCGATCCCAAGGGCCTGTTCAACTCCAGCCTCGACGGCGGGGTTCGGCGTGCGATCGATTTCCGGCAAGGCGAGGCGATCGACGAAGCGGCGTTCAAGGCGCTGATCCGCGCCGCCGTGGCGTTGAACGCCGGCTAGCCCCTCAGGAGCATCAGGCCCCAGAGGCTGAGCGCGGTCAGGCCGACATTGAGCATGGCGCGGGTGTAGAGGCGCTCCGGCGCAACGATCAGGGCGGCTGTGAGACCCGCGCCCGCCGCGACCGCCGCGACGATACAGGCCTGCATGGCGAGCGGCAGGGTCCCATCGCCGATCAGGACCCTGCCATAGGCCGTCCACCAGTCGATGAGGCCCATCTTGAAAAGGGTGTAGGCGCCCAGGGCCAGCACCGGCGGCAGGAAGGCGGCGAACAGGCCGATGTGGAGGATCAGGCGGGCCGTTTCCTCGCGGTCGTGAGGGTGAGCATCGGCATCGGCGGTCATGCGACGGCTCCGGCTTTCAGGCTTGGCAGGACGTAGTCCTTGTAGGCGATGCGGACGACCTTCTTGTCCATCTTGCCGGTGGCGCCCAGCGGGATGTCATCGACGAAGACCACGTCGTCCGGCATCCACCATTTGGCGATCTTGCCCTCCAGGTGGCTGAGGAACTCTTCAGCCTTGGCGGTCTCGCCGGGCTTCAGCTTGACCAGCAGCAGGGGCCGCTCGTCCCATTTGGGATGCGGCACGCCGATGACGCAGGCCATGGCCGCCTTGTCGTGGCCGGTGGCGATGTTTTCGATGTCGATGGAGCTGATCCACTCGCCGCCGGACTTGATCACGTCCTTGGCGCGATCGGTGATGCCCATGAAGCCGTGGGGGTCGATGGTGGCGACATCGCCGGTGTCGAAGAAGCCCTCGTCGTCGAGGATCTCGCCGCCGTCGCCGCGGAAATACTGGCCGACCACGAAGGCGCCCTTGACCTTCAGGCGGCCGAAAACGTGGCCGTCGTGCGCCAGACGCTTGTTGTCGTCGTCGGTGATCTTCAGGTCGACGGTGATCGGCGGACGGCCGCCCTTGAGGCGGTAGGGAACCTGTTCGTCGTAGGGAAGCGCCAGGGTCTCAGGCGTCATGGCGGCCATGGTGCCCAAGGGCGAGGTTTCGGTCATCCCCCAGGCGGCGACGACCTCGACATTGTAGCGGTCGTGGAAGCCGCGCAGGATGTTTTCCGGCAGGGCCGATCCGCCGACGATCAGGCGCTTCAAGGTCGAGAACTTGGCGCCGGTGTTGTCCATGTGGGCCAGCAGCATCTGCCAGACGGTAGGGACCCCCGCCGACATGGTGACGCCCTCGGCCTCCATCAACTCATAGACCGAGGCGCCGTCGAGCTTGGCGCCCGGCATGACCATCTTGGCGCCGGTGGCCGGGCAGTCGAAGGCCAGGCCCCAGGCGTTAGCGTGGAACAGGGGCACCACCGGCAGGATGATCTCCTTGGCGGAGATGTTGAGGACGTCCGGCGAGATGCCGACCAGGGTGTGCAGGAAGTTGGAACGGTGGGTGTAGAGCACCCCCTTGGGGTTCCCCGTGGTGCCGGAGGTGTAGCAAAGCCCGGCGGGGGTGTTCTCGTCGAAGTCGCCCCAGACAACGTCCGTCGATTGGCCCGCGATCAGGGTCTCATAGGCGATGGCGCCTTCGACAGGGCAGCCTTTCAGGTGCTCCTCGTCGGTGAGGACGACGATGTGCTTGACCGTCTTCATATCGGCCCGGCGCTCGGCGATGATCGGCAGGAAGGAAAGGTCGGTGAAGATGATCTGGTCCTCGGCGTGGCCGATGATCCAGCACAGCTGCTCGGGGAAAAGGCGCGGATTGAGGGTGTGGCAGACGGCGCCGATGCCCATGACGCCGTACCAGCATTCCAGGTGGCGGGCGGTGTTCCAGGCGAGAGTCGCGATGCGGTCGCCCTTCTTGACGCCGAGTTGCAGCAGGGCGTTGGAGAGCTTGCGCGCCCGGTCGCGGATTTCGCCGTAGTTGGTGCGGACGATGGGGCCTTCCACCGAGCGGGAGACGACTTCGGTCTTCCCATGCCAGCGCGCGGCGTGATCGATGATCCGATCGACCGTCAGCGGCCAGTCCTGCATCCTGCCCAGCATGGCAGCGTCCCCTTGTCTCAATAACAATGCCAGACCCTAGAATTTCGGGTCGCGCAAGGCAACGCGCGCCGCGGAGCGCGTTGCGCAAAAGTGGACGCCGGTTTTGCGATAACCACGCGCTCCAATGTTGGGATTCGGAGCAGGATGAAGCCGTCCGACTTCATCCTGCTCAGGGGAAGAGCCGGCTCGTGGTCCATCCGGACCCGTTCTGCACAAACAGGACGCGCTCATGCAGGCGGAAGGGCCGGTCGCGCCAGAATTCGATCTCCTGGGGGATCAGGCGGAACCCGGACCAGTGCGGCGGGCGGGGCGGGGCCGATAGGCCGAACTTTAGGGCGAACTCGGCGACGCGTTTTTCGAGCGCGAGCGGGGATTCGAGCGGGCGCGACTGGTCAGACGCCCAGGCGCCGATCTGGCTGCCCCTCGCGCGGGTCGCGAAATAGGCGTCGGCCTCGGCGTCGGAGACCCGTTCCACCGCCCCTCTGATTCGCACCTGGCGGCGCAGGGACTTCCAATGGAAGAGGAGGGCGGCTTTGGGGTGGGCGGCGAGTTCGCGGCCCTTTGCGCTTTCCAGATTGGTGAAAAAGGTGAAGCCGCCCGGGCCAAAGTCCTTCAGTAGCACCATGCGCACATCCGGCAGGCCGGCATCATCGACGGTGGCGAGCGCCATGCCATTGGGATCGTTGGGTTCTTTGGCCTTCGCATCCTCGAACCAGGCGGCGAAAAGGGTGAAAGGCTCATTGCCCGGGGCCAGCGGAGCGGCATCCTGGTCGCTGCGATAATCGGCCTCGCCCGGCGATGGTGGTATCTGGCTGTTGCGGCTCATGAGAACCATCATAGACTGATCCTGCGCGTAAGGGAGGGATGGGCCCCGCATATGGGCATGATGAGCACCGACCAGGCCCGGCGGCTGCTAGGCGTCTCCCTCGGGGCGACGGCCGATCAGTTGCGCATCGCCTATCGCTCGGCCCTCAAGCGCGCCCACCCGGATCACGGCGGCACCGAGGAAAAGCTTCGGCTGATCCTTGAGGCTCACCAGATGCTCACTGAAAAGCCCGAGGTTTCGACCCGGCGGCGCAGCGCCAATACCGCGCCGGTGGGCAACAAGCTGACCATCACCCCGGTTCAGGCCGTGGTCGGCGGGCGGCTGGAAACCCGGCTGCCGGACGGGCGGCGCGTGGCCATCACCCTGCCCGCCGGCCTTCGTCAGGGGGACCGTATCGCCCTGCAGGGGCTGGTGTGCTCGATCTCGATCAAGGGGCGGCCGGAACTCTTCGTCAGCGGCAACGACATCTGCATGGTGGTCAAAACCACGGCCGAGGTTCTGCGCGAGGGCGGCCGCCTGCAGATCAAGACCCCCATGGGGCCACGAGCGGTCTGGGCGCCCAGGCCTCAACCGGGCTCCAACGGCATCATCCGCATCGCCGGCCAGGGCCTGCCGCCGAACGGGCGGCACCGGCAGGGCTCGCTGATCTTGAAGCTGGTGGCCGAGAAGGGCCCCAAGGAAGAGCGCGCCGGGAGCCGGGCGAAGGCCAAGACCAAGGATTGGGCGGCGGCTTAGGTTTGTCGCATCGGCGCGCCTGCGCTAAAGCTCCCCCATGTCGCACAACACCTTCGGGCATCTCTTCCGCGTCACCACCTGGGGCGAAAGCCATGGGCCGGCGTTGGGCTGTGTGGTCGACGGCTGTCCTCCGGGGATCGCGCTGACGGCGCATGAGCTGCAGGTGTTCCTCGACCGGCGCCGGCCGGGAGGCTCGAAGTTCGTCACCCAGCGGCAGGAGGCCGATGCTGTGAAGATCCTCTCCGGGGTCTTCGAGGACGTGACCACGGGCACGCCGATCAGCCTGATGATCGAAAACACCGACCAGCGGTCCAAGGACTATTCGGAGATCGCCAAGCAGTACCGGCCCGGCCACGCCGACTTCACCTATATCGCCAAATACGGCCTGCGCGACTATCGCGGCGGCGGCCGGTCCTCGGCGCGGGAAACCGCCGCGCGGGTGGCGGCGGGCGGGGTGGCGCGCAAGGTGCTGGGCGACGGCGTCGTCATTCAGGCCGCCGTGGTCCAGATCGGGCCGCACAAGGTCGACCGTTCGAAATGGGACTGGGCGGAGACGCACAACAACCCCTTCTGGTGTCCGGATCACAAGACCGCCGAGCTTTGGGCGGAATATCTCGAAGGCATCCGCAAGGCGGGGTCCTCGGTCGGCGCGGTTGTCGAGGTCCAGGCCGAGGGCGTCCCGGCCGGCTGGGGGGCGCCGATCTATGGCAAGCTCGACGGCGAGATCGCCGGCGCGATGATGTCGATCAATGCGGTCAAGGGTGTGGAGATTGGCGCGGGCTTTGGATCCGCCGAACTGACCGGCGAGGAAAACGCCGACGAGATCCGCCAGGGCAATGACGGCCCGATTTTCCTGTCGAACCATGCGGGCGGGGTGCTCGGCGGCATTTCCTCAGGCCAGCCGGTGGTGGCGCGCATCGCGTTCAAACCGACGTCCTCGATCCTCACCCCCAGGCGCTCCATCGATCAGGATGGGCAGGAGGTCGAACTGCGCACCAAGGGCCGCCACGATCCGTGCGTGGGCATCCGCGGGACGCCGGTGGTCGAGGCGATGATGGCCTGTGTTCTCGCCGACGCGAAGCTGCGGCATCGCGGTCAAACTGGATCGTAACCGCACCAGTTGCAATTGATCAGAGAGGTCCTATATCTCCGCCATGATCGAACGCAGACCCTTTGAGACCCTCGGCCACGCCGACCACGGCTGGCTGAACGCGCGCCATCATTTCTCCTTCGCCAGCTGGTACGACCCCTCCCGCATGGGCTGGGGCGCGATCCGGGTGTGGAACGACGATGAGATTGGGCCCAAGTCCGGTTTCCCGCCGCATCCGCACGCCGACATGGAGATCATCACCTATGTCCGCACCGGAGCCATCACCCACCAGGACTCCATGGGAAACGAGGGCCGCACCGGCGCGGGCGATGTCCAGGTAATGAGCGCGGGCGCGGGCGTGCGCCACGCCGAGTACAATCTCGAGGACGAGACCACGACCCTGTTCCAGATCTGGATCGAGCCCAAGGCCCGAGGCGGCCTGCCGTCCTGGGGCGCCAAGCCCTTTCCCAAGGGCGACCGGTCGGGAAAGTTCGTGGCCCTGGCCTCCGGCTTTTCCGGCGATGGCGACGCGCTTCCGATCCGCACCGACGCCCGTGTGCTTGGCGCGACCCTGAAGGCGGGAGAGACCACCACCTATCCGCTAAATCCATCGCGCCACGCCTATCTGGTGGCGAGCCAGGGAGAACTGGATGTGGGTGGCGTGCGGCTTTCGCCGCGCGACGGCGCCGCCATCACCGGGGAAAACGAACTGGTGGTCACCGCCATCTCGGACGCGGAAGTCGTATTGGTTGATGCGCCTTAGGCAACCTTACAAGGTTGCTTTTCGCCACGCCGTTTCCACTTGACGTCAGGTAAACGACGTTCCTATTGAGCCCCGCCTCGCATAGCGGCGTTCTTGAAAAGGAGCGTCGCGCGGGCTCTCTCGCACCCACGAACGCAGGCCCCGCCCTTGTCGTTTGAGACCCTGAAACTCCTGCTGGTGGACGACAACCAGCACATGCGCGTTCTCCTCACAGAGATTCTGCGCGCCGCGGGCGTGCGCAAGATCGTTCAGGCGGCCGACGGCATGGAAGCCATGGAGCTGATGCGCCGTCAGACCATCGACATCATCCTCACCGACCTTTCCATGGCGCCCATGGACGGCGTCGATTTCGTACGCCTGCTGCGCCACGCTCCGGATAGTCCCGCCCCCTATTGCCCGGTGATCATGATCAGCGGTCACACCACCCTTAGGCGCATCTCCGACGCGCGCGACGCCGGGGTGAACGAGTTCCTCTCAAAACCGGTGACGGTGCGGGGCGTCCTGGGGCGCCTTACTCAGATCATCGAACACCCCCGGCCCTTCATCCGCTCGAACGACTATTTCGGCCCGGACCGCCGGCGGCATCAGAACCCGAACTACAGCGGTCCCCGGCGGCGGTCGCTCGAAGGCCCGCTGGCCACGGTGCTGGATTAGCCACCTTTTGGAGATAAATGGCCCTTAGACTCTTCCGGGAATTTGGGGAGTTAAGCGTCATGCGCCTTCGATCTGTCGCCATTTTGGGCCTTCTGGCCGCCACGGGCCTTGCCCTGCAGGGCTGCCTGGCCATGGCCGTGGGCGGCGCGGCTGTCGGCGCCACGGGCGCCGTGGTCGGCGGAACCATCAAGGGCGGCGCGGCGCTTGGCCGGGCGGTGATCCCGGGCGATAGCCGCAAGGATCGGGACTAAAGCCTCAGCTCGCACCGCTCGCCGACCGTCGGGCGCGAGACCGCGATCTTCGACAGAGACGGGAACTTCTCTTTCAGCTGGCCCGCGAAATGGAGACAGAGCCGCTCCAGGGTCGGGTTTTCCAGCCCTGGCTTTTCGTTGAGCACGCCGTGGTCCAAGGCGTGGGCCGCCGCTGAGAGCGCCGCGTCCAGTTCGCCGAGGTCCTCAACCCAGCCAATCGCCTTGGCGGGCCCGCGCAGGGTCGCCTCCACCTTGAACGAATGGCCGTGCATGCGCCGGTAGGGCCCGTCGTCGGGACCGACGGCCAGGAAATGGGCGGCGTCGAAGGCGGCCGCCTTGGTGATCTCGAACTCTGTGTCTGTCATCGTGCTTGAAAGGGGCTTGGGAGCGTCTGACCGCTCAGGGCAAGCCGAGATATTTGTGCGTCTGGACGCTTAATCGCCATTGCGGGTGGGAAAGGCAATAGGCGACGGCGGCATCGGTGTTCGCCGCCCGGTCTGGTCCGTCCATGGGCTGAAGGAAGAAACGCTCGAAGGCAAGGTTCGCGAACCGCGCCGGATCGACGCCCTTTTGCGGGTAGACCAGTTTCAATTCCTGGCCCGTCGTCTGGATGATCGCCGCATCCGCCTTGGGACTGACGCATATCCAGTCGAGCCCTGCAGGCGCGGCGAGGGTGCCGTTGGTCTCCACCGCGATGGAAAAGCCCTGGTCTTTGAGGGCCGCGATCAGGGGGGGATCGAGCTGCAGGAGGGGCTCGCCCCCGGTGCAGACCACAAGGCGGTCCTCATCGCCGCCTCGCCAGGCTGCCGCCACCGCAAGGGCAAGCGCCTGCGGCGTCGCGAACTTGCCGCCCCCCTCGCCGTCCACCCCTACGAAGTCGGTGTCGCAGAAGGTGCAGACTGCCGAGGCCCGATCCTCCTCCCGCCCGCTCCAAAGGTTGCAGCCGGCAAAACGGCAGAACACCGCCGCCTTGCCCGCCTGTCCGCCTTCCCCCTGCAGGGTGAGAAAGATCTCCTTGACCGAATAGGTCACAGACCGGCCCGCCATTGGAAAAAGCCCTTGGCCCTAAGCTCGCAGGCCGGACAGGCGCCGCAGCCCTTGCCCCAGGGATGGGCGGTGCGATCGCCCAGGTAGCAGGTGTGGCTTTCCTCAAGGATCAGATCGACAAGGGGGCCGCCCCCAAGGTCCTGCGCCAGGGCCCAGGTCTCAGCTTTCGCCAGGTGCATGAGCGGCGTTTCGATCACCAGGTCCGCCGCCATGGCGAGGTTAAGGGCCGCCTCAATCGCGTCGATGGCCTCGCGCCGGCAGTCAGGATAGCCGGAATAGTCGGTCTCGCACATTCCGCCCACCAGTACGCCCGCCCCCCGCCGCTCGGCCAGGGCGGCGGCATAAGTCAGAAATACGACATTACGACCAGGGACAAAGGTCGAGGGAAGGCCCTTGGCGTTGGTCTCGATGGCGACATCGGTGGTCATGGCCGTCTCGCCGATCCGGCCAAAGGACCGGATATCGATGACATGGTCCTCGCCGAGCCGCTCTGCCCATTGCGGGAACCGCTCCGCCATGCCGCGCCGCACGGCCTGCCGCGCGGTCATCTCGATCTGGTGGCGCTGTCCGTAGTCAAATCCAACAGTTTCGACCTCAGCATACCGCGCAAGGGCCCAGGCAAGGCAGGTCGCCGAATCCTGCCCCCCGGAGAAGAGGACCAGCGCTTTTCCTTTTGTGGCTTGCGTTTCCATCGCCGGTCGTCTTGCAGCCTTGCCCTGTTTTTCGCAAGCCGCGCGCCGGGATACGCGCTTAACGTCTCCTCAAACTTAGCGTGCGAATGTGTTGCGTACTTAACAGAGTATCCAGTGACCCTTTGCGCATGAATTCGGAAAATTCGCCGGAGCAGAACGCCGCCGACGATTGGGCCGCCCGCGGCGCCTTCTTCGAAGCGATCGCCGAACAGGTGCGCCGTCCGCTGGACGGCGTCCTCGCCGTGGCCGAGCTTCTGAAGCGCCAGCCGCTGTCGCCCGACGTCGAAAACCATGTGCGGACCATCACCGAGCATCACCAGCAACTTCTGCAGACCCTGATCGACGCGTGCGACCTTTCCCGCGCCGAGCGCGGCGCGCTTGAAGTCGATCTGGCCGCCGTCGATCTGCGCCCCCTGATGGACGATATCCAGGACGACTGGCAGCGCCGCGCTTCCTCCGGCGGCATCGCCCTATCGGTCTCCTACGACGGCGAGGATCTGGCCGCCCTGGTTGACGCCCCGCGCCTGCGTCAGATTTTCAACCATCTTCTGGACCGCGCCCTTTCCATGACACGCCGCGGCGGGGTGGAGGCCTCCCTGCGCGCCCGCCGCCAAGGCTCCGCCATAATCATCGAGGGCCGGGTCCGCGATTCCGGCCTGGCGCTGCCGCCCGAAAAGCTGGCCCGAGTCTTCGAACCGCGCATCGATCCGGTCGAAGGCATGGGCATGATCCTCTGCCGCCGCCTGGTTGAGGCCATGAACGGCGCCATCCGCGCCGAGAATAATGTTGGCGCCGGCTCGACCATTTCCTTCGATTTCATGTGCGAGGAGGCCAAGGCCGCCGCCGATGAAGGCGCCGGCCGCAGCGCGCAGCGCGCCGCCCACGTCCTGGTGGTCGATGACAACGCCACAAACCGCATGGTCGCCGAGGCCCTGTGCGAGATGTTCGACTGCACCTCCGAAAGCGCCGAGGACGGCATTGAGGCGGTGGAAGCCGCCAAGTCCGGCCGCTTCGACATCATCCTCATGGACATCAAGATGCCGCGCATGGACGGCGTCGAAGCGACCCGCACCATCCGCGCCATGCCGGGCGCTGCCGGGTTGGTGCCGATCATCGCGCTGACCGCCAACGCCGACCCGGAAGACGCCGCAAGCTATATCGCCTC
The DNA here is from genome assembly GCA_002398405.1 of Caulobacteraceae bacterium UBA5005. Classification (GTDB taxonomy): domain Bacteria; phylum Pseudomonadota; class Alphaproteobacteria; order Caulobacterales; family Caulobacteraceae; genus UBA5005. Next base: position 96,131 of record DGYN01000013.1, read on the forward strand.
CGGCATGTCCAGCGTCGTCGAAAAGCCGATCAAGCCGGAGGCGTTGCTCAATGCCATGAACGCCTGTTTGGGCGGCGGCGAAGAGCCTGCGAACCAGGGGCGCGCGGCGGCCTAGACCTTCAGCGACTCAAACGTCCGCTCGATGAGTTCAGCCACCTTGGTTCGCGCAACCTTGCCGCCGTCCATCGCGATCTCCGCAGAGGCCTCACGCAACAAACCCAGTAGCAGGCGTGCGATCAAGTCGACGGGATAGGATCGCACAATCCCTTGGGTGATAAGGTCCTGCAGCACCTGCCGCATACCCCCATAGGCGTAGCGGAGCTCGATTTCACGCCAGGCTTCCGGACCGATCACCTGGGGCGCTTCGACGAACAGAATCCGCTGCACCCTTGGGTCGGCGCAGACGTCGACAAGGCGGGAAAAGCCCCCCTTCAGCCTGGCCCATGGGTCGCCGTTGGAGATCGCCCGCGCTTCCTCCACCAAAGCCTGCTCGGCCGCCTCGGCCACTGCCTGGAAGAGCGCCCGCTTGTTGGCGAAGTGATGATAGACCGCGCCAGTCGTCACCCTCGCCGCCCGCGTCACCTCGCCTAGGCTGACCAAGTCATAGCCCTTTTCGCCGAACAGCTCGCGGCCCGCCGCGATCAGGGCGGCGCGGGTGGCTTCGGCGTTCTCCTCACGGCGGGATTTCATCGTTCTTGGGACGGCATAATCTGGATCATTGACATAATCGCATTCGAATACATAATTAAATTATGTTTCCAACCAAGGAGGCGAGGATGGCGGGGATGGCTCAGACGTCGGTCAGCGAGGCGACGCAGGCGCAATTCGAAGCGTCGCGGAAATGGGCGGAGACCCCGTTCGGCCGGGTCGCCTATTGGGAGCGTGGTTTAGGGCCACCGGCGATCTTTGTTCATGGGTTTCCGCTGAATGGCTATCATTGGCGGGGCGCTTTCGCGCGGCTCGGCGACCTTCGGCGCTGCATCGCGCCTGACCTGATGGGCCTTGGCCACACCCAGCCGAAGGTGGGACAGGGCTTTGGGTTCGCGGATCAGGCCGGGATGATCCTCGCTTTCATGGATGCGATCGGGGTGACGAGCGCTGACTTCGTCGGCAACGATAGTGGCTGCGCCATACTTCAATTGCTGGCGGTGCGCGCGCCTGACCGGGTGAAGAGCCTGACTCTGACCAACGGCGACGCCCACGACAACTATCCGCCCGAAGCCTTCAAGGCCAACCATGAGCTGGCGGCGGCGGGCCAGCTCGCCGAACGGATGAAGGCCTTGCTTACCGATATCGACTTGGCCCGCTCGGAGCGCTCCTTCGGCCGGACCTTGCAGCATCCCGAACGTCTGACGCCGGCCCTGCTCCGGACCTATATCGGGCCGCCGCTGTCAACGCCCGAGCGGGCGGCCAATCTCAACCGCTACGCCGCCGCGATCAAGAATGCCGACACGGTGGCGATCTATCCGAACCTCAAGGCCCTCCGCACCCCGGTCATGGTGGTCTGGGGAGACAGCGATCCCTTTTTCGATGTCCGCTGGGCCAGATGGCTAGGGGATACCCTGCCGAACAGCCAGGTTCATGTGCTGAAAGGCGCGCGCCTATTTTTCCCCGAGGAGCGGTCCGAAGAACTCGCGGCCTTGATCCGCAAATTCTGGGTCTGAGGGCGCCAGACTCCGAGTGACGTAGGGCGTCCGGGCTCCTATCTTCGGCCCCCATGACCGACACCCCGCCGACCCTCGCCGATCTGCCGCGCCAGCATACCCAGGACGGCCCCGCGGTCCGGCTCTATCTGGTCGATGGGTCGGGCTTCATCTTCCGCGCCTATCACGCCCTGCCGCCCCTGACGCGCAAGTCCGACGGCCTGCCGGTGGGCGCGGTCTCCGGCTTCTGCAACATGCTGTGGAAGCTGCTGGTCGACATGAAGTCCGCGCCGGACGCGCCGACCCATATCGCCGTCATCTTCGACCATTCGGAAAAGACCTTCCGCAACGATCTCTACGACCAGTACAAGGCCCACCGCCCGCCGCCGCCGGAGGACCTGGTGCCGCAGTTCGCCCTGGTGCGCGATGCGACGCGGGCCTTCGGCGTGCCCTGTATCGAACTGCCGGGCTACGAGGCCGACGATGTCATCGCCACCTACGCCTGCCAGATCCGCGACAAGGGTGGAGAGGTCGTCATCGTCTCCTCCGACAAGGACCTGATGCAGCTGGTGGGCGACCAGGTCTCCATGCTCGACACCATGAAGGGCGTGCGCATCGGGCGCGAGCAGGTGATCGAAAAATTCGGCGTGGGGCCCGAGCGCGTGGTCGATGTTCAGGCCCTGTGCGGCGACAGCGTCGACAATGTGCCCGGCGCGCCGGGGATCGGCATCAAGACCGCCTCCCTGCTGATCAACGAATACGGCGACCTGGAAAGTCTGCTGGCCCGGGCCTCCGAGATCAAACAGGAAAAGCGCCGCGAAACCCTGATCAACTTCGCCGATCAGATCCGCCTCTCCCGCCAGCTCGTGCAGCTGACCTGCGATGCGCCGGTCCCCGAGCCCCTCGAAAACCTGGCGATCGAAGAGTTTGACGCCAACAAGCTCGCCGCCTTCCTCGCCCAGATGGAGTTTGGCACGCTCGCCCGCCGCATTGCCGGTGGCGAGCGGCCGGAGGCGCGGTCCACCGCCCCGGTCATGCCGCCCAGGCCCTGGAACGCGCTGGAACAGGCGCCGGTCGAGAAGGTCGAGATCGACACCGCATCTTACGTCTGCGTCCGCGACGAGGCGACGCTGGACGCCTGGATCGCCAAGGCGAAGCTCGCGGGGCTGGTGGCCTTCGACACCGAGACCGACGCCCTGTCATCCTCCGACGCCAACCTTTGCGGCGTGTCGCTGGCCATCGCGCCGGGGGAGGCCTGCTATATTCCCGTAGGCCACGAGAACGACGGCGATGGCGGGTTCGACTTCGAGGATCCCAAGGCCGCGATCGAACAGCTGCCGCTCTCTCTGGTCATGGAGCGGCTGAAGCCCCTCCTGGAAGACCCGGCGGTGCTCAAGGTCGCCCAGAACGCCAAGTACGATATCGCGGTCCTGCGCCGCCACGGCATCGAGACGGCGCCCATCGAAGACACCATGCTGATCTCCTACGTCCTGGAGGCCGGCCTGCACGGCCACGGCATGGACGAGCTTTCCAAGCTCTGGCTGGGGCACGAACCGATCAGCTTCAAGACCGTCACCGGCGCCGGCAAGTCGGCCAAGAGTTTCAAACATGTGCCCCTGGAACCGGCCACCTGCTATGCCGCCGAGGACGCAGACGTCACCCTCCGGCTCTATCACAAGCTCAAACCCCGTCTGGCGCGGGAGGGCCTGTCCACCGTCTATGAGACCCTGGAGCGGCCGCTCCCCGCCGTTCTGGCCGGCATGGAGCTGGACGGGATCATGATCGACCCCGTCACCCTGCAACGGCTCTCCCACGAGTTTTCGGTGCGGATGGTCGAGCTGGAGGCCAAGGCCCATGAACTGGTCGGCCGGCCCTTCAACCTCGGCTCTCCCAAACAGATCGGCGACATCCTGTTTGGGGAACTGCAATTGCCCGGCGGCAAGAAGACCGCGACCGGCGCCTGGGGCACCGACGCCTCGATCCTCGACGAGCTGGCGGCGCAGGGCCATCCCCTGCCGGTGACTCTGCTGGAGTGGCGGCAGCTGTCGAAGCTCAAGGGGACCTACACCGAGAACCTGGTGGCCGCCGTCAGTCCCAAGTCGGGGAGGGTGCACACCGCCTACGCGCTTGCCTCGACCACGACGGGGCGCCTGTCATCCTCCGATCCGAACCTGCAGAACATCCCGGTCCGCACCGAGGAGGGCCGC
>DGYN01000013.1:100190-104739 GCA_002398405.1 Caulobacteraceae bacterium UBA5005
TCTACGGCATCTCGGCCTTCGGCCTCGCCAACCAGCTGGCCATCGCCCAGGGGGAGGCGGCCCAGTACATCAAGACCTATTTCCAGCGCTTCCCAGGGATCCAGACCTATATGGAGGAGATGCGGGCGCAGGTCCGCGAGCGCGCCTATGTGACCACCATCTTTGGCCGCAAAATCAACATCCCCGACATCCATGCCAAGTCGGTGCACCAGAAACAGTTCGCCGAACGGGCCGCCATCAACGCACCGATCCAGGGAAGCGCCGCCGACATCATCCGCCGCGCCATGGCCCGAATGCCGGCCGCCCTGCGCGCCGAGGGCCTGGCGTCGCGGATGCTGCTGCAGGTGCACGACGAACTGGTCTTCGAGGCCCGCGAGGATGAGGCGCAGGCGACCATGGCGGTGGCCCGCCGGATCATGGAAAACGCCGCCGAACCGGCCGTCGCCCTGACTGTGCCCCTGGTCGTCGACGCTCGCGCGGCGCCCAACTGGGATGAGGCGCATTGATCGATATCGGCTGGGCGCAGGCGTCAGACATCCCCGGCGTTATCGATGTCCTGTGCGAGATCGCCGATTTCCGCGCCAGCCTGGGTCAGGACCGTTGGCGCAAGTCGAGCTTCACCTACGAGGCCGTGGGCGCCTGGATCGAGCGGCGCGAGCTCGCCGTCGCCAGGCTGGACGGCAAGGTCATCGGCACCATGCTGGTCCAGCCGGCCGATCACCTCTTCTGGCCCGACCGCCCGGATGGCGAAGCCTTCTACGTCCACAAGCTGACCCGCTCACGCAAGGTCCCGGTCGACGGGGGTCTGGCCGGGCCCTTCATCGCCTTTGCGGAGGCCGCGACCCGGGAGGCTGGGCGTCCCCTCCTGCGCCTCGACTGCGCGCTGGATGAACGGCTTTGCGCCGTTTACGAGCGGCTTGGTTTCCAGCGGCTGGACATCGTCGAACCTGAGCCTGGCCTGATCAGCTGGCGGTGGGAAAGGGGCGTCTAGGCCGCCATTCCCATCATCATTTCCTTGAACTTGCCGAGCACCTCCGGGGCCTTGGCCAGTTCCTCGCGGACGCCGGGATCGCGGGTCATCTTGATGACCTCGGCCTTGGCCCGGTCGGCGGCGGGACCGATGGGGCAGGTCTCGCCGCAGGCGAGCTTCAAGAGCAGGGTCAGGCGCTGCGGGGCCGGGGCGCCCGCCTTGACCACCAGGGAGACGAGCTTGGAATCGCCTTCGATCAGGCCGCCGATCTCGCCGATCTTGGCCTGCAGGGGGATGAGTTCCTCCGGCACGAACCCGACGCGGGCGACGCTCTTCTGGATGGCGGCGAGGTTGGCGAGCTTGGCGGCGGGGCTGTCGGGGGAGGCGCGCAGGTCGCGCTCGAACTTCAGCGCGGTGATATTGGCGCCGATCCAGCGGGAGGCGGCGCGCTTATTGGCGGGGCCGGTGACGTTTTCCGCCAGCCAGATCAGGGCCTCGACCTCGCCCATGGGGGTGCGGTCGGATCCTAAGTAGCTTTCCACGAAATCGCCACGCACCAGCATCTTGGAGCGCTCGACGAAGGCGTCCTGCACCTGTTCCAGCGGCATGCGCTTGGAGGCGGCGGCGGTGAGGCACATGGCCAGAGCCCGCAGGATGGCGATCTCGCCCTCCGGATCGCTGGGCCGAAGGCGGCGGGGGGTGGCCAGTTCGCGCAGCACGCGGGCGGCAAGGGCGGAACGCACGTCCTGGAATTTGTCGCCCTCCAGCCAGTTGGCGAGACGGGCCGCGGGGCCGGAAAGCGGCGGCACGAGCCTGGCCACATTGGCGTCGATCGAGGCCATGGCGTCGACCGAGTCTGAAGCCGCCAGGCGGGTCATGGCCGCCAGGCTCGCGCCCAGGTCCAGGTCATGGCCGATCAGATCGCCCAGGCCCTGGCGGGTGGAGAGGATCTCCGCGAGCGGGGTTTCCAGGACGTGGAAGGCCAGCGCCCGGGGGCCGGTGTTCTGCGGCGCCTGGTCGGCGAGGTCCAAGAGGCGGGTGACCTTTTCGCCCCAGGTCTTGGAATCGGCGATGTAGCCGGCGACGCCGCCGCACAGCAGATAGCCGCGCTCGGCCTCGCCCATGACCCGCTCGGCCGCCTTGGCGAAGCTTTCGTTGACGAGGTCGGGGAAGGATTTCTTCTTGCCGTCCTTCAGCACGCGGTCGATCGCCGACTGGATGAGCTTTTGGAAGTGGCGGATCACCTCGTGGACGCCGATGCCGCGATGCTGGGCCTCGGGGACGGCGAGTTTCTGGATGGCGTGCTGCAGGTCCATGCCCGCCGCATCCAGCTTTTCAATGAGGTCGGGCCGGTGCAAGAGCTCGCACGGCGTCGCCCTTTCGCGGACCAGCCAGTTTTCCAAAAGGCGGCCGATCTGTTCGCGCGCGTGGATGGTGTAGAGGTCCTGCGGCGAGACGCAGAGGGGCTGCACGTCCTTCTCGGGCTTCTTCTTGTCGGCCTTGCCGGTGTCGCCCTTGGTCAGGATGGTGACCGATTTGAACTCGCGGGTCTCCTCGTCGAGGGTTTCCTTGACCACCTTGACCGCGTGGGCCTTGCCGGTGGCGATAAGCTCTTCGGCGACTTCGGTGGCGCGGGTGCGGTCCTCGGTCGCCAGCTCAAGCGCCCAGCTCGCCGCCCCCGGCTTGCGAACAAAGACTTCGTAGTGAACCTGCCCCATGCCCCGGACCTTGGCCCATTAGGCTTAAAACTGGGTTATTTTCGCGCTGGCCGAACGTGCGGCATAAGTTCAACTGGCGACACGGGGGGCGGTCAGATGTTCGATGCGTTGAAACGCGGGCTTGGCCAGCTCACGATCTTTCAGGGTCGGGAGCCGCGCCGCCAGTTCTGGCCCTATGTGGGCTGGATCTATCTCATCCATTTCGTGGTCATGCAGATCGTCATGACGCCGATCATGCTGGTCATGATGTCGGAAATGATGGCCGACATGATGCGCGTCACGGCGACCCTTTCGGAGGTCACCGACCCGGCGGTGGTTAACGCCCAAATGGCCGAGTTGATGAGCAAGACCTTTCTCCCACTTCTTGGGCCTTTGGTGGCGATCAGCCTTGTGAGCCTTGCGGTTATGGTCGCTCTCATGGCCGCCGCTGTCACCCGGCGGCTGCACGACATGGGTCAACCGGGCTGGTGGGGCGTGCTGCCGCTTCCCTTTACCGCCGCCTCGATGATCGCCACGCCGATGATGTTCGGTTCTTTCTCCAGCGATTTTTTCAACGGACTGCCGGACGAGAGTTTCTTTATGTGGCTCTTCGCGAACCTCATCTGTAGCGGCCTCTATATGATCGCCTTGATCATCCTGATCGCCCTCCTGGCCCAGCCGACCAAGCCCGGCGCGAACCGCTATGGCGAGGCGCCATAGGATCATGGAGCGACTCAACCGCACAATCCCCGCCCGCATCCTCCGCGTGAACCACGGCGGCGAGCACGGTGCGATCCGCATCTACCGTGCGCAGATCGCTACGGCGCGGGTGCGGTGTCCGGATCTTCTCCCGTTTCTGGAGGAAGCGCTGGGTCACGAGCGCGAACATCTGGCTGCCTTTCGCGCCCTGATGCCGGCGCGGCAGAGCAAGCCCTGTCGGCTGATGTGGATTTGGGGCATGGGCGGTGCGGTGCTCGGAACCCTGACGGGTTTGATCGGCCGCGGCGCGATCGTCGCCTGCACCGTCGCCGTGGAGCGGACGGTCCACCGGCATCTCGACGACCAACTCGCTTATCTGCGGCCACGCGATAGCGAGCTCGCCGCGGTCATCGGCGTGATCCAGCGACAGGAGCAGGAGCATATCGAAGAGGCCGCTCGACGTGGGAAAAGTGCACGCTGGCTGGAGTCGACGATTTCCGCCCTGACCGACGGGCTGATCTTCCTTTCGACCAGAGGCGACTCCGCCAAACTCGCCCGGGAGCTTGCCCCATAGCAAAAGGGCGGGACCTTTCGATCCCGCCCTTCGCGTTGGTTAGGTGCTGACTGACCGGACTTAGAAGTCCATGTCGCCCATGCCGCCCATTCCGCCGCCGCCAGGCATGCCGCCGCCTTGGCCGCCCTTCTTGGGGGCGTCGGCGATGACCGCTTCGGTGGTGATCAGCAGGCCCGCGACGGACGCGGCGTCCTGCAGGGCGGTGCGGACCACCTTGGCCGGGTCGATGACGCCGGCCTTGACCAGGTCGCCGTACTCTTCGGTCTGGGCGTTGTAGCCGAAGCTCTTGCCCTTCTCGTCAAGGATGCGGCCAACAACGATCGAGCCTTCAACGCCGGCGTTTTCGGCGATCTGGCGGATCGGCGCCTGCAGGGCGCGGCGGACGATGTTGATCCCCGCGTTCTGGTCGGCGTTTTCACCGTTCATGCCGATCAGGGCCTGGCTGGCGCGCAGCAGAGCCACGCCGCCGCCGGGGACGATGCCTTCTTCCACGGCCGCGCGGGTCGCGTTGAGGGCGTCGTCGACGCGGTCCTTGCGTTCCTTCACTTCCACTTCGGTCGAGCCGCCGACGCGGACGACGGCGACGCCGCCGGCCAGCTTGGCGAGGCG
>DGYN01000134.1 GCA_002398405.1 Caulobacteraceae bacterium UBA5005
CCTCCCCCTATGGGGGAGGATTTGCGGAATGCGGCCTCGCATCATGACCAAACTCGAAACCTCCATCGACCCCGCCTCCGAGCTCTTCCAGCGCAACGCCGCCCACAATCGCGCCCTCGCCGCCACCCTCCGCGACCGCGCGGCGACCCTGGCGCTCGGCGGCCCCGAAACCGCCCGCACCCGCCACACCGAACGGGGAAAGCTCCTCCCCCGCGACCGGGTCACCAAGCTCCTCGACCCCGGCTCCCCCTTCCTGGAGATCGGCCAGTTCGCCGCCTTCGGCCTGCATGACGGCGAGGCCCCCGGCGCGGGGATCATCTGCGGCATAGGCCGGGTCTCCGGCCGCGAGGTCATGGTTGTCGCCAACGACGCCACCGTCAAAGGCGGCGCCTATTTCCCGATGACGGTGAAAAAGCACCTCCGCGCCCAGGAGATCGCGCAGCAAAACCGCCTCCCCTGCCTCTACCTGGTCGATAGCGGCGGCGCGAACCTCCCCCATCAGGCCGACGTCTTCCCCGACCGCGAGCACTTCGGCCGCATCTTTTTCAACCAGGCGCGGATGAGCGCGGCGGGAATCGCCCAGATCGCCTGCGTCATGGGCTCCTGCACGGCCGGTGGCGCCTATGTCCCGGCCATGAGCGACGAGACGGTGATCGTCCGCGGCCAGGGGACCATCTTCCTCGGCGGCCCGCCGCTCGTCAAAGCCGCCACCGGCGAGGTGATCACCGCCGAGGAACTCGGCGGCGCCGACACCCACGGCCGCAAGTCGGGCCTCGTCGATCACGTCGCCGACGACGACGAACACGCCCTGGAAATCGTCCGCTCCATCGTCGCCCGCCTGAATGACGATAAGACCGTCGTCGCCCCCGGACTGGCTCCGGAGGCCCCGCCCCCCGCCTACGATCCCGCCGATCTCTACGGCATCGTCCCCACCGACGTGCGCGCCCCCTATGACGTGCGCGAGGTCATCGCCCGCCTGGTCGACGGCTCGGACTTCGATGAGTTCAAGGCCCTCTACGGAACCACCCTGGTCTGCGGCTTTGCGAAGATCTGGGGCTATCCCGTCGCCATCCTCGCCAACAACGGCGTCCTCTTTTCCGAGAGCGCGCTCAAAGGCGCCCACTTCGTCGAACTGGCCTGCAAGCGGAAGATCCCGCTCGTCTTCCTGCAAAACATCTCCGGCTTCATGGTCGGCGGCAAATACGAGGCCGGCGGCATCGCCAAGGATGGGGCCAAGCTCGTCACCGCGGTCGCCTGCGCCGAAGTCCCCAAGTTCACCGTCCTGATCGGCGGCTCCTTCGGAGCCGGCAACTACGGCATGGCCGGCCGCGCCTACTCCCCCCGCTTCCTCTTCACCTGGCCCAATTCGCGCATCAGCGTCATGGGTGGCGAACAGGCCGCCAGCGTCCTCGCCACTGTCAAGCGCGAGGCCCTCGAGGCCAAGGGCGAGACCTGGTCAAGGGAAGACGAGGACGCCTTCAAGGCGCCGATCCGCGAGGGCTATGAGCGCGAGGGCGACCCCTATTTCGCCTCGGCCCGCCTGTGGGACGATGGCATCATTGATCCAGTTCAAACCCGGGACGTCCTGGGTCTGGCCCTATCGGCGAGCCTAAATGCGCCAATCCCCGACACGACCTTCGGCGTTTTCCGGATGTGAGGAACAAACTTCCATGACCAACCCCATCGCCGATCCCCTCGTTGAGGGCCCCGACACCGACGCGACCAGCAAGCTCGTCCTCCTGGAAGCCACACCGGACGGCGTCGCCACCGTGACCATCAACAGCCCCGCCACCCGGAACGCCTTCGACGAGGAGGTGATCGGGGCCCTGCACCAGACCTTCGAGACCCTCAAGGACTCGGAGGTTCGCCTCGTCTTCCTGCGGGGGGCAGGCGGAACCTTCAGCGCCGGCGCCAATCTCGACTGGATGGCGAGGGCCGCGGACCTGCCCGAGCATGACAACCGCACCGATGCGCTGGGCATGGCCAAGATGCTGGTCACCCTCTCGAACATCCCGGCGCTCACCGTGGCCCTGGTCGACGGCGGCGCCTACGGCGGCGGCGCGGGGCTGGCGGCGGCCTGCGATATGGCGGTCGCCAAGTCCGACGCCAAGTTCAGCTTCTCGGAGGTTCGCCTGGGCATCATCCCCTCGGTGATCAGCCCCTATGTGATCCGCGCCATCGGGCCGCGCCATGCCAAGGCCCTGTTCGCCACCGGCTCGGTGTTCGACGCCGCCCATGCACTTGCCATCGGTCTGGTCACCGAGGTCGCGGATGACTTCGCCGCCGTGAAGGCCCGCCTCGCCAGGGAGATCAAGCTCGCCGCCCCCGGCGCGGTGGCCGAGGCCAAGCGCCTGGTGGACGATTTCTATGGCCGCGAGATCGACAGCAGCGTCGTAGACGAGACCTCCCGCCGCATCGCCAAGGCCAGGGTCAGCGATGAAGGCCAGGAGGGCGTGCGCGCCTTCCTCGCCAAGAAGAAACCCTCCTGGGCCCAAGACTAGGCGCCTCATTGATCGCCTCACTTCTCATCGCCAACCGGGGTGAGATCGCCCGGCGGATCATCCGCACGGCGCGGCGCTTAGGCGTGCGCACGGTCGCGGTCTTTTCCGATGCGGACACCGACGCCCTGCACGTCCGCGACGCCGACGCCGCCGTCCACCTCGGCCCCTCGCCCGCCGCCGAGAGCTATCTGCGGGGCGATAAAATCATCGCCGCGGCGAAGGAAAGCGGCGCTGAGGCCATCCACCCCGGCTACGGTTTCCTCTCTGAAAACGCAGACTTCGCCCAGGCCGTCATCGACGCCGGCCTCATCTGGGTCGGCCCACCGCCTGCCGCGATCCGGGCCATGGGCCTGAAAGACGCCGCCAAGTCGCTGATGGCGTCAGCGGGCGTGCCGGTCACCCCTGGCTACCTCGGCGAGGACCAGTCCCCCGAGCGCCTCGCCCGGGAAGCCGCCGCGATCGGCTATCCGGTGCTGATCAAGGCCGTGGCCGGCGGCGGCGGCAAAGGGATGCGCAAGGTTGCCACATCCGCAGAATTCGACGCGGCCCTGTCCGCCGCCAAGCGCGAGGCGAAAGCCGCCTTTGGCGATGACCGGGTCCTCTTGGAAACCTATGTCTCCCGGCCGCGCCACATCGAGGTGCAGGTGTTCGGCGATACCCACGGCAACGTCGTCCATCTCTTCGAGCGCGACTGCTCCCTGCAGCGCCGCCACCAGAAGGTCATCGAGGAGGCCCCCGCCCCCGGCATGGATGAGGCGACCCGCTCCGCCATCTGCGACGCCGCGGTGCGCGCCGCCAAGGCCGTGGCCTACGAAGGCGCGGGCACCATCGAATTTATCGCCGATGCGTCTCAGGGCCTGCGCGCCGACCGCATCTGGTTCATGGAGATGAACACCCGCCTCCAGGTCGAGCATCCCGTCACCGAGGCCGTGACCGGCGTCGACCTCGTCGAGTGGCAATTGCGGGTCGCGTCCGGCGAGCCCCTGCCGCTCACCCAGGACCAGATCAAATTCAACGGCTACGCCATCGAAGCCCGGCTTTATGCCGAAAACCCGGCCAAAAAGTTCCTGCCCTCCACCGGCAAGCTCACTCAGTTCCAGCTCCCCTCCGGCTGGCTGCGCATCGAGAGCGCCGTCGAGGAGGGCGGCGAGATCACCCCCTTCTACGACCCGATGATCGCCAAGCTGATCACCCACTCCGACGACCGGGCCCACGCCGCCCACATGCTGGCCGCCGCCTGCGGCTCGACCTTCATCGGCCCCGTAAAAACCAACGCCGGCTTCCTCGCCCGCTGCCTTTCCCACCCCCGCTTTATCGCCGGCGACGTCGACACCGCCTTCATCGAAACCGAGGCCGAAAGTCTCGCCACCCCGCCCCTCTCCCAAGAGTCGCTCTGGCGCATCGCCCTCGACGGCAAGGAGCTCCCGCCTCTCGCCGGCTTCCGCCTCAACGCCCCCTCGTCGCCCACCACCCTCACCGTCGAAATCGACGGCGCCGTTTCGCAAATCGAGATAGAAACCTCAACGAATCCCGATGCTTGGCCCAACTATGTGGCGAAAATCAACGGCCTCGCCCCCACCACCCCGTCTGGCTCAATTTGTGTAAAACCACCCATCCTCATCCAGGACGGCGACACCCACGAATTCCTCTTCCCCCGCCGCGCCTCCACCCGCCACGCCGCCGCCTCCGACGGCGCAATCCGCTCCCCCATGCCGGGCCGCATCGTCTCAGCCGAAGTGAAATCCGGCGACACCGTCGCCCAGGGTCAAACCCTGCTCGTCCTCGAAGCGATGAAAATGGAGCATGTCCTGGCCGCGCCGTTCGCCGGCGTCGTCGAAGACCTTGTCTCCGCCGGCCAGGTCGAAGAAGGCCAGGTGCTGGCCCGGATCAAACCCTAAAACAGGTCCATGTCCCCGCCGCCGTCAAACGTCCCGGCGGCCGCCTGGCGCAGATCGGCCTTGGCGGTGCGGTCAAGATCCAGGCCGACGTCCCCCGCGCCCGCCCCTTCCGCCGCCTCGCTGATCGCCTCGGCCGACCGGGTCAGCCGGAACAGGGTCTGAGCCATGGCGTCGATGGCCTGCGCCCGCTCGACCACCGCCTCGTCGCCGGACGAGCCTGAGGCCCGGATCAGGTCTCCAACCATCGCCTGGAATTTGACGATATCGAAGGCGACCTTTTCCATACCGTCCTTGAGCAGCTCCATCGCCTCGGCGAGGGACAGGGTGTCGGTTGTTCCGTCTTTGAGCATGGTCATCGCCATTTCAAAAAAGCTCCACCGAGCCCGTATCCGCGGGCGCCTTGATCATTTCACCAGCGAACACATCGTCCGCGCGGTCGAGCGAAAGTTGACGTACACGGCCGGACACCGGCCAATACTGCAGACGGCGGGCGTGCGGTCCGCGCACGCTGCCGCCGATGATCCTGATTTCTTCGCGAGCGAGGAATTCCTCGGCGAAGGCGACGTTCTGCTCGCCAACATTGACTAGCCGGTCGAACAGGTGGCCGCCGCCGAACAGCTTGGCTTCCAGCCGCTCGCGCCTCGCGCCCGCGCCCAGAAGGCCGTTGATCAGAAGTTCCATGGCGTAGGCGCCGTAACGCGTCGCCTCGGCGTCCAGCCGGTCGGCGCCATCGGGCAGCAGAAAGTGGTTCATGCCCCCGACCTTGGCCAGGGGATCGCGGATGCAGGCCGCGACGCAACTTCCCAGCGTCGTCGTCAGCATGACGTTGGGGTCCGCCGTGACGGTGTATTCGCCCTGGATCACATGGATGCGCGTCTCGGTCATAGGAGCGGCCCGAAGACAGTTTCGATCTTCTTTTTCAGAAGACCCAGGGTGAAGGGCTTGGTGAGATAGTTGTTGACCCCCAGCGACACCGCCTGGCGGACCAGTTCAACCTCGCCGCGGCTGGTCAGCATGATGAAGGCGGTCTTCTTTAGACTTTCGTCGGCGCGGATGGCCTTCAAAAGCCCAAGACCGTCGAGTTTGGGCATGTTTAGGTCGGAGATGACCAGGTGGACTGAGTGCGCCTGCAGGGAGCGCAGAGCCTCCTCGCCGTCCTCGGCCTCCGTGATCATCCGGACACCCAACTGCTGCAGGCTGTCCTTGACGATGGCGCGGATGGAACGCTGGTCGTCGACCACAAGAACTGACATTTGGGATGCATGAGGCATCAGCCGCCCTCCACGCGCCGGTAAGTGGTCAGCGCCACCGGCTCGAACTGGTTGGCGCCCGTAACCCGCTCGGAGTGGCCGATGAACAGGGTCGCTCCACCCGGCATCAAACCGGCCATCTTCCGCCAGATGCCGGCCTGCACCTCTTCGTCAAAGTAGATCACCGTGTTGCGGCAGAAGATGACATCGAACGGTCCGCTCATCGGCCAGTCGCCGATGAGGTTGAGTTCCTTGAAGCTGATCAGGTTGCGCGCTGAAGCCGAAGCCTGCCAGACCTTGCGGCCCTGGGCGGTGGTGACTTCCTGAAAGCCGCGGTCGCGATCAATGGGCGGGACAGGCTCAAGGCTGGAGCGGGTATAGACCCCGGCCCTGGCCTTTTCGAGAATGTCGCTGTCGATGTCGGTCGCCAGAATCTTGATGTCGTGATGCATGGCGTCGGGCATTAGCGAGGTGACGGTCAACGCGATGGAATATGGCTCCTCGCCGCTGGAGCAGCCCGCCGACCAGATGCGGACCCGGCCGCCCCTCTTTGCCTTGGCGATCAGGGCCGGCAGGACTTCCTTCTTGAGGTGATCGAAGTGATGCGGTTCGCGCAGGAACCTCGTGACGTTGGTGGTCAGCGCACTGATCATGCGCCGGCGCTCGTCCTGACCCCGGTCGGTGGCGATGAGCGCCCCGTAAGCCCGGAAACTTTCCAGACCCAGAGCCCGCAGCCGCTTGACCAGGCGCGCATAGACCAGCGGCGCCTTGGCCTCGGTCAGCATGATGCCGACGTCGGAGCGCAGCACCGACGCGATCTGGCGAAAGTCGCTGATCGTGAACGGGTACTCGCCCTCGGCGAGGTTGCCGCGCTCGGCCTTCGAAGGGGTGGTGACGGGTCGCAAGGGTCTAACTCAGGCCGCCTGGGTCTGTTGAGGGGGAAGCAGGGACGAAAGATCGATGAGGCCGATCATCCGTCCATCGACATTGAGCAGGGCCTCGACAAAGGACTGAACCTCGCTCGACGCCAGGTCCGGCGTCGGCTGCAGGCCCTCGGGGGCCACGGCCAGGATATCGCAGACCGCATCGACCAAGAGGCCGACGAGTTGACCCTCAATCCAGACCACGACGATGACGTGCCGCTCGGTGGGCTCGGACGCCGCCATACCCAGCCGCGCCGCCATGTCGACCACCGGCAGCACCGCGCCGCGCAGGTTGATCACCCCACGCACGAAAGACGCGGCGGAGGGGAGCGGCGTGGCGGGAGTCCAGCCCCGGATCTCGCGCACCGACATGATGTCGACGCAGTATTCCTGGGCGGCCACCTTGAAGGAGATCAGCTCGCGAAGGGCGATCGGGCTCTGTTCGGTCATCGGCGGACTCCCCTTAGGCGGCTTTGGGCTCGGCGCAGACGCGCCGGCGCCGGGAAAGGATGGCGTTTACGTCGAGGATCAGCGCGACCCGCCCGTCCCCGAGGATGGTTGCCGCGGCGACGCCGGGCACCTCGCGATAGTTGGCTTCGAGGCTTTTGATGACGACCTGCTGCTGGCCGAGGATATCATTGACCAGGAGGGCCGCGCGCTGCCCGGAATCGTCCTCGACCAGGAGGGCGACGTGGCGTCCGTCCTCGTCCTCGCCGCGCGGGTAGCCGAGCATGGCCCCAAGGTCGAGCAGGGGGACATTGGCGCCGCGCAGATGCAGGAAGGTGGTCTCTACCCCTAGGCGGGTCACGTCCCCCGGCGCGACCTGGAAGGATTCCACAAGGGCGGTGAGCGGCACGACCATGCCCTGGTCGCCGACCTGAACCAGCATGCCGTCCATGACCGCCAGGGTCAGGGGCAGGCTAAGGGTGAAGGTTGAACCCTGGCCCTGGACCGAGGTCACGGTGATACGTCCACCCAGCGCCTGAACGCCCGAGCGCACCACATCCATGCCCACGCCCCGGCCCGAAATATCCGACACCTGGTCGGCGGTGGAAAAGCCCGCTGCAAAGATCAGGTTGTCGGTTTCTTCGTCGGTGAGGCGGTCCTCGGCGCCGATGACTCCGCGCTCGACGGCCTTTTCCCGGACCCGTTCGCGATTGATCCCGGCGCCGTCGTCGGAAACCTCGATGATGATCCGCCCGCCGCGATGCGCCGCGGCGATCTTCACCGTGCCCATGGCGGGCTTGCCGGCCGCGGCGCGCTTTTCGGGCGGCTCGATGCCGTGATCGATGGCGTTGCGGATCATGTGGGTGAGCGGATCAGAGAGGCGCTCGATCACCGTGCGATCGACTTCGGTCGCATCACCCTCGGTCACCAGCCGCACCGGCTTGCGGGTCACGGCCTCGACCTCGCGGACCAGACGGCTCATGCGCTGGAAGACGGCCTTCACCGGCTGGGCGCGGATCGCCATGACGCTGTCCTGGATTTCCCGGGTCAGCTTGTCGAGATCCTCCAGGGCGGCCGACACTTCGGCCTGGCCGTTGAACCGTTCTCCGGCAAGACGCTGCACCAGAATCGACTGGTTGATCACCAGCTCGGACACCAGATCGATCATCCGGTCCACCCGGTCCAGATCGACGCGGATCGAGCCTTGGGTCTGAGGCTGGTTTGGCACGGGAGCCGCCTCAACGGGACCCACTGGCGCCGGAGCAGGCGCGGGAGCGAAAGAGACCGGCGGGGCGGTGGGGGGGGCTTCAATCACCGGCGGCGGCGGCGCTGCGATCGGCGCGATCGTCTCTGCCTCGCTGATCTCAAGCTCGCAGTCATTTTCGACGAACTCGAACACCTCGCGCACCAGGGAGGGGTGCTGGGTGGTGAGCAGGCTGATGTGCCAGGTCAGATACCCTTCGCGCGGGTCCAGGCCATCGAGCAGCGGCAGGGCGTCGGTGTTGACGGCCGCCTTGACCTCGCCGTAGCGCGACAGCTCCTGCAGGATGAGGATGGCGTCGTTGGCCTTGGCGTACATCGCCAGACCCGGCTTGAAGCGGATGGCGAGGGTCTTGGGTGCGGCGACGTCAAGTTCGGCGAAGCTCACCGATACCGGCTGGAACTGCAGGGCCGCGAGCTCTGGATCTTCCTCCTCGGCCTCTTCGGCGCCGGCGGACGATCCGCTGGAAAGCGCCGTCAGGGTGGAGACCAGGGGGTCGGCCTTGCCGTCCTCAACCGCAGCTCCGCCATTGGCTTCACGCACCAGGTCGGCAAGGACATCGGCCGCCTTGAGGCAGGTCTTGATCACCGCCTCGTCGAGGGCCTTTTCGCCTGACCGGACCTTGGTCAGCAGGTTCTCAAAGGTGTGTGCGAAACCCACCAAGGCTTCCAGGCCAAAGATCGAAGCCCCGCCCTTGATCGAGTGCACGGCGCGGAAAATAATATTGATGGTCTCAGGATCGCGATCGCCCTCCTGAATGGCGATCAGACCGTTTTCGAGCTCGCCAAGATGCTCGTCGCACTCCTCGAAGAAGACGACGCGGATACCGGCCATCGTATCGGCAGGCACTCCAGTTTGACGAGGCGGCGTGCTCATGGGGTCAGGCGCCAACCCTGCGCAGAGCCTCAAGCAGTTTCGAGGGATTGAACGGCTTTACAATCCAGCCCGTGGCGCCGGCGGCGCGGGCCCGGTCCTTGCGGTCTTGCTCACTCTCGGTGGTCAGAACCAGGATCGGCACCGAGACGTAGGAGGGGTCCTCGCGGACTTTTTCGATGAATCCGAAGCCATCGAGCTTGGGCATGTTGATGTCGGTGATGATTGCGTCGGGGCGCATGTCGCCCAGTTTGGCCAGGCCGTCCTCGCCATCCTCGGCCTGCACTACGTCATAGCCCGCTTCGTTGAGGGTCATCAGCAGCATGTCCCGCATGGTGCGGGAGTCATCCACGGTCAGGATTGTCTTGGATTCACGCATCAGGTCTAGGTCCCAAGGACTTCAGCGCCGCAAAGCGCCAGGGTTTCTTGCATTGCAGGCGAAAGGTTCTTGATCGAAAAGGCATGGCCATCGGAGGCCCAGGTCGAGCGGGCCGACAGCAGCGCCTGGAGGCAAAGTCCGCCCAGGCGGGTAACGTCCGCCGCCTCAAGGCAAACGGCGCCGCCCCTCAGGGCGGCTAGCTCCTGGACAAGCGCCGGAGCGGCCGCGGTGTCGAGGACGGCTGGTAAGCGAAGCTCCGGAACGAGCCTGTCCATGATCGCCTCAGAATTCCTCCCAACCGTCTTCACTTATCTCAATCTTGCGGGCCGCCCCGCCGGCGCCTGTTGTCCGCATCTGCGGAACGACAGCGCGGGCCGGCCGGTGGCTGTGCCTCACCGGAGGGCGGATCGCCTTGACCTCGCCGATATCGCCGATCTCGAACTTGCGGATCAGCTCGGTGAGTTGTTGGGCTTCCGAAGCCAGGGCGAAGCAGGCGGCGGTTGATTCCTCGACCATGGCCGCGTTCTGCTGGGTGACGTGGTCCATCTGGTTGATGGAGCTGTTGACCTCGTGCAGGCCCGCGGCCTGGTCCTTGGCGGAGGCGGCGATGTCAGCGACCAGGCCGTTGATTTCGCCGACCTTGGCGAGGATGCGCCCAAGCGCCTGGCCGGTCTGGCCGACCAGTTGCACGCCGCTGGTCACCTGGCTCGAGGAGGTGAGGATCAGGGCCTTGATCTCCTTGGCCGCGCCGGCTGAGCGCTGGGCCAGCGCCCGCACTTCGGAAGCGACGACCGCAAAGCCCTTGCCCGCATCCCCCGCCCGCGCCGCTTCAACGCCGGCGTTGAGGGCCAGAAGGTTGGTCTGGAAGGCGATCTCATCGATGACGCCGATGATCTGGCTGATCTGCTGGGCGGACCGTTCGATCTCGCTCATGGCGGCGACGGCGTCGCGCACCACTTGGCCGCTCTCCTCCGCCTCGGCCTTGGCGCCGAGCACGACGGAACTCGCCTCGGTCGCGCCGTCGGCGGTCTTGCGGACCGTCATGGTGATCTGGTCGAGAGCGGCGGCGGTTTCCTCCAGGCTGGCGGCCTGGTTTTCGGTGCGGCGCGACAGATCCTCAGCCGATTGGCTGATTTCGTCGGTGGAGGCGCGGATGCCCAGGGCGCTGACCGCCAGGCGCCGCATGGCGTCCTGCAGCTTGTCCATGGCGTCGTTGAAGTCGTCCTTCACCTGCTGATAGCTCGGCGGGAATTCGGCGTTGATGCGGTACTGAAGGTCGCCGTCGGCGGCCTTGGAAAGCCCCTGGGCCAGAGCATGGACGACGGTGGACTGCTCGCTGTCCTTCACGGCAAGGGCGCGTTCGTGCGCTTCGCGAGCCTCTTGAGCGACACGCGTCTCTTCGACGTTGGCGGCGGCTTCAGCGGCGCGGTCGAGTAGCCACTTCTGACTGCCGCTGGCGCGCACGGCCATCTTGCCCAGGGCGCCCTTGAAGTCGATGTAGGGGATCGGTTCATCGACCACGCCCTTTTTGTCCATTAGGTGCGCGTGGAAACGCGCCCAGTGGTGCAGCGGATCATCGACCGCCATGGCTAGGCGCAGGCCGCCCGCATAGCCGGCCGCCGCGCTGAACGCGATGGCTCCCACCAGCGCCCAAACCGTGGTCTGCGCCACTTGAGCGGACTGGGCCGCCACGATCGGGTTCAGCCATACGAGATAGGCGACCAGGCCCACCGCCGCCGGGATCGGCGCGATGCCGGCGAACATCCAGGCCATGGCCTTCCGCATGTTTGGGAGCTTGTGGAAGAACATCTGACGCTGTCCCCTTAGACTTTCTTTTTCAGTTGATTCCGAGCGTTAGGCCGAAGTGGTTTATTTGGCCTTAAACATGATGGCGCCCAAAAATTAGCCGTGCCGCGCGGCGCTTTACAGGACCTCCGGTTGCGCCGAAAAAGGCCGCTGGTTCCGGCGAAAGACCGGACAAGGAGGACGCCATGTTTAGAGCCCGTTTCGCTTATGCAGCCGCGCTTGCGCTGGGTGCGCTCGCCGTCGCCAGCTCGGGTTTGACCCAGCCGCCGGCCGGCGCAGGCCGCGGCGGACCGCCGCAGGCGCCCGGTCCCGTCGAGGCCAAGGGCGAAAAAGGTCCCGTGATCCGCACCCGCTCGGGTCCAGTGAACGGCCGGATCGAAAACGGCGTCGTCACCTATTTAGGGATTCCTTTCGCCGCCCCGCCGGTGGGCGATAACCGCTGGCGCGCGCCCAAGCAGCCGGCCTCGTGGTCCACCACGCTGGATGCGGCCAAGGCGGGGCCCGCCTGCGGCGCCCAGGAGGACTGCCTCTATCTCAACGTCTATACGCCCGCGACCGCCAAGCCCGGTGCGAAGCTGCCCGTTATGGTCTGGATCTATGGCGGCGGCTTTACCGGCGGAAATTCCACCGGCGCCTTTGGCGCGCAGCACGATGGCCGTGAGTTCGCCAAGCAGGACGTCATCACCGTCACCTTCAACTATCGCCTGGGCCGCTGGGGCTGGTTCGCCCACCCGGCCCTGACCAAGGAAGGCCAGACGGCGAACTTCGGCATGGCCGACCAGATCCACGCCCTGAAGTGGGTGCGCGACAACATCGGCCAGTTCGGCGGCAACGCGGGCAACGTCACCGTGTTTGGCGAAAGCGCCGGCGCCATGTCGATCCTGTGGATGATGGTCAATCCTCCGGCCAAGGGCCTGTTCCACAAGGCGATCTCGGAAAGCGGGTGGCCGCGCGCCACGGCGACGCCCCTGAAGGTGGCCGAAGACTTTGCGGTCGCCGCCGCCACAAAAGCGGGCGTCACCGGGGATTCGGCGGCGACAGCCGCGGCCCTGCGCAAGCTGCCAGCCAACACCTGGCCGGCCAGTACCGGAACCTCGGACCCTACCCGCCCCTACCCGATCATGGATGGCAAGCTGATCTCCATCGACATGGCGCCGGGCTTCGCCGCGGGTAAGCAGATGAAAATCCCGCTCCTGATCGGCGGCAACAGCAATGAGGCGAGCTACCTGCGCCCAGTGGCCGCCGACTGGCCCAAGGTCACCGATCGCCGCGCCGAACTGGTGGCGGCTTTCCAACCGGCAGGGACGAGCGACCTTCAGGCCATCAACGACCTTGTCACCGCCCAGCGGATGACCGAGCCGGACCGCAACATCGCCCGCCTGCACGCCAAGGCCGGGCAGCCGGCCTTTCTCTACTACTTCTCCTACCTGCCGCCCGGCCAACGCGCGACGTCGCTGGGCGCCGGACACGTGGTGGAAATCCCCTACGTCTTCAACACCATGCGAAACCCGAATCCGCAGGACCTGGCCACCGGCCAGTCGATGAACGCCTATTGGGCGTCCTTCGCCAAGTATGGAAATCCCGGCGCGGCGGGCGGCGTCCCCTGGCCGAAGTACGACATGTCCAAGGAGCCTCGTCTCGAGTTCAGCATCAACGGCCCGGTGGTGCGCGAGCACTTCCAGAAGCAGAAGCTGGACTATGTGGAGGTGGCGCAGCCGAAGTGATCGTCACCCCCGGACTTGTTCCGGGGGCCAGACCTTCCTCCGCTCAGGTGGGTAATTCGCCGACCGGCGGGCGGCGGCAGACGCACAGCCTGGACCACCCTCCGGCCCCCGGAACAAGTCCGGGGGTGACGGACGCTAGGCCAGCATCACCTCGATGCCGGTCAGGGTTCCCTGGCCGGTGAGCAGCATCCTGTGGTTCTTGCCGTCGAGGGTGGCGGTCCCGACCTCGCCGCCGAGCGAGGTGTAGAACAGGCGGTTGTTCTTCAGGTCGATCGAGACGCCGATCGCCTCCTTCATGCCGGTGACCAGGACCTGGCGATCCTTGCGGGCGGCGGGGTCAAAGCCCTTGGCGTCCAGGGGCGCGCGGTTGACGGTGTTGTCGCCGCGGTCGGTCCAGTAGAGCAGGCGGCTTTTCAGATCGAGGTCGAGGTCGATCGGCTCGGGCATGTTGGAGAACAGGGTCTCGATGTCGGTGCGGCTCTCCGCCGTCTGGCCGCGCTTGAGCCGGATCGGGGCGCGGCGGATGCTGCCGACGCCCTGGTTGTCGCCGCCCTTCTGGGTCCAGTAGACGTAGCCTTTGTCGGTATCGACGGCGCAGCCCACGCACCAACGGGCCTGGTCGCCCTTATTCGCGACGGGGTCGCCCGTCTGGACCAGGACCTCGATGTTCGAGCCGTCCATGTTGGAGCGCATGACGCGCATGCCTTCGCGGTCGGACCAGTAGAGTTTCCTCGCCTTGAGATCGATCTTCATCTGCTTGGGGGTGAAGGTCCCGCCCGACGGGATGATGACCTTCACGTCCGTGCCGTCGAGATTGGCGCGGGTGATGGTGCCGTCGTTGACCGCGGCGCCGCCCATGTCGGTCCAGTAGACGTGGCCCTTGGCGTGATCCAGGGCGATGCCGTCATAGAGGCCGCGCGCCGCGCCCGCCGGACGCTCGGCGATGGTGCGCAGGTTGGTCCCGTCGACGTCAGCGCAGAGGACCTTGTTGCCTTGCAGGAAAACGAAGCAATCCTTGCCGGCGGCGCGAGCCAGAGCGGGCGTCAGTGCTGCGGCGCCAAGGCCGGCGAGCACAAGGCGCCGATCGAAGCGATGAGAGACGGTCATGGGGTATTCCCCTTATTGTTTCCTCGGATTGACGCAGGGTAAGCGGGGTTTGATTGGAAGGGAAGCGTTTGTGCGCCCAAGGAGCAGTCAAGGGCGTGCAGTGGGCGCCTGTTCGCGAGGCGCCCGGCGCGGATTGAGGCTCATCCATTATTACGGACTGCACATTTCGTAATAATGGCGGCAGGCTCGGGCGCATGGAAGCCGAACTCACTTCCCAGCTCGCGCGCCTCTCCGTCAGCCTGCCGGCGGAGCTGCTCAGTCAGCTGGACGCCATGGTCGCCGACCGCGCCCTGCCCAGCCGCTCGCAGATGATCGCCGAACTGATCCGCCATGAACTGGCCGAGCACCGCGAGGAGACACCGGGCGGGGTGGTGGCCGGGACCATCACTCTGATTTACCGCGCCGAGTCGGGCCGGGTGCGCCATGCCCTGGCCCAGACCCAATGCGCCTATCTGATGGAGGTCATCTCCTCGCAACACGTCTTTCTGGAAGAGGACCAGTCCCTGGAGGTACTGCTGGTGCAGGGGCCGGGCGAGCGTCTGCAGCAGCTTTGCGATGAGCTTCGCCGGATCCGGGGCGTGCAGCAGATCAAGCTCGTCACCACCACCGCCCTTCTGCCGCCGCTCCATGCCCACGGGGAGGACGCCGCATGAGCACCGCCGATCCTTACAGCGCCCAGGCCCACGCCCGGGCCATGGCCGGGACCAAGGTAGAGGCCATGCCGGTCGTCCCGGCGAGCGCGGGCTTGGTCTGGGAAGAGACGATTGCCGCTGGAGGATATGCTTCGAAGCCGTTGGCGCGGGGCGCGCGCCTGAAGCTGGAAGACCTCAAGGGTGACGGCTGCGTCTCCATGCTGGTGTTCAACGCCGAGCGGCCCGTCGAGCGGCTCAATGTCGCCGACACCCTTAAGGTGCAGTGGAACGGCTATCTGGGGGCGGGAAAGCTCGTTCTCTCCGACATGGGCCGCGTCCTGCTGTCGATCGTTGAGGACAGCGCCGGGACCCACGACGCCTTCTGCGGCGCCTCGAACGCGGCCTCCAACGCCCGCAAGTACGGCGACGGCGACAACTGGGGAAGCCATCCCAACGCCCGCGACCGCTTCCTGATCGCGGCCGGCAAGTACGGCTTGTCGGCCAAGGACGTCCACCCCTGCATCAACTGGTTCAAGGGCGTGAAGATCGCGCCCGATGGCGCGACGATACCCGAGGCGGGGCCGTTCCCGCCGGGCCGCTCGATCACCTTCCGCGCCGAGATGGATATCATCGTGGTCCTGGCCAACTGCCCCCACGTGCTCGACCCGAGGCCGGACTACGCCGTGACCCCCGTCCGCGCGACAGCCTGGCGGGGCGAGATCACGCCGGCGGACGATCCAATCCGCAACGCAACGCCTGAGGGCCTGCGCGCCTTCCTCAATGTCGAGGATTACTATGCAAGGTGAGATCCTCCATGATGAGGTCGTGCCCGCCCGCGCGCCCTGGACCCATCTGGTCCGAAAGGGCGAGACCCTGCGGATCGTCGATCTGGAGGGAAACCAGGCGGTCGATTTTCTGATGTACGCGGCCGGCGACGACGCCGAACGCTACTCCGCCCAGGACACCATCGCCTTTCAGGGCAACCTTTTTTTGCGGGAGGGTTCTGTTCTGCTCTCCAATGAGGGCCGGCCGATGATGACGGTGACCGCCACCAACGTCGCCTATCATGACACCATCGGCGGGGCCTGCTCCTGCGAGAGCAACACGCTTCGCTACGGCCACCACACCAAGAGCCAGCACGCCTGCGTCGACAATTTCCTGCACGGCAACGCCAGGTTCGGCCGCCACAAGCGGGACATGGTCTCCAACATCAACTGGTTTATGAACGTGCCGGTGGAGGCGGACGGGGCGCTGGGCATCGTCGACGGCATTTCGGCGCCGGGCCTCTTCGTCGACATCAGGGCGGAGATGGATGTCGTGGTCGTCGTCTCCAACTGCCCCCAGATCAACAACCCCTGCAACGGCTTCAACCCGACGCCCGTGCGCATGATCGTGACGGCCTGAGGTGTTCCAGAAGGTCCTGATCGCCAACCGCGGCGCCATCGCCTGCCGGATCATCCGCACCTTGAGGAAAATGGGTGTCGGGTCGGTGGCGGTCTATTCCGACGCGGACGCCGGATCGCGGCACGTCAGCGAGGCCGATGAGGCTGTGCGGCTGGGCCCCGCCCCCGCCACCGAAAGCTATCTGCGCGGTGATCTGGTCATCGCCGCCGCCAAGCAGGCGGGCGCGACGGCCATCCATCCGGGCTACGGTTTCCTGTCCGAAAATACTGCTTTCGCAGAAGCGTGCGAGGCGGCGGGGATCGCCTTCATCGGCCCGACGAGCGCAAACATCAAAGCCTTCGGCCTCAAACACACGGCGCGCGATCTCGCGCAGGCCAATGGCGTGCCGCTCGCCCCCGGTACGGACCTATTGACCGATGCAGGCGCTGCGCTCGCAGCGGCCCGGACAATCGGCTTTCCGGTCATTCTCAAGGCCACCGCCGGCGGCGGCGGCATCGGCATGAAGGTCTGCGAGGACGAGGCCCAGGTGGCGGAAGCCTTCGCCTCCGTCGAGCGGCTCGCGAAGGGCAATTTCGGCGACGCGGGGGTGTTCCTCGAGCGCTATGTGCGCAAGGCGCGCCACATTGAGGTGCAGGTGTTCGGCGACGGCAAAGGCCGGGTCATCGCGCTTGGTGAACGCGACTGTTCCCTGCAGCGCCGCAACCAGAAGGTCATCGAAGAAACCCCGGCCCCGAACCTTCCCCCCGCAACCCGCGCGGCCCTCATTAAGGCGGCGATCGACCTCTGCCAGGCCGTGAACTACCGGTCCGCCGGAACGGTGGAATATCTCTATGACGCCGACCGCGACGATTTCTTCTTCCTCGAGGTCAACACCCGCCTGCAGGTCGAGCACGGGGTGACCGAAGAGGTCACGGGCGTTGATCTGGTCGAATGGATGATCCGAGGGGCAGCGGGTGACTTCTCCTTCATGGAGGCGCCCATTACGCTCAAGGGCGCCTCGATCCAGGCGCGGCTCTACGCCGAAGACCCAGGCCAGGACTACCGGCCGAGTTCCGGCGTCCTCACCGATGCCGCCTTTCCCCAGGATGCCCGGATCGAGACCTGGGTGCAGGCGGGGTCTGAGGTCAGCGCCTTCTACGATCCGATGATCGCCAAGCTGATCGTCACGGCGGAGAGCCGCGAGCAGGCCATCGTCAAGCTGACCGCCGCCTTGGACGAGAGCCGTCTGGCGGGAATTGAGACCAACCTCGACTGGCTGCGGACGGTGGCGCGGAGCCCGGCCTTCATCACCGGCCAGGTCTCGACGCGGGCGCTCAGCGAGATCGAATACCGGCCTGCGACGGTTCGGGTGCTGTCGGGCGGCCCCTCGACCACGGTGCAGGATCATCCCGGACGTCAGGGATATTGGGCCGTCGGTGTTCCGCCGTCAGGGCCGATGGATGATTTCTCCTTCCGGCTCGCCAACCGCCTGGTCGGCAACGCCCCCGAGGCGGCAGGTCTGGAGATCACCGCCCTTGGCCCCACCCTGCTGTTCAACACCCAGGCGACCGCCTGCCTGACCGGCGCGGACTTCGGCGCGACCCTCGACGGTGTCCCGGTCGCCCCCTACGCCCCCTTCCAGATCGCCGCCGGCCAGACCTTGAAGATCGGCCGGGTAAAGGGCGCGGGCCTCAGGGGCTTCCTGGCGGTGGCGGGCGGCATCGACACTCCGCCCTATCTGGAAAGCCGAGCCACCTTCACCCTCGGGGGTTTCGGCGGCCATGCGGGACGGGCGCTGGCGGCAGGGGATGTGCTGCACCTGGGCAAGGGCGCGGGTCTCGCCAGCCCGCCCCTATCGGCGGCGCTGTGGCCGTCCCTGACCAAGGCCTGGACCGTGCGGGTGCTCCCCGGACCGCACGGGGCCCCCGACTTCTTCACCGCGGCCGACATCGCCATGATCGGGGGTGCCGAATGGAAGGTGCACTACAACTCCAACCGCACCGGCGTTCGCCTGATCGGCCCCAAGCCGGAGTGGGCCAGGCGCGACGGGGGCGAGGCGGGGCTGCATCCCTCCAATATCCACGATAACGCCTACGCCATCGGCGCGGTCGATTTCACCGGCGACATGCCGATCATCCTGGGGCCAGATGGGCCTTCTCTGGGCGGCTTCGTCTGCCCGTTCGTGGTCATCGCGGCGGACCTGTGGAAGGTCGGGCAGTTGGCGCCGGGGGATACGCTCACCTTCGAGGTGGTCGACGACGAGACGGCCAAGGGCGCAGAAATCGAACAGGGCGACCTGGTCGCCACGCTCCTCCCTCGCGAAGCGGGGGAGGGGGACCGCGTAGCGGTGGAGGGGGCGCTGACCCGGACGCAGGCGGGCGCCGCGACGCCCCCGCCACCCTTCGGGTCCCCCTCCCCCGTTCTCGCGATGCTCGACGGGGGAGGATCCAGGCCCGCCGTCACTTACCGGCGGCAGGGGGACAAGCATCTGCTGGTCGAATACGGACCGATCGTGCTGGATCTGGAACTGCGGCTGAGAATTCATGCCCTGCATCTGGAGATGGAGCGCCTGAACGTCGCCGGGGTCATCGATCTGACCCCCGGCATCCGATCGCTACAGATCCACTACGACAGCCGGGTGCTCTCGCAGGGTCGCTTGCTGAGCATTCTGACCGAGGCCGAGGACCGCCTGGGCGGCCTCGACGACTTCGAAATCCCCTCCCGCGTCGTCCACCTGCCGCTCAGCTGGAAAGACCCGGCGATCTACGAGACGATCAACAAGTACATGGAGAGCGTGCGCGACGACGCGCCGTGGTGCCCGGACAACATCGAGTTCATCCGGCGGATCAACGGGCTCTCATCCATCGACGAGGTGCACCGCATCGTCTTCGAAGCCGAATACCTGGTGATGGGCCTGGGGGACGTCTATCTGGGCGCCCCGGTCGCGACCCCGGTCGATCCGCGCCACCGGCTGGTGACCACCAAGTACAACCCGGCCCGCACCTGGACCCCGCCCAATGTGGTGGGCATCGGCGGCGCTTACCTCTGCATCTACGGCATGGAGGGACCGGGCGGGTATCAGCTGTTCGGGCGGACCCTGCAGGTCTGGAACACCTGGCGGCAGACGGACGCCTTTGTGGATGGAAAACCCTGGCTGCTGCGCTTCTTCGACCGGGTGAAGTTCTACCCCGTCAGCCACGAAGAGCTGACCGCCGCCCGCCGCGACTTTCCGTTGGGCCGTTATCCGATCCGGGTTGAGGAGGAGGTGTTCAAACTTTCCGAATACCGGGCGTTCCTGGCCGAGCACGCCGACAGCATCGGCGCCTTCCAGCAGATGCGTCAGGCAGCCTTCGACGCCGAGCGGGCCGACTGGGAGGCGCGGGGCGAGTTTGACCGGGTGGCGGCCCTGTCGTCGGAGGATGCGGCCGATACGGCGTCAGAAGCCATTGTCGCGCCCGAGGGTTGCGAACTGATCGAAGCACCCTTGGGCGGCAGCATGTGGAAGGTGCGGGTCAAGGCCGGCGACCGCGTTGCCGCCGGCCAGGTCATCGCCATCATCGAGGCCATGAAGACCGAGTGCGATGTCCCCTCCCCTTCAGCCGGGGTGGTGCGCGAGGTCTATGCCCGGGAGAAGGACGCCATCGCCGCCGGCGCGCCAGTCATCGCCCTGGAGGTCGCATGACGACGGCGCGGGCCATAGCCGAGGCTGTGCGGTCAGGCGCGCTGAAGGCCGCCGATGTGGCAAGCGAGGCCCTGGACCGGATCGACGCCTATCCGCAACCGCAGGCCTGGATCCTGCGCATCCCGCGCGAGGACGTGCTCGTGGCGGCGAGGGGTGTGCAGGCTCGGATCGCTAAGGGGGAGAACCTGCCGCTGGCGGGCGTCCCCTTCGCGGTGAAGGACAATATCGATATCGCGGGTCTGCCGACGACAGCCGCCTGCCCAGCCTTCGCCTACACGCCAGAGCGGTCGGCGGCCGTGGTCGAGAGGCTGATCACGGCGGGGGCGGTGCTGGTCGGCAAGACCAATATGGACCAGTTCGCCACCGGCCTCGTCGGGACCCGCAGTCCGTATGGCGAGCCGCACTGCGTCTTCAATCGCGACTACATCTCCGGCGGTTCGAGCTCCGGGTCCGGGGTCGCGGTGGGCGCGGGGCTTGTGCCCTTCGCGCTGGGCACCGACACGGCGGGATCGGGGCGCGTCCCCGCCGCCTTCAACGGGATCACCGGTTTCAAGCCCAGCAAGGGGCGGTGGTCGGCGCGCGGGGTGCTGCCGGCCTGCCGCTCGCTCGATTGCGTCAGCGTGTTCACGGCTGATGCGGCGGACGCGGCCCTGATCGATCGGGTGGTAGCGGGGTTCGATGCGGAGGACGCCTATTCCCGCAACGCCGAGCCTGCCGAAGCTGCAACCCGGTTCGGCATCCCCCGCTTTGACCAGCTCAACTTCTTCGGCGACCTGCAATCCGAGGCGCTCTATTTCGAAGCGTTGAAACGCCTGCCTAAGGCCGTCGAGGTCGATATCGAGCCGCTGATCGAGGCGGCGAAGCTGCTCTACTCCGGTCCCTGGGTCGCCGAGCGCACTCACGCCCTTAAGGACCTGCTGCGCGATCAGCCGCTGGCCATCCACCCGGTGGTGCGCGCCATCGTCCAGGCGGGTCAGGGCATTTCCGCGGTCGACGCCTTTGACGGCTTCTATCAGCTCGCCGAGTACGCCCGCGCCGCCGAGGCGCTCTTCGAGGCCATCGACGTCCTGGTCCTGCCGACCACCGGAACCATCTACCGCCGCCGCGAGGTCGGCTCAGAGCCCTTCGCCCTGAACGGGGCGCTGGGGCTCTACACCAACTTCGTCAACCTGCTGGACCTGGCGGCCGTCGCCGTCCCGGCTGGTTTCCGCGACAACGGCACAGGTTTTGGGGTCACCCTGATCGGTCCCGCCTGGTCGGACGAAACGCTCCTCTCCCTTGCCGAGTCATACGAAAAGGCCGCTCCCATGCCCGACAAGCCCGCCCTCGACACGGAGGGAACGCCCCAGACTGTGAAGCTCTGCGTGGTCGGCGCGCACCTGGCCGGGATGCCGCTTCACTGGCAGCTGACATCGCGGGATGCGCGGCTGCTGGCCCGCACCAAGACGGCGCCGACCTACCGCCTCTACGCCATGGCCAATACGACGCCGCCCAAACCGGCTTTGATCCATTCGGAGGAGGGGGCGGCCATTGAAGTTGAGGTCTATGAACTGCCGGTGGAAGCCTTCGGCTCCTTCGTCGTCGAGGTGCCGCCGCCGCTGGCCATCGGCACGGTGACCCTGGAGGACGGCTCGCAGGTAAAGGGGTTTGTGGCTGAGCCCAGGGCGCTGACCGGTGCGACGGATATTACCGCGTTGGGCGGGTGGCGGGCGTATATCGCCAGCCTCAGCTAACCCCCTTGTGTCATCCCGGCCGTGGCGCGGCGAAGAGCCGGGACCCAGGGGACTGGGCGCTGCATTCCTGGGTCGCGGATCGCCCGACGGGCGTCCGGGATGACAAGGGAAATTAGGCCGCCTCTTCCTTCGCCAATCCAGCAAGCTCCGGCGGCACCTGCCGCGTCTTCTCCGTCAACGGGAAGTCATAGACCGCCGTCGACCCGAACCGGTGCGGGGCCTGGGGGTCGTGCCGGCGCTTGTCGAAGGCCAGGACCCTCGTGCCGAGCTTGAAGGCTTCCTTGATGTCGTGGGTGACCATCAGGATAGTAAGGCCGTGCTCCTGCCAGAGTTCGGTGATCAGGACGTGCATGTCGAGGCGGATGCCGGGGTCGAGCGCCCCGAACGGCTCGTCCAACAGGAGGATGCGCGGGCGGCGGATCAGGGCCTGGGCGATGGCCAGGCGCTGCTGCATGCCGCCGGAGAGCTGGGCGGGATAGGCCTTGAGGCTGTGGTTCAGGCCGACCTGGGTAAGCAGGGCTTCGGCCTGCTCGGCGGCGGCCTTGCGCTTGGCTCCAAACACGCGGCCCAGGAGGGGCGATCCGGCGCAATCGAGGCCGAATATGACGTTGTCGAGCACGGTCAGGTGCGGGAACACCGAATAGCGCTGGAAGACCACGCCTCGGTTAGGGCCGGGCTCTGGCGACAGGGGTTCGCCGTCGAGCATGACGCGGCCGCGGGTCGGCGCCTCCTGACCGGTGACCAGGCGCAGGAAGGTCGACTTGCCGGCGCCGGACGGGCCGACGATGGATACGAAGCTCTTGTCGGCGACCTCGAGCTCAACCTTTTCCAGGACGATCTTTTCGCCGTATTCCACCCAGACATCGCGGAAGGACAGAATGCTCACGCGTCCCTCGCCGAATGGGCCCAGGGATAGAAGCGCCTGGAGAGCCACATCAGGATCAGGTCCATGGCGACGGCCAGGAGGCTGATCCAGATGACGTAGGGGATGATCACATCCATGGCGAGGTAGCGCCGCACAAGGAAAATCCGGTAGCCAAGGCCGACGTCTGAGGCGATCGCTTCGGCTGAGATCAGGAACACCCAGGCGGGGCCGAGCGACAGGCGCAGACACTTGATCAGGCGCGGCATGGCCTGAGGCAAGGCGACGCGCAGGCCGATCTGC
Source organism: Caulobacteraceae bacterium UBA5005 (assembly GCA_002398405.1). GTDB lineage: Bacteria > Pseudomonadota > Alphaproteobacteria > Caulobacterales > Caulobacteraceae > UBA5005. The sequence goes on from DGYN01000134.1 coordinate 22,765, forward strand.
CAGGTGGAGCCGCCCAGGGACTGGGCCTTGACCATCTGTTCCTCAGGGATGGCGGCGACGTGGCTCGCCAGGTCCCGGATCATGAAGGGCGCGATGCCGACGACGATCAGCGCGACTTTTGAGGCCTCCCCCAGGCCCATGACGATGAATAGGATCGGCAAGAGGGCGATCGGCGGCACCACCGAGATCGCCGCGACCAGGGGTCCGAAACCTGCCCGCACCAGCGGCAGCAAGCCTAACACCAGACCCATGATAAGGGTGGCCGCTGTTGCGATGCCAAGGCCGATCAGCAGGCGCTCCAGACTCGCGCCGGTGTCGGCCACCATGGGGATCATGCCGCGCACCGGATCGACGGTGAAGGCCATACGCTCGACCGCTGTCCACATCTCGGCAGGCGTCGGCAGGAGCTTGTCCGCCGGATTGGCGGCCGTGCGCGCGGCCGAGGCGGCGAAATAGGCCACCCCCACCGCCGCCAGCGGGAAGAACCCCAGGAAGAACCGGCCGCCCCGTTTGGGTCGAATGTTCAGGAGGCGGCGCATGCAAACCTCCCGTCTGCGAACAAAAACGACGTCCTTCTCCCGCCGGGAGAAGGTGTCGCCCTGAGGGGCGACGGATGAGGGGTCCGCACCGACGGCAAGTCGCCGGGCGCGGACCTCATTGGAGCATAACCTTCAAACACGGTGCGGACCCCTCATCCGACCCCCCTTTCGGGGGCCACCTTCTCCCGGTGGGAGAAGGCCGTTGTTGTGGCCCGCCCATAAATCCCGCGCCTTGGTCCGGCCGTCGCTAGACCTTCCCCTCGGCCGCCATCTGCATATAGGCCGGGTCGAAGCGCAGTTTTACGTTGGCGGCGCTGCCAAGCACCTTTCCGCCGGGGAACTCGATGCCGATGTCGTCCACCGACTTGGCGCCCTCGCCGAAGAGGCCCGCCTCGAAGCTGAACTTGCGCACTTTCTCGGCGGCGGTGACGGCTTCGGGACTGTTGACGTAAGCCACCGCGTCAGCCGGCTTGTAGTACATGAAGGTGGTGGCGAGCTGGGCGTCGTATCCGGCCAGGTCCGTGCCCGACAGCTTGCCCATCTCGGTGCGCACGCCGACGGCTTCCGGGGTCGCGCCCTGCATCAGGCCGAGGGTCTCGTACCAGATGCCCACCAGAGCCTTGCCGAAGTTCGGGTCGGCCTTCAGCTTGTCGGTGCCGACGATCAGCATGTCGAGGATTTCGCCCGGGATCTTGGAGCTGTCGTAAACGAGCGCGCCGCCGGCTTTGATGATCTCCGACAGCATCGGATTCCAGGTGGCGGCGGCGGTCATCTGGGGGGTGCCCCAGGCGGCGACCATGTCGGCGTCGGAGGTGTTGACCAGCTTGATATCGGTCATCTTCAGCGAGGCGCTTTCGAGGGCCCGCGCCAGAAAGTATTGCGAGACCGAGCCTTCGACCAGATTGACCGACTGGCCTTTGACATCGGCAAGCTTGGTCTTGCCCTTAAGCACCAGACCGTCGTTGCCGTTGGAATAATCGCCGACGATGAGGGCGGTGGTGTCGCGGCCGCCGGCCGCCGGCAGGGTGAGCGCGTCCATATTGGTGGAGGTCACCGCGTCAAGCTTGCCCGCCGTGAACTGGTTGAGGCTTTCGACGTAGTCGTTGATCTGGGTGACGTTGATGGTGATGCCGTACTTGTCGGCCCACTTCTTGACGATGCCCGCCTGGGCCGCATAGGGCCAGGGCATCCAGCCGGCGTAGATGGTCCAGCCGACGTTGTAGGTCGCCCCAGTCGCCGCCGCCTTTTCCTCTTCCTTCTTGCCGCAGGCTGCGAGGGCCACGAGGCTCGCCGCACCCATGAGAAGCAAACGCCGGTCCACCATCATCTTGTTCATCTCTGCCCCCTCTTAAGGCCGCCTGGCCGCGCGGAGCGGCCTTGGCCGTTATTACAAGTGGGGCAATTCGTAATAATCCAGGGCCGGGGCGGCCTTGTCCCTATTTCGCCCACGGGCGCCACAAAAATGGGCGGGAGGGGCGCTTTGCCGCCCGCGACTCGGTCAGATGAAGCCGCCGGATCGATCCTTCGAAGTGGACGCCCTGTTATTACGAACCGTCCGATCCGTAATATCTGAAGCCCTACCGGAGCCCACCGTGAGCCGCGATTTTTCCTCCATCCCGATCATCGACATCGCGAGGCTCTCCTCAGCCTCATTCGCCGACCGCAAGGCGGTGGCCGACGAGATCGCGGCGGCGGCGCGGGACGTGGGCTTTTTCTATGTCAGCGGCCATGGGATCCCCGAGACCGCGCGGCGGAATCTGCAGGCCGCGGCCATGCGCTTCTTCGACCAGCCCATGGCCAAGAAGATGGAAAGCTACATCGGCCGGTCGGTGAACCACTCCGGCTATGTGCCCGAGGGCGAGGAGGTTTTCGCCGCCGGCAAGGTCGATAAGAAGGAAGCCTATGACGTGGGCTATGACGCGGTCGATGAGACGCCCATCGCCGCCATGCTGGGGCCGAACCTGTGGCCCGACATGCCGGGATTCAAGCAAGAGGTCAGCGCCTATTACGGCCTGGTCGACGCCATGGCCCGGCGGCTGTTCGGCGCCTTCGCCCTGGCCATGGGCCTGGACGAATCCTTCTTCGACGACAAGCTGACCGCCCCGCCCAGCCAACTGCGCATGATCCATTATCCCTATGACGCGGACGCGGTCGACGCCGAGGGGATCGGCGCCCACACAGACTATGAGATTTTCACCATCCTGTTTTCCACCGCGCCAGGCCTTGAGGTAATGAACGGCGAGGGCCGCTGGATCGACGCCCCGCCGGTGGACGGCTGCTTCATCATCAACATCAGCGACATGGTCGAGACCTGGACCAACGGCGCCTTCATCGCCACCAGCCACCGGGTGAGAAAGGTCGCCGAGGAGCGCTATTCCTTTCCCTTTTTCGCCACCTGCGACTTCGCCACGGTGGTCGAGCCCCTGCCCCACTTCGTCAGCGCCGATAACCCCGCCAGGTATCCGCGCCTCGTCTCCGGCGAACATCTCTACGCCCAGACCGCCCAGACCTTCACCTACCTGAAGAAGCGCATCGCGGCGGGCGAGGCCAAGATGCCGGAGGGCGCCCAGGCCCTGGCCAGTTTCGGCCAGCAGGCCCGCGCGCGGACGCAGGCATGAGGCTGGCAGACCTCGCCCGCCAGGCGCCGTTCGCCGGGCCGCTGGCGGTTCCCAGCTGGACGCTCGGCTGTTTCTCCCGCCGCTGCATCACCTTCGCGACTGGCGAGGAAGACACCACGACGACGGTGATCTGGGTCCAGAGCCATGGCCTCACCGGCGATATCCGCATTCCGGCCAGCCGCGTAATCCCTGACCGGAAGGACGTCGCCGATTGCACGGCGGAGGAACTCTCCCACCTCGCCCGCGGCGAAGGGTTCGTCGCGCGGACGAGCTGGCGTGGGGACCACATGCACTGGGATGCCTTCGCCGCCTTCCAGCCCTATGACAAATGGCCCGAGCCCGGCCGCCTGGAACGCGTCGGCGCGTGCCTCATCGAATGGGCCCCGAGTGGGGCCTATGTGGAGGACTGGCGGATGCAAGAGGGATCGTCGGGGCTATCCGTGGGCCTGCGCCTCGTTTCGGAAACCGGCGCCGACGGGATCGAGCGGCCGCGGGAGGGAGGCCTCGTAATCGCCGGAGACCATGCAATTCTGGTGCTGGACCGGCGGAGCCCGTTTGCCGGAGGGCGGGCGCACGAACTGATCACGCCTGACAACTCGGAAGCCTTCTTCGATTGCGTAGTCGCCTACGGCCGAGACGGGCGAACGGTCCTGGCCGTCGATCCGTTCAGCCAGGGCCAACCTTTGTTCGCGGATGAATTCGAGCGGACGGCGGACAACGAGCTGATCCAGACCGACGGTCCGATCCGCCGCCGCTGGCGGATCGACACCCTACTGGTGGACCAGGCGCGGCCGCTCTCAACCGCCGTCTCCGAGGAAGGCCTTAAATGGCTGGAAGCGGAGCGCCCGACCCTGCTCGGCTAGGGCAGGGCGTAGGCCACCACATAGTCTCCGCGATCGGGCATGCGGCGCGCGCCGCCGGCGGTGACGACAACGTACTGTCTGCCGGTCTTGGGCGAGACATAGGTCATGGGAGTCGATCCCGAGCCCACTGGCAGGGCGCCTTGCCAGAGCTTCTTGCCCGTCGCGGCGTCATAGGCACGCAAATAGTTGTCGGTGGTCGAAGCATGGAAAACCAGACCGCCCAAGGTGGTGATCGAACCGGCGGGACCCGGCGTTCCGAGGGGGACCTTCCAGCCGACGGGCGTCGCTTCGCGCTTGGACTTTTCGCCGAACGGCAGGGTGGGGCCGGACTCCTCCGCCGTACCCGTCGGCACCTGCCAGACAATCTTGCGGGTGTTCAGGTCGATGGCGGTCAGCGTCCCCAGGGGCGGCTGCAGGCAGGGAATCTGCAAGTCGGACATGAACTGCTCGGTCCGGCTTTGGTAGGGGACGGCGTTGGCCCCCCTGGCCGAGCGGCCCGGCGCCAAGATCAGCTGGTCGCCCGGGTCTTTGGAGGGCAGCAGCGTGACCTTGATGGGGTTCCTGATCTCGTTGAGGATGAGGTAGTTGCGCGTGCGGTCATAGGAGCCGGAGCCCCAGTTCTGGCCGCCGCCGTTCCCCGGATACTGCAGGTTGGGCTTGAGGCCAGGCGGGGTGAAATCGCCCTCGTAGCGCAATTTGCGAAACGCGATCCGGCAGAGCATCTGGTCGATGGGGGTGATGCCCCACATCATCTTTTCCTCGATCTTCCGGTAGCCGATCTGCGGCATTCCGACCGAATAGGGTTGGGTCGGCGTGACCCATTCGCCGGGCGCGGGGCCCTGGGGCGTCGCGCGCTCAACGACCTGGGTGAGGGGCTCGCCGGTGCGGCGGTCGAGGACGAAGATTTGGCCGCGCTTGGTGAGCTGGATGAGCGCCGGGATGGCGGCGGTCGAGGTCGGGAAATCGATCAGCATCGGCTGGGAGGGAACGTCATAGTCCCAGACGTCGTGATGCACGGTCTGGAACTTCCAGCGCTCGCGGCCGGTGGCGATGTCGAGGGCGACGATGGAAGAGGAATACTGGTCGGCGATGTCGCTGCGGTGCGAGCCCCAATAGTCGGGCGTGGCGTTGCCGGTCGGCAGGTAGATGAGGCCCAGGGCCTCGTCGAAGGCTGGTGTCGACCAGACGTTGGGCGTGCCGCGGGTGTAGGTCTGGCCGGCCGGCGGCAGTTTGGTGATGGCCGGATTGCCGAGGTCGAAGGCCCAGACCAGCTCGCCGGTGTCGGCCGAGAATGCCCGGACCACGCCGGAGGGCTCGTTGAGCTCGCTGTTGTCCTGCACCCAGCCGCCGATGATCACCAGGCCCTGGGCGACGGTCGGCTGGGAGGTCTGGAAATAGTAGCCGCGTTTGATCTCGCCCATGCCGTCGCGAAGACTGACCTCGCCGTTCGCGCCAAAATCCGGACAGCGCGCGCCGGTGGCGGCGTCCAGGGCGAACATCTGGGCGTTGATGGTCGTCGAGATGATCCGCTTGGCGCAGAGCGGCAGAGGCTTGGGCGGGTTCTGCACCACGCTGGCCGGAGCGCTGGCCGCAGCCGTCTCATAGTAGCCGACCCCCCGGCAGCGGTTCCAGCCGCCGCCCTGGACCTTTGGATCGTGCCGCCACTTTTCGGCGCCGGTGTCGGCGTCGAGCGCGATGACGATGTTCTTGGGCGTGCAGACATAGACGGTGTCGCCGATCTGGGAGGGGGTGTTCTGGTCCTCCGAGCCGCGGGTCGCGATGTCGCCCGTGCGGATGCGCCAGGCCTCCTTGAGGTTTGCGACATTGGCGGTGGTGATCTGGTCATAGGCCGCAAAACGCGTGCCGCCGGGGTCGCGCCCGTAGAAGCGCCAGTCGCCGCCCTGCTCGGCCGGAACCGGCGTCGCCGCCTTGGCTTCCTTGGCCTCGCCAATGCTGAACTGCAGGAAGAGGCTGATCCCCAGGATGACCGCGCCGATCAGCACCCCGAATGTGGTCAGGGCCATGCCCAGGCCGCGCCGGCTGCGGCGCACGCCCAGGAGAAGCAGCAGCACCAAAAGTCCGATCACCACGGGCGACAGGACCCGGGGCAACAGAGGCCAGAAGGAAAGGCCCGATTCCCACACCGACCAGACCAGGGTCGCCAGCAGGGTCAGGCCGAAGATCAGGCCGCCGAAGGCCTGGCGAAAGGCGAGCAACAGGCCGGAGAACACCAGGCCAAGACCGGCCAGGACGTAGTACCAGGAGCCGTCCAGCTGGATCAGCTGAATGCCGCCAAAGGTCAGCCAGCCGCCGATCGCCGCAACGAAGAGGCTGCCAAGGACGGAGGCCAGTAGGCCAAGCCAGAACAGCGGTCCGTGCGGCGAGCCCCCGCGCCGTTTGCGATCCATGACCGTGACCACAGGCATCTTCGGCGTTCCCCTTCGACCGGTCACCGCCGGCCGTTATGGGGATTAGTCAGGCCGGGGGGCTAGGCCGTCAAGCTTGGTCCTAGCGGGCCGCCATCATCATCTTGACGATTTCTTCGGTAACCCGCGGCTCGAGCCCTTCGGTGTGGCCCTTGTCAATGCGGATGACGTCGGCGACGACCTTGCCGCCGGCGCAGCCCGGATAGGCGTAGACCTTGGCCGTCCCGGGCCGGGGCGTCAGCCCCCAGATCTTGTTCGGATTGGCCTGAGCGCGGCTGTCATTCACGTAGCCGGCGTTGGTGTCGACGATGTCGCCGGCGCGGGTCTGGGCCCGGCATCCGAGCTTCTGAGCCCATTTGGAATCCGGCGGGAGACCGGCGGCCGTGAGTTCATGTTCGCCCGAGGAATAGATGTGGGAGAAGGCGAAGTCGGGGAGGATCGACGCGTCGGCGGCAAGGCCGCCGGGACCGCGCCCGCCGGCGGGCGGAGCGCCGGCCCGGGCGGGGG